>JAPLPG010000248.1 GCA_026400375.1 Novosphingobium sp. | reverse complement strand
TAATTTCTATTGCCAAACTGAACATCTGTAAGCGGGTGGATTCAATTTTTGAAGCGCCATACTCTTGCACAAGTCGCGCGTGCCTTCACTCATCGAGCCGCCGCGCTCCGGGCGGGGGTGCCGGCTTAAGCGAGCCTTAGCAGCAGCTCGCTTAACACCAGAAGGGCGCGAACTTTTGGCCGCCGCGACAAGGTCGATCAGCCGCGGTTCGGCGAACATCTTAATGCACTTATCGTCGAGCCCAGCGTCTATTGCATAAGGTTGCCAAGGTTATCGAACGGCAGAACGTCGCCGATGAATTGGCCGAGGAAGACCGCGGGCCCTCAAATCTTCATCCTAGCAAGAGCTCGGTCCATCCTTGGCCGTTGCAGCATACGGCGGTTTCAACAAAGGCCATCGAGCGCAGCGCGTCGGCAATTCCGGGAAGCTGGGGCGCCGCTTCACCGCCAAGCACGTTGGCAAAATCGCGGTAGAGGTTGGCGCACGCTTCCAGATAGCCTTCTGGATGGTTAAGTAGCGCCGAGAATTGACCCGGGAGTGGAGTGGCCCCCTGGGGTCGGACAGGCCGAGAAGGATGAATTGACCGTGGGTTCGGGCGGCTGTCCGCCGGGAATGTCCTCCACGCTCCAATCATGGGGGAGATGAACCCGCCGTCACGTACTTTGGTCGACCTGAGCGGCCTCGAAACTGCCTTCACCGCGATGAAACCGCCAGTCGGTGTTCAGCGGGATGCTGCGAGACGAGCGCTTGGTCACGCCAGACATAGCGGTGGCGGCCCTGGCCGACGACACCAATGGCAACAACGCAGTCCCCGCCGCCATGACAAGTACCTCCCTCCGATCTGACTTCGGTCCGCCGCCGCTCATTCAGTCTCTCCGAGCGCCCGGAGTTGTCGATCGATCCGTTCTAGAGCATCGCGCGGGACGATGCCGAACGGCCGGAGCAAGGCCAGACCGAAGTTCCCCAAGTGCGGACTGATCTGGTCTCCGCCCACGCGCCGGTCCATGCCCGGGATTTCCTTGTTGACGATCGCCCACGCTGCCGGGTGGGCCTTCAGCGTGGTAATGGACGTATCCCGCGAGCTCAGCGGCTGAGCGAACTTCTGCGGGGCAACAAAAAGCGCGGCGGGCGGGTAAATCGGGGCATCCATTTGTCCGGATCCTCAAGTGTTCCCGACCAGCCGAACAATATGACCAATCGGAGGAACGAAAGTAACCTGCGGCCGTCTTGGCTAAACGCCAGAACCGGGCTGCAGCGTCAACCCGAGCCATCCTTTGCTTCGCCCAGCAGCACCGGCGCGCCCCGCCCCATGAACTCGGCCAGGTTGCGGTGCATGTTGATGATCTTCTGTTCCTGGTGGGGGTTGGGCAGTGCGCCGCGGAAGCCGCGCGATTTCATGCCCTTGTGCACCCGATCCATGTTGGCGAAGTCCTGCGACAGGACCAGGCCCCAGTTCTCCTGCGTCGGCTCGGCATAGACCCATTCGGTCTTCGGCTCCTTGCCTTCGGGATAGCGTTCGAGCGCATAGACCTCGAAGATGCACTTGTCCGGATCGTTGCCATAGGGGCGCGCACGATAGCCCAGCGCGAAAGTGACGCCCTGCAGGATGTTCTGGTTGGGGAACAGGCTCCACGCAAGGCCGGCTTCGGCCATGACTTCAGGCGGGATTTCCGGCCAGGTCACGCCACGGGCGGCGTCATCGGCCTTGGCGCTCTTCATCCAGTGGGCCATGACTTCGGCCACCGTGGCGGTTTCGGGAAGCTCGTCCTTGAGGCGCGAGGCGGCCGCGATCAGCGTGTCGGTCGATGCCGTGTAGTTGATCGTGGTGTAGTTCTCGCGCGCGAGTTCATAGGTCGAGACGCGCGGATCCTCGCCCTTGCCCGCCCGGCTGACCGAGCCGCCCTGCGACGTCGTCTCGGCAGACTTGCGCTGATCGAAGCCCGAGACAGAGTGATAGCCGTAGGCCTTGGAATAGGCATAGAACTCGGCGTAGGCGGTGAGCTGGTGATGGGTCTTGGTGGTGTGGTAGGGCTCCATGAAAGCCTCGAGCGAGGTCTTCCAGTTTGCCGGATAGACCAGCCACTTGCGCCACTTGTAGCGCATCTTCTCGAATTCGAAGTGCTTGAGGATGCGGCCCGCGTCCCCGAGGAATTCCTCGAGGCTTTCGCCCTCATCGCGCATGTCGACATAGATGAACCCGCCCCAGGTATCGACGCGCACCGGCTTGAGCGAAGTGCAGGCGGTATCGAGCGCGCCATGCCAGTCATCGGCATCGAGCGCGTAAGTCAGCTTGCCGTCGAGATCGTAGGTCCAGCCGGGGAACGCGCAGACGAAGTTGCGCGCCTTGCCGCGCACGCCGTTGCTGGTCTCGGGCGTATCGACCAGCTGGCGGCCCCGGTGCGAGCAGACGTTGTGGAAGGCCTTGAGCGTATCGGGCCCGGTCCGCACGATCACGATCGAATCATCGCAGATGTCGTAGGTGAGGTAATCCCCCACCTCGGGCATATCCTCGAGCCGGCCGGCCATCTGCCACACGCGCGGCCACAGCAGCTCCTTCTCGGCCGCAGCATAATCCGCCGAGAGAAACGCTTCGGTGCCGTAGGTGGCCGCGACCTCGGCGGCGAGATCGGCTGACGTCAGGGCTCTGCCGGGATCCATTGTGCTGTTCACGCTTGTCACTCCCAACGTTGCATTCGTGGACGCCGGTCTGGCCCTCGCGCGGACGATCTCGCCTGCATCAGGCCTTGCGGACGTAGGTCTCTTCATCGGCACCAGGGAACCCCGGGAAGGCACCATAGTCGGGCGTTTCAACCCAGGCACCGGTCAGGTCCGGCGGGCCGCGATACTTGAAGCTCCAATGCCGCGAGGCGAAGCGCCACAGCCCGTCTTCCTCGGCATAGCGATCATGATACCAGCCGATCGTCATTGCGGTGGAACCATCATGCATCGTGGCGAATTCGGTTACGTTCAGGCGGCCGATCACCCCCTCGCCTTCCGACTGAAGCATGGCCGGTCCAGCCAGCAGGTGGATACGCCGGCAGCGTCCGAGCAGCTTCTCGCAAGCCTCGATGAGCGCGGGGCGACCACGCACCTCCATGCCCGCGATTTTCCATATGCCATCAACCGTCCAGCAGTTCGCGAAGGCCTCTGCGTCCTGTCGCCACACGGCATCGAAAAAACGGGCTTGTAGCTGGCGAATACCAAAGTCGGCAGCAATCAAATTGCTCATCGGTCATCCTATCTGTTCAAAGGTGTGGTCAACACCGTTCAGGCTGAGTGATCGCCTGACGCCGGCCGCCTGGACGAGCCAGGACGTGCAGCGAGTGTCAGAACGCGTCGCTTCAGCTGACAACGCGTCCGCCGTTTACGCCGATGGTCTGGCCCGTTACATATCCGCTTTCCGATCTTCCCGGCATCGCTTCTAAATCGACTGAAGCTACAGCGCGTTCGGGTATTTGCTTAAACCAATAACTTGTTAACGATTACCAAATACTCGGGCATTGATCCAGGTG
>JAPLPG010000002.1 GCA_026400375.1 Novosphingobium sp. | reverse complement strand
TCACGCTCGATCCCGATGCCGACCCCGTCACCCGCCTGCGCCGCCTGATCGAGGAGCGTCAGGCCGAATCGGTGGAAATCCTGCGCGGCTGGATGGAAGCCGAACCGGAGAAGACCTGATGCCGCACCTCGCCCTCGAAGTTTTTCACGACCACCCCGAACCCGCTCCCGACAGCGCCGCAGCCACCTTGGCCGACGAGGCTCGCCTTGCCGGATTCGATGCCGGCTATGCGGCCGGATGGGACGATGCCGCAGCCGCCCACGCGGGCGAACGTGCCCAGACCGAGGCAAGAACGGCGGAAGCGGTGCAAGCCCTTGGCTTCACCTATCAGGAAGCGCGCAACCACGTTCTGACCGCGCTTGAACCGTTGCTTATGGAGATCGTGTCCAAGCTTTTGCCCCGCATCGCACAGGCCGCACTACCTGCGCTGGTCGTCGAAACGATCCTGCCCTTGGCAGAAAACCTGTCCGAACCGCCTGTCACCCTGCGGCTCAATCCGGCAAGCCGCGCGGCCATCGAACAGCTCTGCGTGCCCGCGCTCGGCCTGCCCGTCTCGATTGTCGAGGATGACAGTCTGACGCCCGGCGACATCCGGCTGACACTCGACCAAGGCGAGGCCCGTATCGATCTGGATTCCGCGATAGACCAGATTTCCGCCGCCCTCGACGACTTCTTCACCCCGAATACAAAGGCTCAAGCCCATGGCTGACGATACAACCCCGTTTTCGCAGGTTCCGATCGAGATCACCGTCTCCGTCGGTCGCGCCCGTCCACTGGTGCGCGATCTTCTCCGTCTGGGCCGGGATGCCGTATTGGTGCTGGACCGGCGCGTCGAAGACCCGGTCGAGCTTTATGTCGGTGACCGCCTCATCGCCCGTGGCGAATTGCACGAGGTCGAGGGTGATGCCTCCGGCCAACTCGCCGTCCGGCTGACCGAGGTGGCGGCCCCGGGTGAACTGCTATGATCCGCTGGCTTGTTCTGGCGCTTGTTCTGGTTGCAGGCCCCGCCGCCGCGCAAGACCTGTCGCTCGATCTGGGAGATGGCCCGCTGCTTTCGACCCGCACAGTGCAGCTTTTGGTGCTGATCACGGTTCTGGGCCTGGCACCCGGTTTGGCCGTGACCGTCACCTGTTTTCCGGTCATCGTGACCGTTCTTTCGATCCTGCGGCAAGCGATCGGCCTGCAACAGGCCCCGCCCAACATGCTGATGGTCAGCCTTGCCATCTTCCTCACGTGGTTCATCATGGACCCCGTGTTCACCGAAGCCTGGACCAAAGGCATCGAACCGCTCAACAACGGCCAGATCACCGCCGCCCAAGCCTTTGACGAGGTGCAAAAACCCTTCCGCGCCTTCATGGCCGCGCGGCTTGACGCCGAAACCTTTTCGGCCCTTCAGGCACTCCGCCCCGGCGAGACGGGACCGGCGATCACGGCTCCGCTCTCGCTTTTGGTGCCATCCTTCATGCTGTCGGAAATCACCCGTGCCTTCCAGATCGGCTTCATGATCTTCCTGCCCTTCCTCATCATCGACCTCGTGGTCTCGGCGGTTCTGATGTCGATGGGGATGATGATGGTTCCGCCCGCCGTGGTTTCCCTACCCTTCAAGCTGGC
>JAPLPG010000203.1 GCA_026400375.1 Novosphingobium sp. | reverse complement strand
TTTCCGGCGCCTCGGGGGTGAACCATCCCGCGCGGACGGAAACGCCGTACTCCCACCAGCCGGCACGGACCCACTTTTCCAACAGACCGTACACGCGCTTCGGGTGGACGCGGAAGAACACGCCCACCGCGTCGGCGAATTCGGGATAGCGCTTCTCGTTGTACGGCCCGCCGTGCAGGTCGCGCAGCGCCGCGTACAAGGTGATCTCGTCGGCTTTACGCACTGGTCACCCCGCGAATGAAGGCGAACAGCGCCTCGTCGGCCGCTTTCAAATCGGCCATTACGCCAGCGCGCAGGTGCTCGAAATTGCAGCCGCGCCGGGTGTCGCTGTTGAGCGCCCACAAGGCCATTTCGCATCGCACCTTGCGGCCGATAGGCCCTCGCAACTTGTTGGCATCTTTCATGGTCAGCATGGCAAATCCTCCACATCGTCGCCGAACGCAGCGCGCACGACGGCGCGGCAGATGGCGATCAGCGGGGTGTCGCCGACACCATCAGGACCGAACCCGATACCACCGATACTGCATACCCAGCGTACAGGGTCAACGTGGCATTCGACATCGGCCATGTGCTTCTCCACCAGCGGACCGGACAACGCCCAGTTCGTGCTGTAGTCGAGCACCTGCACGGCGACGATCTTGCCGGGGGTGCCCCGGATATTGCGCACGCACAGCGTGCCGTTGGCGCGCAGCTCCATGTCGGCGGCTGGCACGCCCTCGGCGCGGGCGGTGTGCCAGTCGAGGATGGCGCCGGTGAGATCAGCGGTTCGCATTGCGGGCCTCCATCATGGCATCGGCGAAGTCGTATGCCAGGCGGGCGGCTTCCTTTGGGGTCCGAACCCAGCCCCCCACTGCGCCAGTCAGCGCGCGGCCGGCGAACTCGTCGCGCAGCATCGTCTCGTACTTCGGTTTAAAGCCGGCGGCGTGAGGCACCTTGCCCTCGGACATCACCCGGGCTACAGCGGCGTCCGCAATCGCCCTCATGGCCTCAAGGGTCAGCCGAGACCCGGTGATTATGTCGCCAGCGGCCATCAGTTCCTGATTAGACATAGTGCTCTTCATCACGCCACCTCGCAAAGGTAAGCGCTGGCCAGGCTGTCGACCAGTTCGAGCTGCCAGTCCTGCATGTTCTCGACGGGCACGTCCACCAGTTCGGCGACCATGGCGCGGTCCGGCGCCGGCAGGGTGTTGCGCACCTGGGCCAGCGCTTTCAACTGCGCGGCGCGGCGGGCGTGGATTGGTTCGATGTTGCGGGGCATGGTGTTGGTTCCTTTCTTGGGAGGGGTATTATCGCGGCAGCACGCCAAACATATCAAGCAGCGCTTCGTCCACTACAAGGCCCCGGATATATCGCCAGTACGGCCGGGGTTCTTCTTGCCACAATCTAAGAGCGAATTCGATTCGCTCTTGCGGGGTTTTCAAAATGCCACTTCCACCAGAGCGGCGCGGCCACTCAATGTGCGGAAGTCGGCAAAACCAATCTGCACCAGGCGGGCTTGACGGTGGGCGATTGCCGTTTCCGCTTGGTCGATGAAGCGGGCGATATCGGATTCGCGGGCCGCTTTGCCGGTAACGGCTTGTACTTTTGCGTTGAATTCTTTGATCGCGTTTTCCATTTTGTTCTCCTGGTGGTTTGTAGTGCCGATGTAAGAACTATACACGCAAGTATTTACTTGTGCAAGTTATTTCTTGTCGGCGAGTTCCGCTTCCAATTCGCTGATGCGCTGGCGCGCACTTACGAGTGCGGCGTCCGCTACGGCCCATTGCTGCTTGAACATTTCCAGGTCGGCGATGCGGGCGTCGCGCTGGGCGATCTCGCCGTTCAAGGTGTGCACCTCGGCGATGCTCTCTTGCACGATCTCGCCGCCCTCGCGCAGCAGCGCCGCGAGTCGGGCTATCTCGGTTTGAGCATCCGGGAAAAGAACGAGGCAACCTTCCGGATGCTCGGCGATTTTGTCGGCATGGTAGCGTTTCATTTGAACAGTTCCTCCACGCCCGCCAGCGAATCAATCACGACCACCCGCTGGCCCATCTTGCGCATGCGCTCGTGCTCGCGCAGCTGGTGCGGCTCGGCCTTTTTGCCGGGGGCTTTGAGTTCGACCCAGATGGTGCGGTCAGTGCGCAGGCCAACGTCCGGCAGCATCACCAGCCGATCCGGCGCGCCCGGCCGGCCGATGAACTGAATTTTCCGGCACTCGCCGCCCAGTTCCTTGACGCGCTTGACCAGGTACTTTTCGATATCGCTCTCGCGCAGTGGGCGTTTCACGGCGACACTCCTTCCAGGGTGATCAGCCCGGCCAGGTGCTCCAGCAAGGCGTGGTGGGCTTCGTTCGCGGCAGAACTGGCCGCGAGGCATTTCTTTTTGTCGAGCGCGGTCGCTTCTTTGCGCATGTACGCTTGCGCGTTGTAGAAGCCCGCCTCGTACTCGGCGTGGGTGTACGCCTGAATAACGGCCAGCAGTTCGGCCGATTGCTGAGTGGTTATCATTTCCGCACCTCGCAAAGGTAGTTGATCGTTCCGGCCGGCGTCACCTGCGTGACGCGGACGCAGGTGAGCGTTTCGGTTTTGGTCGGCGTGGCGTCGATCTGGGCGCGAGTTTCCAGGCCCAGCGAAAAAGCGGCGATAGCCATGGTGGCGAACCCGAGGATGATAGCAAGGCGGATCATGGCTTCACCCCATACTCGCCCAGCACGGCGCGGCTTTTCGCAATCCAATCGGCGTACAGGCTGTCAAGGGTTTCACCTTGCGCGGTGCAGTACGAAAACATGGCGTCGGGATTGTCGGCGCATCCCTGGATCGCTTTATCGTAGGCGATCGCAGCAAGGGCGGCGTCCACTATGCTTTTCCCGTCGCGGTCTACGTAAGGGCGAGGGTCAATCTTCGGTGCCGTTGCCACCGGCGCATACCCCGCAATGAGTAGCGCCAGCGGGTCGGCACCGTCGAGCACGCCGAACCAGTGCACCTCGCCGTGCGAGCACATCGGGACGACGTTGTATGTGACCGGGACGCCGGCGTAGGTGAGCAGGAGGCTTTTCATCGTGCCGTGGGCTTCGACCTGCTGGCCGGCGGCCGGGCCGCCGAGGAGGAGAACGGTTTTCATTTGGCTTGCTCCTTGAGTTCTGCTGCCGCGATCAGGGCGGTGGCGATCTTCCGGGCCTGGTCGGCCGACACCGAGGTGACTTCGTGCGTGAAGCCGCACCACACGGTGATGTAGATATCGCCGCTGTCTATTTCCACCTCGACTTCTTTGTCGTCGTAGAGCTTGGTCATTTCACCACCTGCTGCGGGCCGTGGGTAATAAAAAACTTGATGTCAGCAACGGACAGGCCAGTTACCTCATGCAGCTTGATCACCAGCGTGGCGCCCACCGGCAGGCGCGCGTGGCGGATCTTGCTGATGACCGGCGGCGCCACGGCCAGCGCGCGGGACAGCTGGGCGTCGTTCTTGGCCTTGAGCATTTCGCTGGCCAGGTCGAGCAGCGCGTTTTCGTTTTTCGTGTTCATGGTGTTTGTCCTTGGGAGGGTGGGGTTTTACTGCGGAGTCCAGCCGGGGGCGTTGATACGCACTACGGTTCGCAGCACGTCGAAGGCCAGGGGCAAGCTTTCATGGAGCATGGTCACGTTGCCTGCGTAGCACTGGCCGGCCAGCATCGCGGTCGGGGTCAGCCCAGTCAGGTCGATGTGCGAGCAGTCGCCGCCGTCACCCGGTTGGCCGATGAATACGCCGCTGTACGCACGCGCGGCTTGTACGCTCGACGCCAAAAGGATACCCTCGTGATCTTCGTAGGCCGCGTCAGCCCAAGAGCCGCCAGCGCTGTGCCGGCCCCCGCCGCCACCGTGGTTGCCCGGAACTTCCACGGGTGGAGTGTAGCTATGCGAGCCGCTACCACGGTGACTGCCGCCAGGGGCCGGAGGCGGGGTGTTGCTGTGCGAGCCGCTGCCCCCGTGGGCGCTCTTAGCCGGCACCCAGTAGCCGTCAATGTGGACGCCCGGCCGGCGATGCGAAGTACCGGCGCGCACAATGCCCTGATCGATCATCAAGTACAGCGGGCCGTCAGTGTCGACCCCCTCCAGCATAGCGTCGAGAGTCGGCGCCCAGCGGTGCAGGTTGGCGGGCAGTGGCTCGCCTTTGCGGAACTCCTGCATGTAGACGCGCTCGCCGATGTGCGCCGCGAACGGGACGGCGCCGCGCTTTTGGACGATTGATGTAAAAGCTTTCATGGTCTTCTCCGGTTCGGTTGGTATGTAAGAACTATACACGCAAGTATTTACTTGTGCAAGTTATTTCTTGTAGCGATACGACTCGAAGCCGGCGGCGGCCAGTGGCATGTCCAATGCCCACGGGGGCGGGGCGCACAGCAGCGCGGCCAGGTGCTCGGGGTTGTAGCGGGGGTCGTCGGGGGTTTCGGCCACACACTCATCATGCACCGTCAAGACTATCCCATACCCTTGCAGGTGCTCTGGGCGGTCGTCGCGCTCGCCGTGCAGTTCCAGCGCGCGCAGGCCGTCGATGAATTCCTCGCCGTCGAAATACCCGCCGTCGATCAGCGGCATGTTGTGGGCCATAACGTCACGTGCTGTTGCCTGGGTGCAGTTGTGGACGATCAGCGCATGGCCGTCGGCGCCGCGCACCACGAACTGGTGGCGCGGCCCGCAGTTCATCAGATCGTAGACAGGTTGAGCGCCTTCAGCACCGGCCACCCGTGGTCCAGTCGATAGTACAGCGTCCCGACGTAAACCCCGTACCGGCGCGCCGCCTGCGACACTGTTATGCGCCCCATCGGGGTATCGATCAGCCGCGAGGTGCGCTTGTTGTTCGCTTGGCGCCGCATTGACTGCCACCGGCAATTCTCCGGGCTGTAGCCCTGCTCGTTGTCCTTGCGCTCGATTGATTTGCCTGTTGCGTATGTCGGCCCCATGTCCTCCCAGAAGGCCGCGAACGATTCGCGCCAGCGCTCGCACACCTCGATACCCCGCGCGCCATAGTTGTGATACGCCTGGTGCGTCGCCAAGTGGCAGCGGTCGCACATGCTGCGCCACACTGCAAACGCCGGGTGCCGGCTCATACCGTGGGTAACGTTCCTTGCCCCGATCGTCGCCTTCCGCATGCACCCGCACGACGCCACGATGCCGCGCTTCTGCTGCTTGAGGAATTCCGAGGCTTGCATAGGCTTGAGCACACCGCAGCTGCATTTCACTTCCCAGATAGACCGGCGCCCGTTCTCCGATCCGATGTACCGTATAGCCGTCAGGTAGCCCAACGTCTGCCCGGTCAAGTCCCTCGCACGATGATGCATTCCGCCATCCTTTCTCAGTTAGAACCAAATGATCCGGCGTCATCCGAACGCCGTAGTTTGATAATACTAACTGATTACCTTTATAAACACAACCGTCATGCTCGACCCATTCGTGGCCGTCCCACACTGGTATATCCTCCACTTCGTCGATACGAATCCAGCCCACCATGGTCAACACTTCGGTGTCTCCAGTCAGACAGTTTTCCGCCCCCTTGCCACCGTATGTATGGATGCGGGACCACTTCCGGCTGTACTGGTTCATGCCCAGGTAGCTCACCGAGGTGCGCCCGTCGCCGGTGTCAGACTCCACCGCGCGCACCGTCTCGACATCGGCCGTTTCGGTCTCGTCTTTCTTTTTGCGCTCGGCCACCAGTGCAGGGCCGGGGTAACATAGCGCGCGGCCCGAGGGCAGCACCACGCGCATCCATGCGCCATCGCGGCGGATTTTCACCTTGCCGCTTTGGTAGGTGGTGCCGGGGTTCGTGATCGCCTGGCGCATCTTGTCTTCCAAGTCGTGCCACCAGTCTTTGATCGCTGGGTGGCCGGCGCGCCAGCCGAGGACGAACGACTCGCACACCAGCCATGCGCGGTCCGACAGACCGTACTGCGCCGCCGGGTCGCGGCCCTTGCTGCGGTGCCACTCCAGCATGATGGACGACTGACCCCACACCTCGCCGGGTATGTGGCGCTGCGCCTGCGCGGCCAGGTCTTCCAGGTCGATGCCGTAGGCCGCCGCGAACGTGCAGAAGCCGCCGACGCCGGATTGAAATCCTAGGGCGAGCTCTTGAACTTTCCCGACTTGGCGCTGGATGCCGCCGGCCTTCTTGTCTTCCATCACCGACTCGGGCGAGACGCCGAAGGATTTGGCGTAGGCCAGCGCGTAGAGGTCGTGTCCGCGCCCCGCGTCGAACTCGGCGAACGCCTTCATCTTCCACTTCTCGCCGGCCAGCCACGCCAGGCCGCGTCCCTCGATGTTAGACAAGTCGGCCACCACCAGTTTCTTGCCGGGCGGCGCCGCGATGCACCCGCGAATGGCCGAGCTGGTCAACCACATCACGTCCTCGAACAGCATGCCGGCGGTGCCATCCTTCAACGCCTCGATGCCCATCTCGATCTGGTCCTCAGACATCAGCCCGCGACTTGGGAGATTATCCGGCTGGAAGAGGCGACCGGCCCACCGGCCGGTGCGCGCGGCGCCGCAATACTGCTTGGTGCCGCGCAGACGCCCGTCGCTGCTGACGCAGTTGAGCAGCGCCACATACTTGCTGGTGCTGGTGGTGGCCGTCGACAGGCGCACGCGCAGCAGTTCCTTGAGGCCTTCGGGCAGGTCAGGGTCGGCGATGCGCCGCTCCAGGGTGGACTTCTGCATGTCGGGCAAATCGACACCGTAGTTCTCCAGGATATGGAGCAGCAGCTGGTCGCGCTTGCTGGCGCTTTGCACCTGGCCATTGGTCATTTCGTAGGTGCGCTCGCGCAGCAGTTCCTGCTCCTCGTCCACCGCCGCCAGCGCGCCGCGCGCAAGGTCGAGATCGATGTACATGCCGCGCCGGTTGATGCGCTGGTCGACATGGAAAATCTCGCGCTCGTAGGGCAACTTGCAATTCCACATGGGCATGCGCTTGTACACCTCGCGCATGGCGATGATATCGAAGGCGGCGTATTCCTTGAACCGCGCCCAGTCGGCCGGGTGCGTCTTTGCCGTGGCGCGACCGGTCCAGGTCTCGCTGGCGGCCAGTTTGGCGGCGTCGTACTCGGCCTTGCTGGCGAAGTCCTTGCGCGCGTAGGGGAAACGGTACGGCAGCGGCACACAGAACAAGCGGATAAGTTCCTTGCCCGCCTTGTCCTTGGCCTTGTCGCTCGGCACGCCCAGCACCTCGCACAGCGCGCCCAGCGAACCGGGCAGGCTATGCTGCAGCGCCTGCACCATCGTGTCGTGCAGCCGGGGCAGCGCGATGTCGATGCCCATGGCGACCTTCAATACCGTGGTGTCGAACATGCTGCCGTTGTGCCACACGGTGGTGATATCGTCGTCCACTAGGATCGCGGCCAGGTCATCGGGCATTGGCTCGCCGCTGGTCAGATCCCATACCATCACGGGGCCGTCGTTGAGCGCATAGGCCCACAGCAGCACCTCCGCGCCCTCGGCATAGGCCCACGCGCCGTGGCGGATCGGGACGTCGCTCCACGTCTCCAAGTCCATGAACGCCAGGCGCTGGCGGGGCATTGCGATGTCGTCGGTCATTTCGTTAAGTCCTCAAATTCATCCGGCAGAACGCCGTGGCATCGGTGCCGTAAAACTTGCCTATCGCGGATCTCGATAAGCGCCATGCCGGTGGGGCTGTCCGACCAGAACACTTCCTGGCCGCAAGCGCGGCACCGGCCCTTGTACGTCCACTTCTTGCGCTGCGCCGGCGGCAAAGCCTTCTGCGCGCGGCGCACCCGCCCTCCCTTCTTGGCCGGGCCTGGCGTCGCCTGCGGCAGCGCCGGCAAGCCCAGCAGCGAATCTAGCCAAGAGGCGGGCACGATATATCCTCGAATCCCATCAGGTCGATGGCCGCCTGTTTGCATGCAGGGTGCGCCGAGCAGATCGCCACCACTCTCCCGCACATGGCAACGTCGAACAGCACCATGTGGCAGGCCGTCACGGGGATGCCCAGCTCCGACGCCAGCCACTCATAGGCCACGCCGCGCGAGAACTTGCCCGACTGCCACAGTGGATCGAACGCGGCGTGCGCCGCGATACGGGCGCGGGCCAGTTCGCTGCCGGGCGCGGCCTTCATGGCGGCGCGGTCGATGAACGCATCGGGCGGCTTGTGCATCGCCTTGCGATCGGCAGCGCGCACCTCGGCCTGCTTCTTGGGGCTGCGGTTGCCGAAGAACCGACGCCGACTTGGGCCGAGGAATTTATCCTCGTTGTCGTCGAAGTAGCTCATGGCTATTCCTTGCCGTCCCATTTCGTGACGATATGGGCGATGGGATTGCCCCGCGAATTGTGCACCACCAGTCCTTGATCGTATCGGATACCAGTTGAGGTAGCTACACAGCCGGGGCAGCTATCCACGATGGAGGTCAGCACTGCCACCAAGTCTTTGGCGAGGTACACCTCGAACTCTTGCACCTCCTGCTTGTGTTTCGTATCGTAAAGTTTCACGGCCAGTACTCCTTCGGAATATCTTCATGCGCAACGCCACGGGCGCGCGCCTGGTTGTAAATGCCGTGCGGGTGTTGGTCGCACGACGGATGGGTGGTGCGGTGCGGGAACGGCTCGTTGTTCCGGCCCAGTGGCCCGGAGCAGTTGCACAGCCCCCGCTTGTTGTAGGCCCGCTGCTCGATTCGCCAGCCCTTGCGGTGGCCGCACACCTCGCACGCCGGGATGACCTTGTAGTCATCCGGGTGGGTGCGGCTGACGCGGCGGTGTCGGCATGCGTTGTGGCGGCACCTCAAACTGAACGTGCTCACCTTGATCTCACCATATAGCCAAGGCCTGATGATTTAAGGAAAGAGACGTTAATGGCGCCATACGCGATTAGGCAAATGGGCGCGCCGCTATTGAATGGCGCGCGAGCGCCGTCGACGGTGTGGAAGTGCGGCCGGCCTTTGATAAACAACACGGCGTCGGCTTCGCCCCAAACAGTCTCGTAAAACATCGCTGTTTCGGTGCGCGCGGGGATCAGCGCAATACCGTCACCGTGCTGCACCATCTTTCGCATCCACTTGATAGCCTCGCGGCCAAATGGGGGATTACACCAGACCCGTCCGGCCCAGGGTTGATCGAGGCCTCCGTCCTCCACCGTGTAGTGGTGCGCCGCCGTAGGCCATGGTCGGACAATTGGCGCGCACGGGTCGAGATCAAAGTCGCCGAGACGTAGAAGGATATCCGGAGGTGTCAACCATTCGTCGTGCCCGCCATTCTTTTGGTGCGATGACATGCCCATATCGTTCTCCACAAAACGCCCGGCGCGAGCCGGGCATAGGGTTTAGACCAGGTCGTCGGCGTCGGCGCCATCCAGTGCGTCGAAGTCGTCTTCGGATGCGGCCTTGCCGCCTGCGAAGGCGTCGCCGTCCTTGACGAACTGGACACCGCCCAAGCTGGCCGATACGCCCTTGCCGGTGTTGTCGTAGGCGAAGAACTCGACCGATGCGTTGACGTAGCAGCCGGCGTACGGCTTGCCATCCTGCTCGGCCAGCGGGGTGCGGTCACGGTCGATCACCAGTGGGCGGGTGCTGTTCTTGGCGCCCAGGGCCATCATGCCTTCGTAGCCGTCGAAAGTCTTGGTGTCGCCGTCTTGGTAGCAGAACTTGTTCGCGTTGCCACGGATCGAGGCGATGATCTTCTCAGCGTCCTTGGCGCCGAACTTGGCGCGCACTGTCTCCAGGATGGCCTTCTCGATCGCGGCGGCCTGATCGGTACCCTTCTCGATCAGGAAGGTGGCCTTGAACTTGAGCGCGTCGCCCGGCTTGAACGCCTCCGGGGTGAACAGCGCGGGGAAGGACAGACGGACGTTTTGCAGTTTGATTTTCATGGTGTTTCTTTCAAGTAAAATTAAATGAGATCCGACAGGTCGTCGGCATCGGGCAGTGCTTCAAAATCATCGGCCACCGGGGTGATCGCCACCGCTGGTCGTTTGTCGGCGGCAGGTGCTACCGACAGGCCGGCTTCGCTGCGCACGATCAGCGCTTGCAGTTTCGGCCATTGCTTCTTGCCGATGATCCCGTCGGCGTGCAGCTTCTCGGCCGTGGTGGGGCTGATCAGCGTCCAGTCGTACATGACGTCTTGCTTCAGCCGCATCGACTTCATCATCGCTTCGGCCTCGGCGGCGTCGGCGAACTTGCGGATGCCCTCGCGGCCCTTGACCAGCTTGAAGCCGGGCACCTCGCCGCCGGCCAGCATGCGCCGCTCCAACTCGGCGCGCACCGCCTTGGCCCAACCTTCCACCAGGTCGATCGATTCGCCCAAGAGGCCGAGCTGCTCGTCGCTGGCGCTGGTCAGCCGCGCCTCGGGATTCTCCAGTGCCGGGCGGAGCGTTGGCTTTTTGACGATGAACTGCGCCGTGAAAGAGTAGTTCGGATCGTCGTGCTCGCCGGTGCCGGCCGGCTCGGCTTCCTGAAAGTCCACCTTGCCCGGCGCCACACCGTGCGCCGCCGCGATGATCTTCTCGGCGTCGATGATGGACACCGCGATCTCGCCTTTGCCCAGTGCGATCAGGTTGTCGACCACTGGCTTGGCTACGAAGTCGCCGCCGATCTCGTCAACGATCACCTCGAAGTCACCTGCCACCGTGGCCAGCACCTGGTCGCGCAGCGCCGGGCAAGTCGCCTTGGCTTTGCAGAATCGGCACTGGTCGGGGCCGGGGTTGAGGTGGGGCGCCAGGGCCGCGACGCCGGCAGGGTCCAGCGTAGTGCGCACAAACGCCGCGCCGCTGTCCTCGTCTACGTCATCCTCGTTGGTGGCCGGAACCACCCCCAAGGACAGCGCCAGCTTGCCGGCGGCAATCGCACGTTGCTCGAAGGCCCGCAGGTGTTCGACGCTGCACGTCCAGCTGTCGTAGTGGTTGAGCCGGGGCTGGTGCACGATCAGCTCGACTTCCTCGATCTCGCCCAGCAAGTCGAACTCGTCCAGTGCGCCGAGGGCGTAGAGCATCAGCTGCTCGTTCTCCTCGGCGAACACCTGCACGCCCCGGCCGAATTTTAAATCGGCGCACTTGAGCAGCTTCGGGAACAAGACCACCGCGTCGCTGGTGCCGAACTGGTCCGGGATCACGCCGCCGAAGATCGGCAATCGCTGCTCGACGTGCAGTTCGCCGCCCTGCGCCGCTTCGCGCACCGCGTCGATGTACTTCTGTACCTCGCGGCACATGTCGGCGTCGGCGGTGAAGCACCGCAGTTCGCCGTGCGTACCGGCCACTAGGTTGGCCGCCCATGTCGTGCCGTCCGGCGCCACGGTAATGTTCCGGCCCAAGAAGAACTTCGCATCGTGCTCGCCCTCCAGACACTCGGACGCCAGGAAGTGGGCGGCGGTGCCCTCGTCGGCGAACTCGCTGCCGCGATCCGGGGTGCCGGCTTCCATGGCCAGCGATCCGGCGCAGGCCATCCAGCGTTTGGCGCCGCTCGGGGAGAGTTTGGCGTGTGCGGCCATGATCAGCCCCGCGCTGCCACGATGGCGTTGGCCTCGGCCAGCAGGTCGGCCCACTTCTCGGCCGGCGCCTTGCCGCCCTTCGGCACGTCGTACTTGGCCATCAGCTTGACCAACGCGTCGCGATCCTTGCCCACCGCCAGCAGCGCAGGGCGCACGTCCTTGTCCCAGTCCAGTAGCGCGGCGTCGAGCGGGTCGTCTTCTGGTTCAGGTGCCGAGGCCGGCTTTGCGGCTTCCTTCTCGGCCTTCGCTTTGGTCAGTGCCTCGGCCACGGCTTGCTTGGCGGCCGACTTGCGGTCAGCTTCGACCATCGCCATGACTTTCTTATGCTCGGCCTTGGCTTCGTTTTCCACCTTGGTGACGGACTTTTCCAGTTCGGCGGCTTCGTGCTCCTGGCGCATCGCTACGAGTGCAGGGTCGCCGACGACGGCCGTGGCCAGGTTGCTCGATGCGGCGCCACGGATCGCGGCGGCCAGTTCGCGGATTGCTGCTGCGTGGTCGGTGATTGCTTGTTCGATACCCATGTTGGTTTCCTCTGTTTGGTTGTTGTCCGAATCGACAGAACGAAGCATGGCACACTCAAAAAAGATACGCAAGCATTTTGTTGCGATATATTTTGCTTGCGTAAAGTAAAACGGTCGCGTATATTGTGTCTATGGGCAGCGCAACGGGCGCGGCGGAGTTGGAGAAGAACATGAACAAGCACACGGCGACTTTCTCGGACGGCACAGTGGTCGAGCGCAATTTTAAGAAAACGCTCCCGTACGTGATCCGCAGCGTCAACGTCCAGAATCACGGCGGCCGTATCGTTACCCAGTCGGCTGTCGGTTTTTCTTCCAGCCCCGCCAAGAAAAACCTTTTCGGCAAACTGAGCGGAGAAACGACAACTGAAGTAGTCCGCTCAGTTATTACAGCCGCCTAATCAACCCCGCCCGCTACGGCGGGCACCACCTGGAAAACACCATGACCAAGAAACAAACCGGCCTGCAACTGGCCATCGCCCACGCCGGCAGCGGAACGAAGTTGGCCCGCGCCCTCGGTGTCCCGCGCAGCACTGTCTACGGGTGGCTGGAGGCAGACGCCCCCACCCCGCCGCCCGACTCCGCCGTCCTCAAGGCCATCACCGCCGCCGGTGGCTTGGCCGCACTGGGCCGCGCGCTGGGCGTCACCCCGCAGGCCATCCAGGACTGGCGCCGTAAGGGCTACGTGCCGCCGGCGCGCGCCAAGGAGATCGAAATGCAATACGGCATCCCGCGCAACGACCTGGTGTCGGCGAAGGTGCGCAGTAACCTGGGCCTTGGGGGTGATCTGTGAAAGCGACCAAAGTACAAAAGGAGCGCCTAGCTCAGATCAACCGCAAGCAGCTGCGCCGGTCCGGCCGCTTTTCTGTCTATTACCACATGCAGAATGCTTCCGCACCAACCCGCCCGATCATCGATCGGCTGGAGGAAAATGGCTGGATCGCTTGGGATAGCGAGAATTACGCCTATCTCACCGATGCGGGGCGCGAGGCGTTGAAATGACCACCCAGCCCCCGCTCGTCATCCCCCGGCTGATCGCCCCGCGCACGGCGGGCAACCCCACGCCCGACCGCCTGGTGGCCGCTGTGCGCTGGGACTATGAATACGGGCTGCTGTCGGTGGCGCAGTGTATCGAGCGCTACAGCACCCTGCTAGGCGCCCACACCGTGCGCGATATCTGCGCCGGCCGCATCCACCCCGACGTCAAGGCGTCGCGTTTAAAATTACTTTGGAGGTAGCCTCGTGGACACCGAAAAACCCTACGTCTGCAAAGGAGTGTTCATGCGCTACGTGGAGACGCAGTTCGCCACAAAGGCCGGTGGATGGGCGCAACGGTCCGAGCTGCGCCCGCTCAAGCGGATGAGCTGCCCCGGCTGCGGGGCTTGCGGCTGCATCGCGGACTCGCTGTTGGAGTTCCCCGACCACCTCGAATTCGGCCCCGGCATTACCTCGGGCGACGTTGTCGTGATGGGTTGGAAAGGTGACGGCGTGGACTGGGAGACCGGCCACGAGGATTACCACTTGATTGCAAACTTACACAAGGAGAAAACCCATGATCCGCATTAAACTATTCGGCCTGTTCATCGCCTTTGCGCTGCTGGCGCTGGTGCGCCCGAGGAAGTGCCTGGAGCTGTTGGAGGCGGCGGATGCGGGGGCCGATGCGCAGGCCGACAAAGACCTGATCGAGCGGCAGAATGCACTGGTGCAGCGGGCGCCGTCCGATGAGTACGAGCTATTCGCGGAAACCTATCGCCGGCTGGCTGACGAAAAGCATGGCCCCGGCAGCGAAGGCATGGCGACGTTCCATTCGGAGCGCCACTGGAAAGGCTGGCCCGGCGAAATGTGGCGTGCCCGCGCCAAGCTGGCCCAAGAATGCCCCCTTCCGCCGGCCGGGTGGCGCTGCACGCGTCGGGCGGGGCACGATGGGCCGTGCGCGGCGGTGGTGAAATAAACTTGCACAAGTAAATACTTGCGTGTATAGTTCTTACATACCAACCGGAGAACACCATGTACAAAATCTACAACGAAGAAAACAGCATTTGCGTGACCACCCTGGCCGAAGTCCGCGATTTGGTCGGCGCTTCGGCCGACGATATGCGCAAGCTGTCGCTGTACGCGTGGAAAGTACGTAATATCAACGGTTTTCAAATTATCAACTACAAATAAAACCAACCCTCCCAACTGCTAAAAGGAGTACCAATTGACAACTGCGAATTACGCTGAGTTCATCGCATCGCGCCGGTTCACGGATATTCAATCCGGGTTCGACGTGGCCGAGGACCAGCTCAACCCTACCCTGAAGCCGCACCAAAAGTACCTGGTGCGCTGGGCGCTGCGCAAAGGCCGCGCCGCCATCTTCGCCGACACCGGGCTCGGCAAGACCCGCACCATGGCCGAGTGGGCGCGGCTGGTGTCCGACTACACCTTCGGCGGCCGGGTGCTGTTCCTGTCGCCGCTGGCGGTGGCGCCGCAGACTGTGATCGAGGCCGGCATGGTCGGCGTCGACTTGCAATACGCCAGGCACGACACCGGCGCCACGTTCATCATCACCAACTATGAAATGGTGAGCAAGTTCGACATGTCGAAATTCGAGGCGGTGGTGCTGGACGAGTCGAGCATCCTTAAGAACTTCGACGGCAGCACGCGGCGCGAAATAACCGAGGCGGCATCGCGGGTGCCGTATCGCCTTAGCTGCACCGCCACGCCGTCGCCAAACGATTACATGGAGCTCGGCACCCAGTCGGAATTCCTGGGCGTCATGCCGCGCGCCGAGATGCTGGCCATGTTCTTCACACATGACTCGACCGAGACCAGCAAATGGATTCTCAAAGGGCACGGCCGGGCGAAGTTCTGGGAGTGGATGGCCACCTGGGCGGCCGTCATCCGATCGCCGGCCGACCTTGGCCTGGACGGCGCCGAGTACCAGCTGCCGAAGCTGCATATCCACTACCACGAATTGCCAATGCCCGGCCCGCTGGCGATGACGCTGACCGAGCGCCGGGCCGCCAAGCGCGAATCCATGCCGGCGCGCTTGGCCTTCGCCGCCGAGATCGCCAACAGCACAGCCGAACCGGCGCTGGTGTGGTGTCACCTAAACGACGAATCGGCGCAGCTGGCCGAGCTCATACCGGACGCCGTAGAGGTCACCGGGTCGGACAAGATGGACGCCAAGGAATCGGCCCTGATGGCGTTCTCGGCTGGCGCCACGCGGGTGCTGGTATCCAAGAGCTCCATTTGCGGGTTCGGCATGAACTGGCAGCACTGCAATACGATCGTGTTCGCCGGCCTGTCCGACTCGTTCGAGCAGTTCTACCAAGCCGTGCGCCGCTGCTACCGTTTCGGGCAGACCCGCGAGGTGCACGTGCATTGCATCCTGGGCAGCACCGAGCGCGCCGTCGTGGACAATCTGAAGCGCAAGGAGCGCCAGCACGACGAACTGTCGGCCGAGCTCTCGCGCTACATGGCCGAACACGTCTATTCGAATGTAGTCAACACGTTCCGCGAATACACCGAGCACACCTCGCCGGTCAAAATTGAAGTACCTCAATTCCTTTTGGAGAATGCAGCATGATAAGCAAAAATGGTAACGGATGGGCGATGTACAACGGCGATTGCGTAGAAGTGCTGCGCGGCCTGCCCGATAACTCGGTCGACTTCAGCGTGTACTCGCCGCCTTTCTCGTCGCTGTACAGCTACTCGAACAGCTTGCACGACATGGGCAACTCGAAGAACGACGAGGACTTTTTCAAGCACTATGGTTTCCTCGTCCGCGAGCACATGCGCACCATGAAGCCGGGCCGCCTGGTGGCCGTCCACTGCATGAACTTGCCAACTTCAAAGCAGAACGACGGCTTTATCGGCCTGCGCGACTTCCGGGGCGGAATCATCAAGGAATTCCAAGATGCTGGGTTTATCTACCATGCCGAGGTGTGCGTATGGAAGTGCCCGGTCGTGGCCGTCACCCGCACCAAGGCGCTGGGCCTGCTGCACAAGCAGCTGAAAAAGGACTCGGCCATGTCGCGCACCGGCATCCCCGATTACGTGGTGGTGTTCCGCAAGCCCGGCGACAACGAGGGCCGCATCACCCACACGAACGAGACTTTCCCGGTGGACGAGTGGCAGAACGTGGCGTCACCGGTGTGGATGGATATCCGCCAGGGTCGGGTGCTCAAGTACCGTGACGCCAAAGAGGACGACGACACCCGGCACATTTGCCCGTTGCAGCTGGACGTGATCGAACGTTGCATGAAGCTGTGGAGCAATCCCGGCGACGTGGTGCTGTCGCCATTCGCCGGCATCGGGTCGGAAGGCGCCGTGGCCGTCACCATGGGCCGCCGCTTCGTGGGCGTCGAGCTCAAGAAGTCGTATTTCGACCTGGCCGTGTCGAACCTGGAAAACCCGCCGGGCGCCGACGACGTGATCTCGGATATCTCAAAGTACGCGCTGTCCGAAAGCGAACATTGGGACTATGCCAAGCTGTGCGCCGAGCGTGATGCGCTGTCAGGCCGGATCAAGACGATCGACCGCAAGCGCGAGGCCGAAGCTAAAGCCGCGCTGGCGCCGGTCGATGATGATCTGTCCGACCTGATATAATCCCGCCCTCGTCCAGTTGCCAGATAGGCTTCGGACCAAAGCCCGCCGCGTGCGGGCTTTTTCTTTTGTTGCGTGGGGGCGAGGGGGTGGGGTATGATGGTCGGGCCAACCTTTATTTATGAACCCCAATAAACCCTGGAGGGGGTCTTCGCACCAGTATTGGGCTGGAAGGTTTGGCGATCTTGAAGACTCCCTCCAGGGTTTTGCTTTTTAAGGAAACCATCGCCATGTCTCATTTCATCCCAGCAGCACCGAACACTCGCGCCCTGATGGGCTACTCTCACGATGACATCATTGACGGTGCCGAAGGCGCCGGTCTTGTCGAGACTATGGTGTTTGCATTCAAAATGGTACAAGAGGAAAATTACTGCTGGGCGGAGCCAGTAACACAGATGGAATTTGAACGCGGTTCAGGGGAGATCGGCCCCGCCATAGAGATGCCGGATGGGCGAGTGGTCTGGGAAAACGAGATTTACGATACTCGTAACCACTTCGAGATGCATTGCTCCTGGGTATTTGAGCAACGGCGAAAAGAAGCCAAAAAAGCCGCAGATCGTAAAGCCCTGAAGGATTTGCTGTGATGGCCGCCGCATCCGACCGCCCAACACTCGTCCCTTGCACTCCTGAGAATATCCCCGAGCAGCTGCGCAAGTTGCGCCGCTGGGCACCATGGGCGGCTCCGTGGAGTGATGAGCGCCAGAAGTATGACAAGGTGCCGCGCCGTGCCAGCAACCCGGCGTGCGGTCTATCTAACCTCTCGGCGGCCGGATGGGTGTCCTTCGACGAAGCAATGGCGGTCTACAAGGAACGTCCCGATATCATCGCGGGCGTCGGCTTCCTTATGACCGGTGTCAAGGGCATCGTTGGCATCGACCTCGACCACTGCGTCGTCAACGGCGAGATCGCGCCGTGGGCGCACGAGATCGCCGCGCAACTCGACAGTTACACCGAGATATCGCCATCTGGCACCGGGCTACACGTATGGGTGCTCGGTGACCTGCCGGAAGACTGGGCGGCCAAACTGCCAGGCGCCGAGAAGGTCAACGGCAAGGAGCCGGGACTGGACGTCTACGGCGGCGGCAAGCGCTTCCTCACACTGACAGGCGAGCGAGTGCCAGGTACCCGCGCCACGCTGCGCCCTGTGCGTGAGGGCTTCCTGGATAGCCTCAAGGCCAAATACCACAATGGGCGGCGCAAGGCCGAACTGCTGGCGCTGGCGGTCCCTAACGTGGCGGGCATGGAAGTGCCGCACCTGGACGATTTGGATCTGCCGACGCGCGCATACGCATACATGACCGAAGGCCCAAACGAAGGGGAAGACCGCTCCCACCGATTGATCTCGGTCGGCGTGGCGCTGGCCAAGGCTGGTCTCTCACCAGAGATGGCGCTGGCCGTCATGGTCGACAACGAGCACACCATGGAGACGGCGCTGAGCAAGCGCAATTACGACTACGACAAGGCCGTCGAATACCTGTGGACGCAACATTGCCGGCGCGGCGCCGCCATCGTCGAGGAAGACGCGGTACTGACCTATGAGCACCTGGTCGGCGACAGCGGGCTGCCGGTTGCGCCACCCGCCAAGGCCGAGCCGACGCTGGAAGAACTGCTTGGTGGCGAGCCAGCGGAAGTCGCTATTGACTCCCCCGACTTTTTCGAGGCCCTTGATGACGAACCCGAGGCGCCGCCAGCGAGCCGTGATCTGGCTCCCGTGGGCCTCAAGAAGCGCTTCGCCTTCGAGAGCGTGGGCCAGTTCCTGAGGCGCCCGCCTGCGCAGTGGATTATCAAGGGGCTGCTGCCGCGCGCGTCACTGGCCGTGCTGTACGGCGCCAGCGGATCGGGCAAGACATTTTTCGCGTTGGACATTGCCGGGTGCGTGGCGCGGGGGGCTGAGTGGCGCGGGGTGCCTGTTGCGCAAGGCACGGTGGCCTATGTGGTGGCCGAGGGTGCCAGTGGCTTCCGCGACCGTGCACATGCCTACTGCCGCCAGCACAAGATAGATCCGGACAGCTTCCCGGTGCGCATCCTGGCCGACGCCCCGAACATGATGAACAACACCGACGTGACCGACATCATCGCGGCGTTAAAGGATCTCGGCCCGCTGGCGGTGGTGTTCCTCGACACCTACGCCCGCGTCATGGGCAACGGCAACGAGAACGAGGCGCAGGACGTCAACCGGGTGGTGCGCAATTGTGACCTGATCCACAAGGCCACCGGGGCGATCGTGGTGCTGGTCCACCACACCGGCAAGGACACCACCAGCGGGGCGCGAGGTAGTTCGGCGCTGCGCGCGGCGGCCGACGCCGAGATCGAGGTGTCCCGTGCCAAGGCGTTCCGGACGGCCACCATTACCAAGATGAAAGACGGCCAGGACGAGGCGGAGTTTAAATTTCAGCTCGCCTCCATCGCCATCGGCGTCGACGAGGAGGGTGAAGAGACCACCTCCTGCGTGGTCGAGCACATGGCCGATACCCCGAAAGAGAACAAGGTCGGCGGCCTTCCGGAGATCACGGGCAAGGCGCAATTGGCGGTGTATAAGTTGTTCGGCGAGCATTTTTCTATCGCCGAAACCACCCGCGAGGCCTTCCTTGAACTGGCCCGGAACCACCTCGAAAGCGGTCGTTCGCCGAACTGGCGCAAGAATATCAATCAACCTCTTGACGCTTTGATACGCACCGGTCACATTATTGAGGCCGGCGAGTACTTGAAATTAAATACGAAGATGTAAATTTTCCCACTTTCCAACCTTTCCAAAGGGTGTTTTTGGAATGGAAAGGAAAGGGCATCTTCATTTTCCAACTTTCCATTCCATTCCATATCTCTAAGGATATGGAATGGTTGGAAAGGAAAATGAGGGTTTGGAAGGTACGAACTCGTAAATAATTACAGGTAAAGATTCAGGGTGCAAATTTTTACAAGGACAATGGGAAATGGTCTGGTCAACAGAAAGTAGGCAATCGCGGGGTTACGGTGCGGCATGGACCAAGGTCCGAGCCGAGGTGCTGGCCCGCGACATGGGCATGTGCCAGGTGTGCAAGGCCGAGGGCCGGGTGACAGCGGGCCGCGAGGTGGACCACATCGTCAGCAAAGCGAAGGCCGGGCAGATGGGGTGGACGCAGGAGCAGATCGACGACCCGAAGAATCTCCAAACAATTTGCCACACCCACCATCTTATAAAAACTGCAACAGAGAACGGGCGCACCTACCGGCCCAAGGTGCAGATTGGCCTCGACGGGTGGCCGGTGGACGGCTCTTGATCCGATCGACGCGTGGCGGTGCCATTGCGGCCTTCCTTGGACCATTGCGAATAGTGTTGAGCATGGCTCGATGTGGTGGTATGCTTGGCGCAGGGTCGTGACAATGCCAGGACGTGACCTGAAATCGCGCAACCTTCGACCTTCCGCCAACGTCGTGAGACGCAGCCACCACCCCGGTGCAGACCCTCCCAAAGGACAAACACCATGAACCTGATCCAACTCCAACCCGACGATGTGCTGGTGCTTCGGTGCCCTGGTCGCATGAGCCAGGCCCAGCGCGATGCGGCGCTCGCCGGCCTGCGTGACTATCTCGGCTCCGACCGCAAGGTGATCTTCCTCGACGCGGGCGAGACGCTCGACGTGCTGCGCGGCGTTGACCTGGCCAAGGCCCAGGGCGAACAGCCGGGCAGTAGCTGGACTGTTGGTGGCAAGCCGCTGACCGAGGCGCTCGCGCAACGCGAAGTCCAACACGTCGACACCGACGAACCAGAAGCAACCGGCATCCCGCCGCATGTGTGGCTGTACCGCAACATGCTGACCGACCTGCAGGCCGTGGCGCCGCTCGGCCGCGACGAGACCAATGGGCAGTATGCTGTGGCGATTGACGAGCTGACCGATGAGCAGCGGGCGATCCCGCATGTGTCGAAGCAGCTGCCTGGCGACGTACTGAGCGTGGCTGTCGATGCGGGTTTGAAGATCGAAGAGAACGATATCGTGCGGCGCGAGGTGTAACGTGGAAACTTTTCTTTGGGTTCTGCTGTGTGCCCTCTGCGCTGCATGGGGCTTTGCGGCTGGCGTTGTCTACGCATTGGAAGCGCAGCATCCAGAACTGAAGGCCAACCGGTGGGCGGGCATCAAAGCCGCTTTGCGCGAAATGTTGCGGAAAACCAACACGAAATAGTTTACTTGTATTAAAAGAAACAGTTACCCGGGGGTAACACCGAAGTCTGGCGATCCGTCGCCAGCAAGGACCGCGCCGAGCCTCTTTTCTAACGCAAACCCACAACTTTTCGACCTGAAACCTTACGCCAAGGCAATGCCATGAACCACGAAGAAAAACGCGTAGTACGTGAAGGACTCCGGGACTTGGCCCGACGCGCGGCGGCCAACCTGATCGCGACCGGCGCCGAAAAATTGCCTGATGGCCGCCGCGCTCTGCGCGCCGCAATCATGGCCGAAATGAACCGCATCGCCGAGGCCGAAAATGCCACCACGTAAAACCCGATCCGATAGCGCAACCGCAATGGTCAACGCGGCAAAAAATGCAGCGTCGCCGGACTTGCGCCCGCCGGCCCATGTGCAACTTTCTGCGAATGCCGAACCGTATTTCGCGGACATTGTGCGCGCGCGTGCACGCGAGGAGTGGAACGAGCACCAGCTCACCGTCGCCGCGCAGATGGCCGAGTGCATGGTCGACCAGGACGAGGTGCGCGCCGAATTGCTGCTTGAGGGCCGGGTGACGATGAACGAGCGCGGGACGCGCGTGGCCAATCCGCTGGTGTCGATCAGCGAGCAGTTGGCGCGCCGGCAGATGGCCCTCGGCCGATCGCTGCAGATGATTGGCCGCGCCACCGGTGACCCGCGCGCGCCGACCGCGAAGCGCAAACTTGAGGCCGGCGCACGTAAGCTGCGCGACGAGGTCGAGCAAGAAGAGGATTCGTTGCTCAAATGAGAAACTCGCGCCGATTCTTTTTCGCGTTGTTCAGGTCCGCCCACAGTGGCCGCAAGTTCCACAACTGGTTCAGCGCCATCACATCCTCGGGCGTGCGCGCGGAGGATATCGGGGTGATGTGGTCGATCTCCCACTGGTCGCGGTTACCCCAGGACATGCCCTCGGTGAATTGCTTTTCCAAGTGGGCTTTCAAATCGGCGGGGGTGTACCCCAAGGCGTCGAAAGTGGTGCCGGACTTCACGGCATCGACACCGGCCAGCGCCCAGCAAAGCATCCGCGACATGCGCTCAGCTACGGCGACGACCGGGTTAGCCCTGCGCTTTTTACGCCGTGCGGCCTGGTGGGCTTTGGCCTTACTAAGCGGATTTTCTTTCCGACTTGAAAGGCCAAGCGCGCGCATTTGTTCGCGCCGCACGCAGCCGCAGGACAGCGTAGGGTTTTTCTTTCCGAGGGCATGTGTGTTTTTGGTAGTGCGGACGCCACATTCACAGAGGCAATCCCACGCTATGCGGTTATGGCTGTGGCGGTCAGCAGCCAACCCCAGCACGGTCAGGCGGCCTACCACCATGCCCGTTAAATCCCGGCGCCGCGTGGCGGCAGTAGTTTCTTTTCTGAGGCAGCCGCAAGACCTGGTTTTTCCGTGCCGCACGACGCCGGCGGTAAGGGTTGCGCTACCCCCGCAGTCGCACGCGAAAGACCAGATACGCTTGGGGTTTGGCTTCGGCAGCAGCCCGATGGCGGTCAAACGCCCGAATTTTTCACCTGTTATGTCGATTGCAGCGCCCATTTTGTTCACTCAATAAGTTTCGATAAAAGCGATAATAGCATGAACATCCGCAAAAAAGAAACCCGAGGGGAGCGCGTATGCAGATTTATTTCTGAGTACTGCGTAGTTCCTGAAGGCGACCTCATGGGGCAGCCGATGGTACTGGAGCCATTCCAGCGTAAGTTCATCCTGGCCGTTTTCGACAATCCGCACGGCACCAAGACCGCCGTGTTGAGCATCGGCCGGAAGAACGGCAAGACCGCGCTGATCGCAGCGCTGCTGCTGGCCTTCGTGGTTGGCCCCGAGGCCAAGCGCAACACGCAGATCGTCAGCGGCGCGCTGTCCAAGGACCAGGCCGCGATCGTCTTCAAACTCGCGCGCAAGATGGTGGACTTGAACCCAGCCCTGGAAAGCCGGTGCAAGGTCTTCCCGTCCGGCAAGCAACTGCTCGGGGTCCAGAGCAATGTCGAATTCGCCGCGTTGTCGGCCGAGGCCAAGACCAAACACGGCCTGTCGCCCTACGTGATCATCTTCGACGAAATGGGCCAGGTGAAAGGCCCGACCAACGATTTCGTGACCGCCCTCAACACCGCCCAAGGTGCGTACAAAGACGGCCTCAAGATCATCATTTCGACCCAGGCGGCGACCGACAACGACATGCTGTCGCGCATCATCGACAACCAGCGCGAGCGCCCGAACCCCCGTGTGGTGTGCCACGTCTACGAGACGCCGATGGAGCTGCCCGACGCCGACGGGGTGATGGTCGAGGTGCCACTGGGCGACGAAGAGGCGTGGAAGCTCTCCAATCCAGCCCTCGGTGTGTTCCGGTCACTGGACGACCTGCGCGACTTGTACAAGGACGCGACCGAACTGGCGTCGTTCGAGCCGGAATTCCGCAATCTGAACCTGAACCAGCGGGTGGAGGCCAAGGCCCCGTTCGTCTCCCGCTCCACCTGGCAATCCAACGGCGCCGAGCCAGTGCGAGGCGATCGGCCCTCGGTGTACGGCGGCATGGACTTGTCCAGCGTCAGTGATTTGACCGCCGCCGTGCTGGTGGACGAGGAGAACGGCAGCGTCTATCCGTACTTTTGGCTACCTGAGCAGGGCTTGCGGGAGCGCTCCAAGGCCGATAAAGTGCCCTATAACGTGTGGCATGAGCAAGGATTTTTGCTGACAACGCCCGGAAAAGCGATACAATACCGCTACGTGGCCCAGGAATTGCGCCGTATTTTCGATAAATTCGATGTCAAACTGTTCGCTTTCGACCGCTATTTGATGGCGTTTTTGAAGGAATGGTTGCGCAAAGACGACGAAAAAACAGGAAAACCGCTGTTCTCCGTTGACGAGATGGACAAGTTCGTTGAGTTCGGCCAAGGAACGGCCGCTATGACGCCTGCGCTGCGCGACCTGGAGGTGAAACTGTTGGAGGCCCAACTGCGCCACGGTAACCATCCAGTGCTCAGTATGTGCGCCGGGAATTGCAAAGTGGTCGGCGACAGCGGGGCGCGCAAGTTCGACAAAAAGACAGTGCGGGGCCGCATTGATGGTATGGTAGCGCTGGCGATGGCCGTCGGCGTCATGCCGCAGGAAGTGGAAAACGAGAAACGGACATGGGATGATTACCTTGCGGATATGGCGGTGACATGAGCGACAAAGGAAAGCCAAAGGGCTTCTCGCTCAAGGCGATTTACTTCTCGATCCGCGACGCGCTCGCCTATCGACAGATCGACCGCGACCCCGGCAACCGCGATGTGACGAACGGCAGCTACAACATCGGCGACAACACCCCGCGCATCGACCGCGCGCTGCAGCTATCCACCGTATGGGCCTGCGTCAAGCTCAAATCGAACGCCATTTCCACCCTGCCACTGTTCCTGTACGAGCGCACCGAGGTCAACGGGCGCGAGTCCCGCCGCGTGGCGCGCGATCACCCGCTGTATCGCCTCCTGCACGACTCCCCGAATGCCGACATGACGGCGCGCGACTTCTGGAATTCGATCCAGGTGCGCCTCGACACTTGGGGCAATGCCTACGTCCTGAAGACCTTCAGCGGCGCCCGCATCGTGTCGCTCGACCCGCTCGACCCCGGCCGCATGACCGTCCGGCGCCCGGCCAACGGCGATGTGCAGTTCATTTACGCCGATCAGAGCGGGCAAAAGGTCTATTCCGAGCGCGACATCTGGCACATTAAGGGCTTCACCGAGGACGGTTTGACCGGCCTGTCTCCGATCGGCGTGGGCGCCCGGTCCATGGCGCGCGCCACCAGCGCGGAGGCGGCGTCGTCCACCCTGTTCAACGGCAACATGCGCCCGTCAGGTGTGGTCACGGTCAACGAGATCTTGACCAAGGACCAGCGCGCGCAGATACAGACCGCCATGATCGACGGCGTTTTCGGCGACGCGACGCTCGGCCGCCAATACCTGATGGAAGGTGGCGCGCAGTACAAGCAGCTGACCATCAACCCGGTGGACGCCCAGTTGATGGAGCAGGTCAGCGCCAGCGTCGAGGATCTGTGCCGGTGGTATGGCGTCCCGCCGGCCATGATCGGCCACGGCACGGCCGTGTCGAACTGGGGCACCGGCCGCGAGCAGCAAAATCTCGGATTCCTGCAGTACGTCATCGACCCGGATTGCGTCGGCATAGAGCAGAGCATCGCCAAGAACCTGCTAACGCCGGCCGAGCGCACGCGCTACTTCGCCGAATTCAGCCGCGAGGGTTTCTTCCGCATGGACAGCAGCGGCCGCTCGGCGTACTACGACAAGATGATCAAGGCCGCCGTGTACACTCCGAACTTCTGCCGGTCACTGGAGAATCTGGAGCCATTGCCGGGTGGTGACAACCTGTTCATGCAAAGCAACATGATCCCGCTCGACATGGTAGGAAAAATCACTAGCACGACGCAAAACCCTGATACAATCGCGCAAGACACTACAGGAAACCCGCCAGCATGAACTACTTGACCAAATCGATTGACCTGGACCTGAAAAGCTTGACCGACACCGGCCGCTTCTCCGGTTACGGCTCGGTTTTCGGCAACGTGGACAAGGGCGGCGATGTCGTCGAGTTCGGCGCCTTCGGCAAAAGCCTGGAACTGTGGGGCAAGTCGGGTCGCTCGGTGCCGACCTTGTGGCAGCACAAGACCGACGAGCCGATCGGCGCGTGGTCGAACCTGACCGAGGACAAGCACGGCCTGCTGGGCGACTCCGACCTGTGGATCGACGATGCGCCCTACGCGCGCATCGCCCACAAGGGCATGAAGACCAAGACCATCACCGGGCTGTCGATCGGCTACCGCATCAAGCGCGACAGCTACAACAAGAAGACCGGCATCACCACCTTACATGAACTGGACCTGGTGGAGATCAGCGTGGTCACCAACCCGATGAACGACGCGGCCCGTATGACCGACGTCAAAAGCATGATCGAGGCCGGCACGCTGCCGACCTTGCGCGAATTCGAGGACTTCCTGCGGGATGCAGGCGGGTTCTCCAAGTCGCAGGCCGAAAAAATCGCCACTCGCGGCCTGCAACCATTGCTGCGGGGGGATCCTGACAGCGTCAAAGGCGATGATCTGAGCGCGGTGCTGGCCTTGTTCCAGAGCGTGAAAATTTAAATCTACCCCCAAAGGAAACAACATGTCCGATTTGTCCGAAATTCAAAAAGCAGTCGATAAGCTGACCGACCAAGTACGCGAAAAAGCCGAGAAGGCTGTCGCCGAAGCCGAACGCGGCATTCAAATGTCGGAAAGCACCAAGGGTGTTGTCGACGAGCTGATGACCAAGCAGAACGAAGCGCGCGCCGAACTGGACGACCTGATCCAGAAGATGGCCCGCCGCCACGAAGAAACCAAGGCGTCGCCGAATACCCCCGGCTACAACTTCATCGAGAGCCAGCAATTCAAGTCGCGCCAAGCAGGCGAGCGCCTGCGCGTCGGCCATGAGCTGCGCGTCGACGTCAAGCAAATCTCCAGCCTGACCGCCAGCGGCGGCACGCTGATCGCGCCGGATCGTCAAGCTGGCGTGCTGGCCCTGCCGATGCGCCCGGCCACGGTGCGCGACTTGCTGGCACCCGGCCGCACCTCGTCGAACTTGATCCAATACTACCGCGAGCTGGTGTTCACCAACAACGCGGCACCAGTGGCCGAGGGCACCACCAAGCCGGAATCGGATCTGACCTTCGAGGCGAAGGACGCCAAGGTCATCAAACTGGCGCACTGGATCAAGGCTACCACCGAGATCCTGGACGATGCGCCGGCCATGCAGTCGATGATCGACGAGCGCCTGCGCTATGGCCTGTCGTATGTGGAAGACGTGCAGCTGCTGATGGGTTCGGGCGTTGGCCAGAATCTGGCCGGCATCTACACCACCGCCACCGCCTACGTCCAGCCGATCGCCCCGGCCGGCACCGAGACCGATATTGACCGTCTGCGACTGGCCTTCCTGCAAGGCGAACTGGCCTTGCTGCCGGCTGACGCCGCGATCCTGCACCCGTCGAACTGGGCCAAGATCGAACTGCTGAAGGACACCCAGGGCCGCTACATCATCGGCAATCCGCAGGGCACCCTGGCGCCGACGCTGTGGGGCCGTCGCATCGTCACCACCCTGGCGATGACGCAGGGTCAATTCCTGGCCGGTAACTTCCGCCAGTCGGCGCAGATCTTCGACCGCGAAGACGCGAACGTCGTGGTATCGACGGAAAACGGTACCGACTTCCAGGAAAACAAGGTCACCATCATGGCCGAAGAACGCCTGGCCCTGGTGGACTGGCGCCCACAAGCCCGGATCAAGGGCGCGCTGGTAGCGTAAGGAAACGGCCGGGGTTAGCGCCCCGGCTTTTTGAACAGCCAGGAGATCAATATGTACAGTACCGCAATCGCACTCGACAGTTTTACCCACGGCCGCACGCAGTACGTGAAGGGCGACGTGGTGGAAGCCACCCCCGGCGATATGGCCGACATGGTGAAAGCCGGCCTCGTTACGATCGAAGAAGTCGCACCGCAAACCGGCGTCACCGATAGCCAGGACGACCTCGACGATCTCGTCGGCGGCGAGAAGATGGAAGACGCACCGAAGAACAAAATGGCCGCCGCGCCAGCCAACAAGAAAGCCCGCTAATCATGACCATTCGCCTGCTCTCCACCTATCGGCAGTTCAAGCCAAACACCAACGTCACGCTGGCGTCGGGCACCGAGACTGCGCTGGTGGCGGGCGGGAACGCCACCACCGACCTGTCGGGCGGCGTGCCGTATGATTACCAGCTGCCGGCGAACACCATGCAGGGTAACGTGGCCTATGCGCCTGACGGCGTCCCGCTGGGCATCGCCGACAGCACCGGCAAGATTATCAGCGGCTTCTCGGGTATCGCCGCGCCAGGCGCGCCGACCGGCATCGCGCTGACGGCCATCGCCGGCGGCGTACTGGCCACCCTGACCGCGCCGGGCAGCAACGGCGGCACGGCGATCACCGGCTACGAGGTGACGCTCTCCACCGGCCAGGTGCAGCTCGGTGAGACCACCACGATCACCGTCAACGCACCCGCCGGCGTCGCCGTCACCGCCACGGCCAAGGCCATCAACGGCTTCGGCAAGAGCGTCGCATCGACGGCCAGCGCCAGCGTGACGCCAACCGCGTTCGTCACGCCAGCCCGTCCAGGCGCGCCGACCAGTCTGACTCTGGCAGCCGGCAACGGCAAGGTGACGGCAACCTGGGCTGCCGCCGCGTCGAACGGATCGGCCATCCGCGACACCATCGTCACACTGAGCAATGGCGCCACGGGCGTAGCGCTCGGCAGCGCGACCACGGTCGACATCACCACGCCAAACGGCCTCGCCGTCACGGCCACCGCGCGCGCAAACAACGGCGAGGGCGCGGGCCCAGTGTCGGGGGTGTCGAATAGCGTAACTCCAGTATTTGCGGTGTTGCCTGGTCAACCCGCAAAACCTGTGCTGACAGCGATGGCCGGCGCGGTCAGCCTGGCGTGGACCCCAGGCGCAGCGAATGGCACGACCATCACCGGCAACGTTTGGACCGACATCAACGGCAACACCACGGCGCTGACAACGAACCCGCAGGTGATCACCGCGCCGGCCGGCACGCCATATACCGGCACCGTCAAGACGCAGAATTCCGCAGGCTTCGGGCCTCCTTCGGCGCAGGCAGATGCGGTGACGCCGACTGCATCGGCGCCCCGGCTGGCTATCACAAACTGGAAATCGCCGAACTCGACCACGCAAAGCATCGGCAGCACCCGCGCAACGCAAGGTCGCAACGTGCACGTTATCGGCGACCCAGTACGCAATATGCGCATGCGTTTGCCTACTTTCTCAAATGGCAATGGCGGCGATACCTTGCTTTCGCCGGATACGGGCATCTATGCTGTGGAGATTCGCGGCGTAGCAATCCCCGTGCTGTTTAACGGCGTACAGTCCCGCGCCTTGGCGTCGGATGAACGAGACGTTTTGTCTGACATCATCGACTTGACCCCGGCGGGCATCACCAATGGGATCTGGCCGAGCGGTGAAGAAGTTTTTGTCCGATACGAGAAAGTGCGCTCCGCCACGACGGACAACATGGGCACCAGCGTCACGATTGCCGATGACACCCGCCAGTTCTGCACCTGGTTCAACCCCGACACCGTGACGGCAAAGAACACTATCAATGCCGCCGGTCCAATGACGGCTATTACTGGCCCAGGTGGAAGCGTCTTCACTCAAGGTTTTGGCTATGCGCCGATGCTGGTCGGCGAGCCTGTTGACCCATCGACCTTTATCGCCCTTGGTTCCTGGGGGGATTCGCTCGCAGCAGGCAGTTCGGATACGCAAGAAGCCGCTCCGGTCAAGGCGAGGGGCTTCTCGCGTGCGGCTTTCGGGCCAAGCCGTGTTGTCGCTTGCGGCCACATGGCTACGCCGGGTAACAGCACTGGCGCGTATGCGGGCACCAACAAGCGCACCTATGACCTGTGGAAGTACTTCACCCATCTTGTGATTTCGATGGGCTTCAACGATGTAGGCGTACTGAACGGCAGTACCAGCCGGACCCAATACCTCAACATACAGACGTTCCATCGCCAGTTGATTCCGCAGATTCGCACCAACTCCCCCGGCGTCAAGGTCATTGACCTGATCATCCCGCCGGTAATCACGACATCGACAGATTCTTTCGCCACGACGGCGAATCAAACTATCGGCGCAGAATGGGGCATGACGAATGGCTCGAACCCGGAATCGACACAAGGTCTCGGCGACTGGTTCCGTGTATGGCAACAGAATCAGGTCGTTGGCGTGGCGCCATCGCAGATCACCGCCAGCATCAACAACACGCAGATGACTATCACCGCGCTCAACAACGGCCGCTTGCCGGCTGTCGGCGATACCGTCACCGATGGTCAAGGCTACACCGGTACATTCCAAGGCTACAACAGCGCGACTGCGGCTGCGAACGGTGTTGGGGTGTGGACGATCACCCCAGCGGTGCCGGCCGGTCTGGCATCACGCGCGTTTACCTGCACGCCGCCGAGCGGCCCAGACTTCGTAATTGGCGCGGAATGCAGCGCCCCAGGTACTCGTGATAAATGGGCCATTGCCAGTTCGACCGGTTACGAAGGTCTGCCAGCAGGAACGCCTATCGGCACTCCTACCCTGAACGGTACTGTTGACCCTGCAAACCCTGGTGCCAACCATCCATGGACTAATCAATACAAGGTATTTTCCAAAGGCCCAATTCGCCGGGCGATTCTCGGGATCAATGATTAAGTAGGCTTACGGAGAAGATATGCTAATCACCGAAACCCGCACGCCGACATAAACCATGATCAAAGTCATCACCGCTCCGACCGCAGAACCCTTGACCTTGGAAGAGGTCAAGACGAATCTGCGCATCGTCAATCCCGACGAAGACGACGACCTGTCGCGCATGATCCGCGCCGCGCGCCAGATGGCCGAGGAACGGCTGAACCGTGCGCTGATGCCGCAGACCCTGGCCTTCGGCGCCGACGGCTTCTGTGGCGCGCTGAAGGTGCCGCGCCCACCGCTGCGGACGCTCACTGGGGTCAGTTACACTGACACGTCGGGCGTTGTCAACGTGATGGCGGACAGCGCCTATGTGCTGAACGATTTCATCGATCCGCCAGCAATCAGCCCGGCGGCCGGCACCAGCTGGCCTGCCACCCAGGTGGTACCCAATGCGGTGGTCGTCCAGTACCAAGCCGGCTATGCCGACGCAGCCAGCGTGCCCGAGCCGATCCGCCAGTGGATGCTACTGGCCATCGGCGCTTTCTACGAGCACCGCAGCATGGTCAATGAGGGCCAGACCTACGCGCTGCCCGATGACTTCTGCAAATGGCTCCTGCAGCCGTACGTGGTGTACCAATGATCACCGGCGGCCAATTTGATCGGCGCATCACCATCCAGCGCCCCGGCGTCGAGCAGGACGGTGAGTATGGTCCGCAGCCCGGCGAATGGGTAACGGTCTTTGCGCGCGTGCCCGCCCAGGTGTGGGATACGCTGCCGAGCCGCGCCGAGACGAACGGACAGGCCATCGACCTGTCGGAGCGCCCCGCCCGCGTTCGCATGCGCTACGTGCGCGGCGTCACCTCCGACATGCGGGTAATCCTGCACAACGAGGTGGACACCATCCACCAGATCAGCGCAGGACCGGCCGAGATCGGCCGGCGCGAATACCTGGAATTCACGATCAAGGAGTTTAGCTCGTGAGCGATGAAAATATTGTCGGCGGCAAGGAACTGGCCGACCTGCTCGCCACGCTGCCAGCCAAGGTCGAGGCCAACATCATGCGCTCCGCGCTTCGTGCTGGTGCCAAGGTCTATCTCGATCAGGTCAAGCAGAATATCCCGGTGGCCAGCGGCATCCTGCGCGACTCCGCACGCATCACCACGCGCAAGACCAAGGACGGCAAGATCTCGGCCAGCGTCAAGGTGGGCAATCGCCAGGCGTTCTACGCCCATATGGTGGAGTTCGGCACGCGCCCCCACACCATCACGGCCAAGCCGGGCAGCGCGCTGAACGTCAACGGATCTGAGGTGAAGTCAGTCAACCACCCAGGCATCGCTCCCCGCCCATACATGCGCCCAGCTGCCGACGCGAAGTTCGGCGCCGCAGTGGCCGCCGTCACGCTCCAGATCCGCAAGCGGCTGACCAAGGCCGGCTTGTCGGTGCCTGTCGCCACGCCCCCTGACGAGGCTTCAGAATGAGCGCCGTCGCCATCGTCCGCGCGCTACTGGCCGGTCACGCGCCGCTGCTGGCGCTGGTGCCAGCCGCCCGAATCTTTGCCGGTGCCGCGCCACAGGGTGCGGAACTGCCACTGGTCAGCGTTACCCGCGTCTACGGCGAAGAGATCAGCACCGTGGCGCGCCGCCAAGCGGGCAAGACGATGCGCACGCGCGTGCAGGTGACGGTGCTGGTGAAAGACCCCGGCGGATACGCGGCAAGCGACAAAATCCTCAAGGCCGCAGCGCTCGGCGCGGGCGTCCATACCGGCAATGTGTTGTCCTACCACGTCAAGGCCATCCTGCCATATGGCGAAGGCCCGGATCTGCCGGTGGGGGACGATAAAATACATGAAAAATCGCGGGATTTCATGGTAACTTACTCGGAACCGATTTAGAATAGCGGTATCGGTTTGCCCGCCCGTCTCGCAATGGTGCGCGCGGGCATTCAACAGGAGAAAACATTATGCCGTTCCCAGGAGATTTTGAAACTTACGCCGGTACTCGCTTGTTCGCCAAGCTGGGCCTGCCAACCGACGACACCGAGGCCGCATTCGAGACCTTCTTCGCCGCCGCGGGTGCCGCTGAAGCGACCGTAACGCAGGTGGGTGCCGTCCAAGGCCGCGAGACCAACACCACCGAGCTGGACGTTGTGAGCCAGGGCCTCGTGCGCCAAGGCGTCGGCAACTACAAGCTGCCGACCTCCGAGTGGATGATTCTGGAAGAAGGCCCGGACGGCGACACCGATTTCTTCGATATCGTCGACGACGCCCTGCGCGCTTCGAACAAGCCGCGCGTCTCGTTCGCCGCCGTACGCCAGTCCGGCGCCGTGCTGTACTGGACCGCCAAGGTATCGAACCTGTCGGAACCGGGCGGCGGCTCCAACGACAATCTGACCTACGCGCTGACCCTGCTCTTCCAGTCGGAAGCGCTGAAGGCCATCACCCCGACGATCCCGACCGTAACGTAAGAAACCGGCCGCGAGGCCATACCGAGCACTGACGGTCGGCTGTCGCCCTTGGGAGGGCGCGGCCGGCCGAAGGTGCAATAATCCTCCCAAGAAAGGCATTACCATGGAATTCAATCCAGCGCAGTACCGCATTACCGAATCGGCAGAATTTGAAGTCCCTGACGCACAGGGCAACATCATCTACCTGGACGCCGAACAGACCAAGCCATGGACCATCACAGTGGCAAGCCCTGGCACCAAGCGCGCACTGCGCGCGCGCAAAGAGCTCGAAGACGCGGCACAAGGTGACCTGTTCGGCCAGATGAAAGGCCGCAAGTCCAAGAAGGACGAGGAAAGCGACATTCGTCTGCGCGCTGAGTTCCTGTCGAAAATCTCCATGTCCACCAACGCGGACAACCTGGTCTACAACGGTGCCACCGGCATGGACGCGCTGAAGGCGATCTATCTGGACCCGTTCATGCAGCACGTCGCCATTGGTTTGGACGGTTTCCACGGTGACCGGGGAAACTTCGCGCCGGGTTCGCAGACGAACTCGCCGACTGTGTAAAGTACGCGGCGTGGCTCAATGCTACGCCAGAAAAGCAAAGCAAAGACCCGGCGCCGCCGCAACGCATGCGCCGGGACGATATCGAAGAACACCTCGGCTACGTGCCGCAGCCCGAAGTAGAGGGCGGCGCGGCACTGCTGGGGTACTTCTTCCGTATGGGGCCAGCAACAGCCAATGGCCCGCTTGAAATGCGCGAGGTGAGGGCATGGGCGGAGCCGCTCACGGGCTACGACGAATGGCCGGGGTGGCAGGCTGAACTCTTTGTCCACCTGTCGCGGGCGTATTGCGCGGAGCAGCATCGGGCGCGAGAATATAATGCCGCCCCGCCGATACCGGAAGCGGTTAAAATGTGGCAATGGGTACAGAGCCAGAAGGGCGAAGGTAGCCTGGACCGGGAAGAACGGCGCGCCGCGCGCAGGGCGAAGAAACTGGAGAAAAGTTAATGGCGATTGTGAGCGACGTAGAGATTCGGTTGCGGGCAGATATAGCGCGTCTGCAATCGGACATGACCGCCGCTCGCAAGACGGTGGAAGGCGCCCTCGGGGCCATGTCAGACGCCGCTGACAAACTAAAAAGCATGCTAGGTCTCACGGCCGCCGCGTTCGGCGGATTCCAGCTGATCTCCTTCGCCAAAGACGCGGCGCTACTGAATGCCCGTTTTGAAACTATGGGCGTGGTTATGGGAGTGGCCGGGAACAATGCAGGATACACGCGGGCGCAGATGGCCGATCTGGAGCAAAGTCTGCAGAAGACTGGCATCAGCGCGATTAAGTCGCGCGAGAATCTCACCAGCCTGGCCACGGCCAACATTGATCTGTCCAACGCATCAAAACTCGCCCGTGCTGCGCAGGATCTTGCCGTGGTGGGCAATGTCAATTCGTCCGAAGCGTTTAGCCGTCTTGTCAACGGCATCAAATCCGGCGAGGTCGAGGTGCTGCGCACCTTGGGCCTGAATGTCAGCTTCGAGAACAGCTACAAACGCCTGGCGACCCAACTCGGCACCACCTCTGACAAGCTAACCGAGCAGCAGAAGATCCAGGCCCGTACTGCCGAGGCGCTGCGCCAGTCGGCCACCTATGCCGGCATCTACGAGGAAGCCCTCGGCACTGCTGGCAAGCAGATCCAGTCTCTGTCTCGCTACTTGGAAGACGCCAAGGTAAAGATTGGCGAAATGTTCAACGAGACGCTGACATTCGCGGTGACGACGTGGACCGACGCGCTTAAAGCGGCCAACAAAGAGCTGGACCAGATGGGCGGGGCGGGCGGCTCGTCGCAAAGCATTGGGCATTCGCTGGCCGTGGGCTTCCAAGAAGTCAGCAAAGTAGTGCTGGTGTTGGGTGCCAATATCCTCTACGTCCTGAAGGTCGCTGGCACTGAGATTGCCGGCTTTGCTGCCGCGCTGGCCCAAGTATTCACCGCGCCGCTGCGCGCCATTAATGGCATCGGCGCAGCTCTGGATCTGGCTCTTTCCGGCAAATTCAGTGAATCCGCCGACCGCGCTGGTTCCGCTCTTGGCGAACTGTCGCAAGGCATGCGCAATATCGCTATGATCTCCCAGGAGGTTGGTAAAGATACCGACGCGCAAGCGGCGGCGCTGAAGGCCTACGAAAACAGTGTTATGGGCGCGACGGTGGCGGTAAAAGTCCAAACGCAAGCCGAGAAAGACGCGGCTGATGCCAAGGAGAAAAGCCGGATTGCTGCAGGTATCGCTGCGCGAGCCGCACAGGAACTGGAGGCAAAACGACTGGCGGCAGCGGAGAAAGCGCGTGCTGACGCGAAGAAGGCATTCGACGAGGCGCAAACCTGGTACAAAACCACCAGCGAAAACTCCAAGGATAAGATTGCCGACTTACTCCAGGAAATAGCTACTGGCACGAAACTGACCGAAGCCGAGAAAAACCGGATCAAGGTGCTGGATTCGATTGACCAAAAATCGAAAAGTCTGACCGCTGCCCAGAAGGCAAAAACTAAGGCGGATCAAGACGCCATCGTATATCTGGACAATCTGAACACCGCGCGACAGGCTGACCTGCGGTTAATCAAGGAAGTCACAGAGGCGGCGCAGAAGGATGTCGACGCCGCGCGCGATCAGACAAAATCGCTAGAAGATCAGATCAAATACTACGGCCTGACCGAAGAGGCCGTATTGCGTTTGCAAGCGGCCGAGATGTCCCGCCGCGCCGACATGGAGGAAAACGACATTGAGGCCGACCGTCTGCGCCGGTTGGTAGTCGAGACGAACAAACAGGCTGACGCGCAGCAGAAGCTTACCAAGATGAAAGCCGACACCTCGTTCTGGGCAGGCCTGGAGGACGCGGCGCACCAGACCTTCCTGTCCATCCAAGACGGCGGCAAGGATCTGTGGACGCGCCTCAAAGAATCGGCCAAGAATATTTTCTTCGAGTGGCTCTACCAGATGACCCTGAAAAAGTGGATCATCAACGTGGGCCTCGCCACTGGCGGCACCGGTGCAGTATCCGGCATCGCGGGCGCTGCTACGGTTGCTGGCGCCGCCGGATCGGCCAGCGCGGTCACTGGTCAACTCAGCACGTTGGCCGGCTTGGGCAGCTTGATTACCTCGGCCGGCGGCATCGTCACCGGCGCCATGCAGACGGCCGGCGCGCTGCTGACCGGCACGATCGGTTTCGGCCAGACCCTGAGCGCAGGATGGGGCGCGCTCACCAGCGGCAGCGCGGCGGGTGCCTCGGCGGGTCTCGCGTCTATCGCGGGTGTGGTGGCGCCGATCGCCATCGCGGCCCTGGTCGGCTCCAAACTACTCGGCGCGGCCTTCGGCATGGGCGCCAAGACGGTCAACAGCACCACGCTGTCGGGCACGCTGACGCCAACCGGTGCCGACATCAGCACGCTGCAAGCCTGGTCGCAGAAGGGCGGCTGGTTCCGCAGCGACAAGAGCGGCGTCGACTCGACCTCGGTCGGCTCGGCGCAGAACAGCGCTTTCGCCAGTACCTACAAGGCCATTCTCGACGTGTCCAAAACACTGGGCGACGTCATCGGCGCGGACACCAGCGCATTGTCCACCCGGGCGCAGCAGCTGAAGATAGACCTGACGGGGATTACCGATGCGACCGCGCAGCAAGAAGCGGTCGTCAAGTTCTTCGCCGGCGTAGCGGACACGATCAGCACCGAACTGGTGCCAGGCTTGGCCGCGTTCCAAGTGGAAGGCGAAGCCCTCAGCACCACGCTACAGCGCGTAGTAACGGACTACGCCGCCGTTGACGCGGTGCTTGGTACCATCGGCAAATCGATGGGTTCGGTGGGCGTGGCCAGTATCGCCGCACGCGAGAACCTGATCAAAGTGGCGGGCGGCCTTGACGCGCTGTCCAGCGGCGTGTCGTATTTCCAGCAGAATTTCTTGTCGGACTCCGAGCGCCTGGCCATGACGCAGAAGCAAGTCGGTGCCGCCATGACCGAACTGGGCTTGACCAGCGTCACGACGATCGACCAGTTCAAGCAGACCGCGTTGGGTCTGGACCTGAACACCGAGGCCGGCGCCAAGCTGTTCGCCCAAATGCTGGCGTTGGCGCCTGCTTTCAAGACCGTCACCGATGCTGCTGACGCGGCGGCTAAAGCGCAGGCTGATGCGGCAGCGGCCACGAAAGCCGCCGCCGAACAGGCCGCGAAAGATGCCGCAGAAGCGGCGAAGACGGCGGCCAACAGCGCATTTGATGCTTTGAAGACGGCATTGGACGCGCGCAAAGGTGTACTGGCTGATGCTTTCAGCTCGGTCACTGATTGGCTCAATAACGGTATCACCGCACTCACCGGTAGTTTGGATTCGCTGCGCGGCCTGTCGCAAACCATAGCCAACACGCGCGGCCAAGGCGCGGGGGCCGCAACGTCCCGCGACAATGGTGCAGCATTCATCGCCCAGGCTTTCAAGCAGGCGCAGAGCACTGGCGTTCTGCCGTCCACCGACTCGCTGCAAAGCGCTATCTCGTCGGCGATGCAGGACGGCAGCGCCCAATACGCAACCGCACTCGACTACCAACGTAGCCAGCTGTTGGTATCCAACAACTTGGAAGGCATCTACGGCGTAGCGCAGGGCCAGATATCGTCCACCCAGATGCTGATCGGCGCGCTCCAGGCGCAGCAGGCGGCGTCTAAGGCCGCGTACGACGCGCAGATCGCATCGCTCGACCAGATAGCGGCATCGGCGCAGAGCCAGATCGACGCTATCAACGCGGTGAACAATTCGGTGCAGTCGCTGGGCATGTCGCTGTCGGCGTTTGTGGCTGCGGTATCTGCCGCCGGCGGCTCGTCTGCCGGCATGGAGTGGCAGCAAAGTTCGGCTTTGGCCAACGCGGCAACCGGCCAAAGCGGCGGCTTTGTCATGTTCGACAGCGCAGCAGTGGTGCGTGAATTGCAAGCTATGTCCGCCACCATGGACGCCGTCCATAAAGCCAGCGCACAGACCGCGGGCAGCACCGACAAGCTGGCTACTCAATTCGACCAAGTATCGGCCGGGGGCAATGCTCTGGCCACGGAAACTCTAAAGGCCAATGGATGATTGAAGCCGACGACATTTGCAGCATCCTGGTGCCGATCTTGATCACGCCGACCATGATCCACAGCACGATCGTGACGCCGGAAGATCCTAGCCCAGCGTGGGCCAGCACGACCACGTACACCGCGGGCCAACGTGCATTCTCCGCGACCACGCATCGGGTGTACGAAAGCCTGAAGGACTCGAACACAGGCAATGACCCGACAGTCCTAGCGAACCAGAATAACATCGAGGGCGTGGGCACCTGGTGGATCGATGCCGGCCCGACCAACAAATTCGCCATGTTTGACGGTATCGTGTCGACCCAGACGGCGGTAGCCACCCCGCTGACCATAACATTGCAACCTGGATACTTCAACGCGTTTGCGCTGTTCGGAGTGGACGCCGACACCATCACGGTGACTGTGAGGGATGCACCGGGCGGCACGGCCATTTACAGCTACAGCGGCCCATTGGAAGGTTCCGCGCCTGCAGACTACTACGAGTATTTCTTTGAGCGATTCCGCCCGCAGACTCAGTTCATCGCGGTCGGCATCGACCCATACAACAATGCAGAGATAACCATCGTGCTCGCTAAAGGCTCTGGCACCGTGAAGCTTGGAATGTTGGCAATCGGCGACATGGCACCCATCGGTGTTCCGTTGAAGGGGGCCTCGGTCGATCCAGTCGACTACAGCTCTGTGGTGACAGACGCTTACGGTAACACGACGATCAAGAAGCGCGTCAGTGCCACCGGAATGACAATCAGCGCCAAGTGTGCGACCGAGGACGCCAATATTGTGATGAACAACCTGAAGGCGGTACTCGGCACTCCAGTTGTAGTGGTTGGCAGCGAGGCCACGATGTACGAAAGTCTCACCGTGTACGGATTGGTGAGCGCCCGCCTGGTGTATGATGGCGTGGATGAACAGACCGTTAATATCACTGTGAAGGGCCTGATCTAATGGCTACTATCCCACCGACCATCAACCCGGCACCAGCCCCGGCGCCGCAGCGCGGCGACCGCGCGACATTCTCCAGTCGCGTAGACGCCTTCGTCACCTGGCTGACGGCGGCTGTCGCGCAGTTTGGCGCGGCGGCGGCGAACGTCTACGCCAATGCGGTGGACGCTTACAATCAGGCCGGGGCCGCCGCTGCCAGCGCCGCGGGTGCCGCGACAAGCGCAACGCAGGCTCAGCAGTACGCTGCCGGCGCCGCTGCCAGCGCGGGCGCATCGGTCTGGGTGAGCGGCACCACGTACCCGCAATACGCGGCTGTGTTCGACCCAACGCCCGGCGTGCTGCGCGCGTACCGCCGTACCACGGCCGCCGGGGTCAGCACCACCGCGCCGTCAGCGGACCCGACCAACTGGGCTATGGAATTGCCGGCCATGCTGCCGTGTTTGCAGGTCCAAGACCGAAAAGCTAGCGGAACTTCCCCCGGATCCGTCGTATCGCTGACTCAGACGGTACGAGAACTGCAAACGATTATCGGTACAAATTCAATCCAAGGTGCGAGTTTGTCTGCAAATCAGATATCATTTCCCGCCGGAACTTATGATTTTTCAGGATTTGTTTCGGCACCTCCAAATGCTTCGGCGCAGTCAAATCTTTATAACGTCACGGACAACTCCGTGATTGCGATTTCTGGCACTTCAGGGTCAAGTGCGGGCTCGCTACATTTCCTGTCTGGCCGTTTCACTATCAGTGCGACTAAATTAATATCCGCCAGAACTTGGAGCAATGTTTCAGCTACTGCCGGAGTTTCTGCTAGCAGTGGGTTGAACGAAGTGTACGCTTCGCTGACCTTTACCAAGGTGGGTTGACCATGAACAAAATTATCTATTACGTGACGTATGACGCCGATGGTGGTCTCACCGGGTGCTACAACCAGCAGCTGCAACCCGAGCACGCCGATTGCTACATTATCGTGTCGGACGATTTCTGGATGGACTGGGTGAGCTACCGCGCAAACGCCGCCCGAGATGGCGTCGAGCTGATTCCGCCAGAACCGCCCACAGATCCAGAGTGATGGGGTACAATTCGGCGTAGTCCCTTCAATTCTATCGAAAGGTAACAACATGAACGCTCAATATGCAGGCCCGGACGACAGCGATCCGAATGACCCCGACGCCGGCAACGGCAACCCCCCACCGAAGAATCCGCCAGGCACTCCGCCAAAAGGCTAAAGCCATGTTGCACGTCGCCTATTCCGCGCTGTTTGCGCTCGCCATCTGGGCGGGCTGGCGGGATTGGCGGCTGCTTGCGCTAACCGCTGTTGTCGCCTTGAACGTATTCCTACCTATGCCGCGCGACACGGCCCTCCAGTTCTACACCGCCTGCGCCTCAGCCGAAATAATCGTCGCCGTGGCCGCGCTCAGTCTGCGCCTGCCCGCAAGTATCCCGATTGCTGTAGTCTGCGCCCTCCTCGTGGTATCGCATGCCCTTGGCTATCAGTACGATGGCTTCCCGGCGTTCAGCCCTTACCGCGTCATCTGCAAACTACTCGAAGCCTTGGAGATCCTATGCTGCGTGATATTCTCAAAGAAAGTGCTGTCCATCCTGAACAATCGAGGCGCAGCGTGATACGCCGCCTCCAGGACCATTTCCCCGCCCTATGCCGATTCGCTATCGGCGGTGACGCGGTGCTGACCTGGTACAACGCTATCAGCGATCCGCGCTCCGAAGTGTTCCTGATGGCGCGCACCAGCGACGCCGCCACACTGTTCGGCTTTATGGCCATCCTCGGCACGATAATTATGCTGGACGTCCTGCTCAACGATGCCACTCCCGATTACCTGCACGTCGGATCAATGCGTATGCGGTTGTTCTGGCGCCGCGCTTTCCAGTATCGGCACTTGTGTTTTGCTAGTTTAGCTTTCTGTTACGCCGCGCAACCTTTCGTTGCCGAACGGGGCGGATACAGTGTATCCTTGTTGCTGTTCTTCTATTGGAACGCATTTCTAAACATTGCCGTGGCGTTTCTCGACGCCAAGCAAAGATCAAGGGGCATAGGGTGGCAAAGAGCCTGCAGCTAAAAACCGCCATATGGTCTTACCTCCTGGTGTTCTGGAGCGCCACCGTGTGGGCAGCGGACACCGATCTGGCCAAAGGGCTGGAAGCAATTTCGTTTAAAACAATTCTCTACGTGTTCATGCTGTCGTTTATCGGCGGAATGGCGGGCACGCTCAACAAGATTTGCAGCCCGGACATCGTCGTCAAACGTGTCTGGGTGGAAGTGGCTAAGGATCTGTTTTCCAGTCTGCTGGCGGGCCTACTGGTGTTCTTCCTCACCAGCTGGTGGTCCACCGTATTCTGGGGCCAGGCCATCTTGATCACCCTGGCCGGGGCCGGCGGTAGCCGCGTCGTCGACAGGATGCTCGAAGGCGGCATGTTCCCGTGGCTGGATCGGGTTTTCGGCAAAGTGAATAAGGACACCCCATGAACCGCGAACTACTAAAAAGCGAATTGCGCAGCGACGAGGGCGAGAAGCTGCGCTCCTACCGCGATCACCTCGGCTACTGGACGATCGGCGTCGGACATTTACTGGACCCACTAAAAGGCGCCAATCCGGCGCCGTTTGGTGCGGATCTGCGCAACGGCAGGAGCATCACCGCCGAGCAATCGGCGCAGCTGCTGGATCTGGACATTGACGCGAAGATGGCCGAACTGGATGCGCGCGCGCCATGGTGGCGCCGGCTGTCGGAGAATCGCCAGCGCGTGGTCGTCAACATGGCTTTCCAACTGGGCACCACGGGGCTGCTGGGCTTCCGCAAGGCGGTGGCCGCGATGCAGACTGGCGACTTTGCCGAAGCGGGCCGCCAGATGCGCGATTCCAAATGGGCGCTGGAAGACACCCCGGCGCGCGCGGCCCGGCTGATTGAACGCATGGTGATCGGATGAGCCTGATCCCCACCTGGCCGATTGCCGCCGGCGCGCTGGTCGTCGGCCTTGTGGTAGGCGGCACTGGTGCCAAGCTGTGGTACGCCGGAACCGTGGCGGATCTGAAGGTGGAGATCGCCAACATCAAGAAAGACAACGCCGAGGCCATCAGCCAGGCGTCGCAAGTAGCGCTGTCCGATTACAAGGCCGGCGCCGATCTGATCAAGGCCGCCGCGCTGAGTGCGCAGACGGATCTCTCCAGTGTCAGCGCCCAGCTCGCCGCCATCCGAAGGAACCAGAAAAATGCGCCCCCTCCCCCTCTCCCTACTGATTGCAAGCCTGGCTCTGTGCGGCTGCGCAACCTCTCCGAAACCGCCGCCGCAGCCGATCAAGCCATCGCTCGATCAGTACCTGGCAAATGATTGCCAGCTGATCGGCGAGACGCCGACCGCTGACGATTATGACGTGTTGCAAGGGTGGGTGCAGGAGGTGCTGATTCCGCGCTACGTGGATTGCGCGGTGCGCCACCGCAAGACGGTAGAGGCGTGGCCGAAGTGAATCAGGCCCACAGGCTTGCGAGCGCAGCCGCTGCGGCGATGAAACAGACCAGATATGCCTGTACCGCGTATTCGTTCTCTGCGCGCGCTGCGGCCCGTTTAACGTCTCGCCAGTTCATATCAGCGGGTCGGCCGTGCCGGAGATGAACAGCGCCAGCAGGATGACCACCGCTGCGGTGATCGCGGGTTCGTTGCGCAACAGCCAGCGGACGGTGCGGGCTTTCATTTCGCACCGCCGCGCACGATGGCCCAGCCCATTACGCTGCCGACGATGCAGCAGAGGATAAAGAAGTAGATCATGGTGTTCTCCTTGGGGTGTCGGTTAAGAAATTACGAAGGCGATGCCGAGGCCGAACAGTAATAGCACGCCCGAAATGCAAGCCCCGGCGAGTGCGCCACCAACCACACCGCCGAGCAAGTCGTAAGTGTCGCGCAGCGCGCCTATCACAGCGCCCACAACGATGATAATCATTACGGCCGCGATTATCCACTTCCATGCGATCGATGATTCTTCGGACTCTGGATAGACGATCTGCACACAGCTGGCGTAGGATTGCATTTGTGCCGCATTGGCAGCTTTTGGTTCGTACTGGAGCAGTTCCACCTTGCAGCGCTCGATACGCGCTTGGCGGGCGTTCTCTGCGGACTGCGCCGCAAGCGCGGCATTGGTGGCGGTCAGCGAGGCGTTGATGGCGACATCGGTTTGCATGATAGTTTCCTTGGGAGGATGGCGCCCCGGAGGGCGCCGAGTGATTACTGTGCTGCGCCCTTGGCTGCGTTGAACAGCGCGCAGCCATCGTTCAGGTACTCCGCCGGCGCGACATTCGGGAACGACACTACGGTCTGACCGTTGGCGCAGTAGATGCCGTTGGTCTTGCTGATGTCATAGACCTTGGCGCCCGACACCACCGGCAGGAAGAAACCGGCCGACAGCTTGGCGAACTTCGACCAGGCCGCGTCATCGTTGACATACTGGGCGCCGCTGCCGTAACGGACGACTACGCGGTTGTAGCCGGCCGAGGTGTCCTTCTCGACCGAGACAGCCTGCTCGGAGCCGTAGACTGCGGTGCCGTTGCTGTTGACTACAACGGTAGGTGCGGCCTTTGCCTGGCCACCGCAAGCAGCGAGGATGGAAGCGACAGCAGCAATTGCGAAAATGCGTTTCATGGTGTTTCCTTTCAGTGGTTTGCCGAGTGGGCGACTCGGTAGCGCATGTAAGAACTATACACGCAAGTATTTACTTGTGCAAGTTTATTTTAGATCAGCATGAGCAGAGTTGTCGGCGCGTCGAGGTAGGCGATGGCGCGTCGGAGCATTTCGCGGTCATCTTTAAATTTACCCAATGCGGTGTTGCAGGTTTGGCACAGCACCCCTCGTGGCTGCCCCGTGGCGTGACAGTGGTCGGCGTGCTGGGTGCGGTAGGGCAGATCGGCCAGGGTGCGGAGGCATATGGGGCATTTACCTCCTTGGTGCTCAATTGCTTGCGCGAACATAGCCGGGGTGAATCCGGTCTGTTTCTCCCGCTGTAAATCTTTCAAGCGCCGCCGGTGTTTAGCGTGGTAGTCCCGATTTTGTTGCCGCAAGGTGTCTTTGTTTTTCTCCCAATAGTCTTTAACCTTCGCCCTAACTTCATCATAATTTTTAGCCACGTACGCCCGGCGATCTGCACATACGCAGGTTCGGCATATCGTTAGGTATCCGTCCGCGCACTTCTTATTCTTGTAATAGCCCGTCTCTACTGGTTTTACTTCGCCGCACCTGTTGCACGCCCTCATAAGTAACCTTTCGTTTTCATCGCCGCTAATAGAATGTCCTGAGTCGAGCGCTTTGTCTCTACCCGTTCCAATACTAGCTCATCTGCCGATTCCCTGGTAATAATATTGTGGATAAACATCGGCCGATCTTTGCCGGCCTGCATTTGGCGGGTCGGCCCGATGCGCTCGATGATCTGCAGCCGCTGCTCCAGGTTCCAGTCGTGGCCGAAGAAGGCCATGATGTTGGTGTGCTCCTGCAAGCCGTCGACACCGTGGCCCATGCTGGCCGGGTGGCCCAGCCACACCTTGCCCTCGCCCCGCTGCGCACGCCGCACGCCCTCCTGGCTGTTCAATGCGATCGCGTCTTTGCCGAAGGCGGCCAGCAGGCGTGCAAGGTCCGACTTGAACTGGATCGACACCAGCACCGGCATGCCGGCCGCTTCCTCGACAATTTCCTCCAGCGCCTGGATCTTCGCGTCGTGGACCTCGGCCCACTCCCGCCCGCCCTCGCCGATGTACGCGGCGCCATTGGACAACTGGAGCAGCTTACCGATCTTCTGCGCCGCGCCCAGCGCCTCGATGCCGTGCATGGTGCCCATGGCCGCGATCTCCATAAAGGCGCGCTTCTCCATGTCCTGGTACAGCGCGCGCGCCTTGGCCGGCAGGTCGACGTAGATATTGTTGACGATCGGGTCTTTCAAATCGAACCAGTCTTTGGCGTCGATAGTGACGCAGATATCGCGCAGCGCGCGCTGGATCTGGTCTTGGGCGTGCTCCAGCGGTTCGGTGCCGAAGCCGCTGTACTTCTTGCGGAACCAGCGTTTCTTGAAATCGTCGTATGTGCGACCGAGTCGTGCGCCTCTGTCCAGGAACCACGCCTGGCCCCACAGGTCTTCCAAGCCGTTGGGCGCCGGCGTGCCGGTGAGCTCGACGATGCGCTTGATCTTGGTGTGCGCCATCCGGCCCAAGGCCTTGGCGCGCTGGGTGCCCTGGCGCAGTCGGAAGCCCTTCAGCTTGGTCGATTCGTCGATCACCACCGTGGCGAACGGCCAGCGGTCGCCGTAATGCTCGACGAGCCACGGTAGCTGTTCGAAATTCGTGGTGAGGATATTGGCGTCGTACTTGAGCGCCCGCAGCCGTTCCTTCTCGCTGCCCGTGATCGGCAGCACGGTAAGGTGACGCAGGTGATTCCACTTGCGCACTTCGTCGGGCCAGGTGGTGGTGGCCACGCGCAGCGGTGCGACGACCAGGATAGGGCGGTCGTCGAGCATTTGCAGAGTGTCGAGGGCGTTGAGCGAGGAAATGGATTTTCCCAAGCCCATGCCCGCCCACACCCCGCACCGCTCGTTGTCAAGGATGAAGTCGGTGATGATCTTCTGGTACGGGCGCGGGGTGAAGTCCTTGGGGGTGATGATCACGGTTCGATCCTTTCCGGCGCCTCGGGGGTGAACCATCCCGCGCGGACGGAAACGCCGTACTCCCACCAGCCGGCACGGACCCACTTTTCCAACAGACCGTACACGCGCTTCGGGTGGACGCGGAAGAACACGCCCACCGCGTCGGCGAATT
>JAPLPG010000200.1 GCA_026400375.1 Novosphingobium sp. | reverse complement strand
CCGCGCGTGGTGCGCGATTTTCTGGTGAACCGGGGGCGGCCGTTCATCTTCTCGACCGCACCATCGCCGCTGGTCTGCGCAGCGGTGCGCGAGGCGTTGCGCATCCTTGCCGATGAGCCAGCGCGGCGCGAAGCCCTGCGCGGCCTGGTCGCCCATGCCGAGCGCACGCTCGCAACGCACGGCGCACAGGCCACCGGATCGCAGATCCTGCCGCTGATCCTGCACGAGGACGCGCGCACCATGGCCGTGGCCGCCGCGCTTCAGGCGCAAGGGTTCGACGTGCGCGGCATCCGCCCGCCAACGGTCCCCCAAGGCACGAGCCGCCTGCGCATCTCGCTGACGCTCAACGCCACCCACGATGACGTGAACGCGCTGGCCGCCGCGCTGCAGCAGGCCCTGGAATGAGCGCGTTCATCGTCAGTGGCGGCAACGCTCATGAGAACCAAGCGGATGTGCTGCGGCGTCACCCGGCCAGGTTCACCGGGCTTGCGATCGATACGCGCTGACCAGAGTTCCTCGCCGGCAATTCATCTTGCCAGAATTGGAGATTCAAAGTGACTGAGTTCGGTAAGATTGGCGTTTGTGGCGCCGGAGCCATGGGAAGCGGCATCGCTCAGGTAGCGGCGCAGTCTGGCCATTCCGTGGTCGTATACGATGTGTTCGCGCCATCACGGGAGAAGAGCGAGGCGCTGATTGGCAAGAGTCTCGATCAGCTCGTCAGCCGAGGAAAGCTTGACGCCGAAACGGCCGCAGCAGTGCGTGCCAATCTCGTGTGGACAGACGACGTTGCCCTGCTCGCCGATTGCGATCTCGTCGTCGAGGCCATCATCGAGGACATAGCTGCCAAGCAGTCACTGTTCGCGCAGCTCGAGGAGCAAATGCAGCCTCACGCCGTGATCGCGAGCAACACGTCTTCGCTGTCGATTGCACGGCTTGCCGGCGGTCTGAAACGACCCGAACGATTTGTCGGCATGCACTTCTTCAATCCGGCCACCGTGATGAAGCTGGTCGAGGTAGTCTCGGGGCCGGCAACGCCCCCGACGGTTGCTGACGCGATCGCCCAACTCGCCCGCAGATGGGGCAAGGTTGCTGTTCCGGTTGCCGATGTGCCTGGGTTCATTGTGAACCGGGTTGCGCGCCCCTTTTACGCAGAGGGTTTTCGCTGTGTTCAACAGGGTGGCGCAGCACCCGAACTCATCGATCTGCTGTTCCGGTCAGCCGCCGGGTTCCGCATGGGTCCGCTGGAACTTACCGATCTGATCGGACAGGACGTCAACTTTGCCGTCGCCCGCTCGGTATACGAATCCTATTTCGGCCAGACCCGCTTCACTCCACAACTGCCGCAGGCCGCCCTGGTCGACGCAAACTGGCTGGGCCGCAAGACCGGGCGTGGCGTGTATGATTACGCAGAAGGGAAGGGACCGGCAGCGCCAGGCGCCAGCGACGGTGCAGCGCTGGCCAATGCTCCTCAGCGACCCGCCGTGGTTTCGGCAAGCCTGGCAGAGATCGAAGCCGAGGGCGTTCACATCAGATTTTCGAATGGCCGCACTGCGAGAGATGTGGCCAAGGAGATCGGCAGGGATGTTGTCATCCTCGACTGGTTCGATGGTGCGAGCGCAAAGGCAGCAGGTTTCTCTGCAAGCAGCGACGCCGCAGCCGGTATTGCGGCCGGGTTGCTCAAGTCCTGGGGCCTCGAGGCCCATCGGCTTGAGGATCGTCCGGGGCTGATCGTCTTGCGCACCTTGGCGCAAATAGCCAACGCAGCGGGTGATGCCGTGCTGGAGAATGTCAGCGACGAAAGCGGCATCGATGATGCGCTGCGCTTTGGTGCCAACTATCCCTTCGGCCCATGTGGCTGGGCGCGCCAGTTTGGCTTGACCGAATTGGTCGGCGTGCTGCGCGCGATCGCGGTCGGTACGGGACAGGCAATGTACAATCCTTCGGAATATTGGGTGAGCAAAGCATGACTGAGACTTCAAACCTTCTTCTCGTCGACCGCGGATTGGATGGTGTGCTTAAGCTCACCCTAAACAATCCTGAAAAGCGCAACGCGCTTGCTACACCCGTGCTTTGCTTGATCGCGGACGTGCTGGATTCGGCGCGCGACGATGCCGGTGTGCGGTGCGTGATCATCACGGGATCGACCAAGGTCTTTGCGGCCGGTGCCGATATCAATGAACTTGCCCAGAAGGGTGCCGCTGGTGCCTTGGCCGATGCGCGCCCGGCAATCTGGGCGCGGATCAGAGCTTTCCCCAAACCGATCGTGGCCGCGGTCGAGGGTTGGTGCCTCGGGGCCGGCAATGAACTGCTGATGTGCTGCGATCTTGCCGTGGCCGGAGCCGGTGCGAGGTTCGGGCAGCCCGAGAGCAACCTGGGCATCATCCCAGGGGCAGGGGGCACGGCAACCCTGCCGCGGATCGTCGGACGCATGAATGCCATGCACATGGTCCTGCTGGGGCAGCCCATCGACGCTGTCACGGCACAGCGTCTGGGCTTGGTACTTGAAGTTGTGGATGATGGCGCGGCGCTCGCGCGGGCGGGAGAACTGGCTGCGGCCATCGCGGCACGGGCGCCTGTGGCGGTTCGTCAGGCAAAGGCCATGGTCAATGCAAGCTTCGATCTGCCGCACACGTCCCATCTGGCAGCAGAACGCCAGGCCTTCTCGGCGCTGTTCGGCACCGAGGACAAGCGGGAAGGGCTCGCCTCGTTTGCCGAAAAGCGGTCCCCCGAATGGAAGGGCTGCTAGGCAGCTGTTGGCTGATTTTCCGAGTGACTGTCGAGATCGGGGTAGCGGCCAAGCAAAAGCATGGTCGCCGCCCCGATCAGCAGCAGGGTGGCTGCCGCTGCAACCGGAATCGTGTACGTCCCGGTCCTGTCGTACATCGCACCAAACGCCATGGGCGCAGTCCCGGCGGCGACGGCCAGGAACATGTAGAGCCGTCCATAGATGCGCGCATAGTCCCGCAAGCCGAAGTAACGGCCGATCAGAAAGGCAAGCATGTCGAATTCCATGCCGGTGACAAGGCCGATCGCGGCAGCCGAAATGGAGTAGACGAAAAACGGTTGATCAGTGTTGAGCAATACGCATCCGGTGGCTGCCGGCACGAGGACGATCAGCGCGACGAGTGGTGCCCATATCCGATCCACAAGCACGCCAACCGCAATTCGCCCGGCAATAATGGTAAAGCCCATCACGCCCATCACGCTCACGGCGTCTGACGACGTCATGCCGCGGTCGGTCAGTGCCGGAACCAGGTTCGGAATCAGGCCGCCAACGGCCATGTAAATGCAGGCCGACGACAAGCCGATCAGCCAGAATTTTGGTGTCCGCACGACCTCTCGAACGTCCATTCCGGAAGCGGCCCCGGTGGGATTGCCACTGCCTGCCTGCCTCGGCACATCGCGCGGAACGAAAAGCGTGCAGAGCGGAAGCACCACAACCAGTACGAAGGCGGCGAGCGCGAGATAGGCTGCTCGCCAACCCCACTGGTCCAAGCCTGCCGATGCGATGCGCGGCATGAGCACGGCCGAAAGGCCTGTGCCGGAAAGAGCGATGCCGAGAGCCAACCCCCGGCTCTTGTCAAAGCTTGCCGCGACGTAGGTGCTCCATGCTACCGCGTTCGCGCCAGCACCCAGCAGCGACATCATCCCATAGGCACCGTACAGCTGCCACAGCGATCCGCTCATGCCGGCGCACAGCAGCAAGGACGCTCCCATGCCGATGAGACCGGAAACTATAGTCGTGCGAAGTCCGAACCGCCGGACCAGCCCCCCGGCAAGTGGTCCGCCCGCCAGGCCAAGACCCGTACTGAACAGGATTGCGGCTTGTATCTCGGCCCGGTTCCACTGGAACTCGGCCGTGAGCGAGGCGACGAGAATGCCGAGCGTGTAGACCGGCAGCGTGGCAGGTGCGCACGTTAGCCCAAGTGCGGTGAGTGCGACGCTCCGCCACCCGGAGCGCCATTCGCCCGCCGAAGTCCTTGCGTTCATTTCCGTCCGTTCTTTTGACCCGCCTTGAGCGCTGCCAACACGGCTGACTGGCTTAACGGATCTTCTACAAGCGCGGACGAAATTTCCTGCGCTTCAAGATAGGCGTCCATCCATTCCGAGCCCTCCCATTCAAGCGACGCAAGCTTGCGCGCTCGAAGCACGGGCAGGTTCTTGCGGGCGATCTGCGCAGCAAGATCCAGCGCGATCGGCAACACCGCAGCGGACGGAACGACGTAATTGAAGAAACCGGTCGATTCTAGCTCGCGTGCCGTAAATGCACGACCGGTGTAGACCATTTCGCGAACCTTGGCTTCGGGCATGCGCAGGGCAGCAAACAGGCCAGCGCTGCCGCCAACCAGGCCATAGTCCACTTCAGGACACGCAAAGCGGGCATTTTCGCCCGCGACGCGCATGTCGCACATTCCTGCCAGCATCACGCCGACGCCCACTGCGGCTCCATCGATCGCGGCAATCATCGGCTTGTCGATTGCATGAAACTTCGGAAGCTGGGCGTTGATGAAGCGATAGCGCTCTTTCCGCCGCTCAGCGGTCATGCCCTTGAATTCGTGCAAGTCTGCACCGCCGCACCAGGCACGGGCTCCGGGGGGAGCGGTGATGACCATGACCCGTACACGATCGTTGCTGGTGGCGAAATCAGCGAGCCTGCCGATGTCTTCATATACCGACAACGACACGGCGTTGACCGGTGGTCTTGAGAACGTCACCAGCAGAACACCGTTCTCACGGTGGTCCAGAGAAAAGGCCCCGAAGTTTCCGTTTTCAGCCATGATCAAGCAAGTTCCAGATCTACGCCGGTCAATTCGCGCAGCTTGTCCAGATCGAGTCCGTCGACCATTTCCACGACACGTGCACCTTGGGGGCCGACGTCGAAGACAGCGAGATCGGTATAGACGCGCGATACGCAGGCAAGGCCGGTAAGAGGATAGGTGCAGTTGGCAACCAGTTTGCTTTCGCCGGTCTTGGTGAGCAGATCCATCATCACGAAAACCTGGCGTGCGCCGATGGCAAGATCCATCGCGCCTCCCACTGCCGGGATCGCATCGGGTGCTCCTGTGTGCCAATTTGCCAGATCGCCGTGGACCGAAACCTGGAATGCGCCGAGCACGCAGATGTCGATGTGGCCGCCCCGCATCATCGCAAATGAATCGCCATGATGAAAGTATGCGCCCCCGGCAAGGATGGTGACGGGTTGCTTGCCGGCGTTGATCAGTTCCCAGTCAATCTCCGCCTCGGCAGGGGCGGGGCCCATGCCGAGCAAACCATTCTCGCTTTGCAGGAAGATGTCCTTGTCCCTGGGCAGGAAGTTTCCGACCATGGTCGGAGCGCCAATGCCAAGATTGACATAAGCGCCTTCCGGAATGTCGCGCGCGACGCGAGCGGCAAGGGCGGTGCGATCCATGCGCTGCATGTGAAGTCTCCTGCGTTCAGGCGGTGGCCGCGGCGCTGTTCAGCACCACGCGGTTGACGAAGATCCCGGGGGTGACGATCGCCTCCGGATCGAGATCGCCGAGTTCGACGATCTCGGAAACCTGCACGATCGTGGTCTTTGCAGCCATGGCCATGATGGGGCCGAAGTTTCGTGCGACCTTGCGATAGACAAGATTGCCCCACCGATCGGCAGCGCGCGCCTTGACCAGCGCAAAGTCTGCATGGATCGGGTATTCGAGCACGTAATTGCGTCCATCGATTTCCCGCGTTTCCTTGCCCTCGGCAAGGAGCGTACCAAACCCTGTCGGCGTGAAGATCGCACCCAGACCTGCCCCGGCAGCTTCGATCCTTGCCGCCAGGTTCCCTTGCGGAACCAGTTCGAGTTCGACTTCGCCGGCACGATACCGCGCGTCGAAATGGTGGGAAGCGGCCTGGCGGGGAAACGAACAGATGACCTTGCGCACCCGATTTGCCTTCATCAGCGCCGCAATGCCGACCTCACCTGCGCCCGCGTTGTTGCTGATGATGGTCAAATCCGTCGCCCCATGAGCGATGACGGCTTCGATCAGTTCAGCCGGTGCGCCGGCATCGCCGAAACCGCTGATCATGATGGAAGCGCCGTCTTTGAGGTCGGCGACGGCTTCGGCCATCGAGCCGACGATCTTGTTTATCATTGCTTGGTCCTCTCTGCGGGCACAGTGCCCGCAAACCCTTCCCTTGTGCCTTCGAAAACAGTTCAGACTGGACTGGCTGATGCGAACTTTCCATCGAGGTACAGCAGTGCCGTGGTGTCCGGATTGCGGCGCATTTCACCCACGCGGCCAATGAGGATCGTATGGGTGCCATGTGAGTGCGTGGTTTCGACTGTACATTCGAACGATACCGTCGCCCCTTTCAGCAACGGCTGGCCGAGCGGACCCATGATCCACAAGCCGTCGACAAACCGGTCCTTTCCGCTCAGCGCGCCCTTGCCGGAAAAATGGCCTACTACGTCGCAGTCGGCAGCAGACAGCAAGCTGAGGCCGAATGTCCCGTTGCGCACGATCAGGTCATGAGCGCTGGCTGACTGGTTGACACAGGCAAGCAGCATCGGCGGGTCCGCACACAAGGAGGACCAGGCTGTCGCAACCAGCCCACCTGCGTCTTCGTCATTGGCGCTGGAGACCACCGCTACGGCCCCCGGCACCTGTCGCATCTGTTCAAGGAATGCTGCGCGAAGCGCGGCTTCCGCTGGCTCTTGTGCTGCCAAGGCTCCAACCCCGTCCATAGACTCACTAAATCCGAAAAAACGTCGGATATGTTTAGCGCATGGTTCCGATCATGCAAGGCCATTTGCAAAGGGTTGGCATTGGTAGCTTACAGCGCGTCAATTGCCCCGGTCGGAAGCGAATGGCTCAAAGAGCCGTCAATCCTCCGTCGATGATGTATTCCGAACCGGTAATGAAGCCGGACTCGTCCGAAGCCAGGAACACGACGAGATTGGAAACATCTTCCACTTCGCCGACGCGGCCGATCGGTACCGAGGCAGATGCAATCTTGATGCCTTCGTCATCGAGTGCGTCGGTCATCATCTTGGTCTTGATGTAGCCGGGGTGGACGGAGTTCGCGCGGATGCCGTCCTTGCCGTACTCGATGGCGACCTGCTTGGTGATGCCGCGCACGGCAAACTTGCTCGCCGCATACGCCACGTTCGGGGTGCCATAGATCGCGACGATTCCCGAGATGGAGGAGATGTTCACGATCGATCCGCCGCCCGCCCGCTGCATGGAGGGGATGACATGCTTCGTGCCCAGGAACACGGACGTCTGGTTGATGGCGCAGACCTTGTTGAATTCGTCTTCAGACAGGTCGGCGCACTTCGTTGCCGCTCCGATGATTCCGGCATTGTTGATCAGCGCGGTAACCGGGCCGAAGCGGGCTTCGGCCAGGGCCACGGCTGCCGCCCATCCTGCTTCGGAAGCCACGTTGAGAGCCGTGAAGGCTGCCCGCCCGCCGAGTTCCTGCGCAAGGGCGGTGCCGCGCTCCTCGTCGATATCGGTGATCAGCACTGATGCACCTTCGGCGATAAAACGTCGTGCGTGTTCGGCGCCCATTCCCTGAGCCGCCCCGGTTATGATCGCGACTTTGCCGCTCAGCCTTCCCATAACGTCTCTCCTGATGTAAAATTGTCGACGATAATTCGGATATATTGCAAGAACCGGGCGCGAAGGGAAGCCATTCATTCCCGACCGCTCACCGTCTTCGATTACCGCGTTCAAGTTTGGCGCCGTGGAGAGGCAGGCAGTGGACCATCAAGGCAGCGCAAAGTGCGAGCAATGGGGCGACTTTTCGCTGACCTTGCATTCCGATGGCGTCGCGGTGCTCGTGTTCGATCGGCCACCGGTGAACTCGGTGTCCGTCGCTGTTTACGAAGACCTTGTCCGCATTGCCGACCGCATAGACCAGGATTCGCACATCAAGGCGGTCGTGCTCACTGCACCCGAATCGGCCCGCGCGTGGTGCGGAGGCGCTGATCTGAACGACTTTGTCGGCATGGACCCAGTTCGAAGGAAAGCGCGCTACGAGTTCGTCAACGCCGCCTTGCCCCGTTTTGCAGCAATTCAGCGACCTGTCCTGGCTGCGATCACCGGTCCTGTGGTGGGCGTGGGCATGCTGCTTGCCGGATTGTGCGACATGCGGATCGCATCTGCGACCGCGAAATTCTCGTGCCCCGAGATCGATTACGGTCTTGTTGCCGGCGGCGGAGGAATTCTTGCGCTCGCCAGGATGCCGGAAGCGAAAGTGCGCGAAATGCTTTTCACCGGGTCGCGCTTCACGGCGGAGGAGCTCGAGCCCACCGGCTACTTCAATTACGTCCTCCCATGAGACAGCGTTCGCGAAAAGGCCATGCAACTGGCAAGACACATCGCCACGAAAAGCCTGCCTGCGATTGTGGCGAGAAAACAGGCTTGCCTGAAGACCGAAGGCCTCACTTGGATCGAGGCCTACCTCGAGGCGCAAGCCCTCTCGGGAAAGCTCGCGGGACAAAGGGACGGCGCAGAAGGTGTTTCAGCCTTCCTTGAAAAGCGACCCGCCCGGCTCGAAAACTCGTAAGCGGTCAAACGACCTCGTTTGCAATCATGTTGATGACCCGTTCGGCCATCTCCGCGCTTGCCTTGGTAAGGTTGCGTGGGCGCCGGTAGAGCAGCCAGGTGATGATCACCTGGTTTACTGCTCCAAGCAGCAGTGATGCAGTCTCATAAGTGTTCCGACCGGCCGGGAACTCACCCTGCCGGACCCCCTCGTCGATCAGGTAGAGAACGACGCGGGCAAAGTCATTCACGCTATGGCGAAGCTCGGTTTCACTGACCAGAACACTTGGCCAGATTTCGAGATAGAAAAGCCTTCCCCATTCTGCATGTTCACGGGCAAAATCCGCAGACATGGAAAGGTATAGATGCAGTTTCTCGCGTGCTGAAATCTTCCCGGCAACCGCAACTTTGTACTCCTCAAAGAAGGTTACCAGGTGCGACGTCGGAAGATCGTACGCCAGATCCTCCTTGCTTTTGTAATACTCGTAGAGCGTGGACGTCGAAATTCCTGCTTCTGCGGCAATATCTGCGATCCGTGAGCGGGAAATTCCATCGCGGGCAAACACCCGCAGAGCCGCATTGAGAATCTGCTGCTCGGTTCTCTTGCTGCGATCCTGCTTGCGGTCAGGTGCGCGCTTCGGGCGGCTGGTTGCCAAGTGAAGAAGGTCCTCCCACGGATCGTTCCCCGCGGGCAAGTCGCCCTGCGCATCACCGTCTTGTTCACGTAGGGCAGCCGCCCGAACCTGTGTTGGCATGAAAGTCGCTTTCTTAATATGCTTGCCCGGTACTAACAGCATATCGAGTGCCGACCAAGGGTCGGTTTGAACAGTTATAAAACCCCATAAAACAGCCATATCCGGCACATTGGAAGATTTTTCCCGATAAAACGTCGAAAAAAATTGACGGCGGTTTTTCGGGAATCTAGGTTCGCAGCAACAAACGGAATGGTCCGAGTCACATCGGGCACAACTTGCAGGGGAGGCCAGGCCCTGAACGAGCGCGCCGAAATGCGCGGGGGCCGGGTCAAGATCTGCGGAGGGATGATGACGGAACTTGCAAAGAAGTCCGATCGGCTCATCGAGGCATACAACGCCAAGAACTTCGACGCGATGTCAGCTTTGATGGCGCCCGATATCGATTTTGCCCATTACAATCGAAACTTCGTGCTGCAGTCGCGTGACGCGCTGATTGAAGTGCTTCAGGGGTTTGCGTCCACTTACGCGCCCGATCGCCGTTTCGAAGACGCCGAGATGGTCATCGAGGTTGGGGACACTGTCATCCGGCAAGCCTGGTATGTCGGAACCACGGCCGTCGATCTGCCCGGTTTTGGAGCCGCAGGCGAAGAATTCCGCCTGAAGTTTTGCAGCTTCATGCGCTTTGGTCCTGACGGACTGATCGTCGAATGGAAAGATTTCGGGTGAAGGAACGGGCGGATCTTTCCGTTCCGTAACCACAATTTTGCCCGACCACGAAAGGTGATCCCATGAAAATCGGTATGTTCCAGACGCCGTTTCTCCGGCCGGAGCGCACGGCAAAGCAAGTCTTCCAGTGGGCTGTGCAGCAGGCGATCCATGCGGATCGAATTGGCTTCAGTGAATACTGGGTCGGGGAACACGGCACGCTCGATTGGGAAAGCATCCCCAGTCCGGAACTGGTGATGGCGGCTGCGGCTTTCCAGACTGAGCAGATCAAGTTCGGCCCATTGGCGCACCTGCTGCCCTATCACCATCCGGCAACCCTGGCTGTCCAGACCGCTTGGCTCAGCCAGGTGCTGGAAGGTCGTTACATGCTTGGTGTTGCAACAGGTGCCTATCCCACCGACGCGGCACTGCGCGGCATCACCGACATGAGCAAGAACCACGCAATGATGCTCGAGGCGATCGACATCATGGAGCGCGTCTGGAAGAATGAGCCCTTCCAGATGGAAGGCCAGTTCTGGAATGCCGGATGTCCGGCAAGTGACCCTGCTCACCCCTTGCGCGATATCCGGCCCTGGGGCGGCGAGATGCAGATGGCAATGACCGGCCTTTCCGCTCCATCGCCTTCGATCACCTTTGCCGGAAAGCACGGCTTCATTCCGGCCTCGGTCTATGCTGGCAACGATTTCCTTCGCAGCCACTTCCAGACCTACCGCGAGGAAATGGAGCGTGCCGGCCGGCCCAGCGATCGGTCAGCCCATCGCGTCGTGCGCGATGTCGTTGTCGCCGAAACCGATGCCGAAGCCCGCAAGCTTGCGATCGAAGGCGGCCTGGGCCTCGCCTGGGAAAGCTACATCAAGCCGACGTACAAGCGCTTCGGCGTGCTCAAGGGGCTTCTGCACGACCAATCCGTCGATCCCGATACGGTCGACGCCGAATACCTGGCAGAACACGTCTGGATTGTGGGTTCGGTCGAAACCGTTCGTCAGAAGCTTCAGGCATGGTGTGACGATCTGGGCGGTCCGTTCGGCACATTGCTGATCTACAGCCATGACTACATCGACAACCCCGAGCCGTGGGAGCACTCGATGAAGCTCCTCGCGCGGGAAGTCGCTCCAAAGATCGGGGCTTCGGCTGAAGAGGTGGTCGCCTAGTCATGGCGAGGCTCGCGGGCAAAGTGGCGGTAATCACCGGCGCCGCGCAAGGCATGGGCGAGGCCCATGCGCGTGCCTTCGTTCGTGAAGGCGCCCGCGTTGTCCTCACCGACATAAATGCTGCCCGCGGCCAGGTGATAGCCGATGAACTGGGTGATACCGCGGTGTTCGTCGAACACGATGTTTCCGATGCGGCGCAGTGGAAGACCGTCGTCGATCTGGCTGAACGGCAGTTCGGGCGGATATCGGTCTTGGTGAACAACGCCGGCATCATCGGTCCGGTCAAAGGTCTTCTCGACTTTACCGAAGCCGAGTTTCTGCAGGTCTGCGCAGTCAACCAGCTCGGTGTCTATCTGGGCATGCAGACAGTGGTGCCGTCCATGATTGCCGGGGGTGGCGGGTCGATCGTCAACATTTCCTCGATTGCGGGAATGCTTGGCACCGGTGCCTCGTCCAATGCTGCCTATTGCGCAAGCAAGTGGGCTGTCCGCGGCATGAGCAAGCTCATGGCAGTCTGGCATGGCAAGGATGGCATCCGGGTGAACTCGGTCCACCCGGGCTATATCCTCACCCCCATGATGGTTGCCGCCACGGATGAAAATGGTGGCGGTGCCGCAGACGCCATCCCGTTGGGGCGCATGGCCCAGCCTGAGGAAGTTTCCAATGTCGTCGTGTTCCTCGCATCGGACGAAGCATCGTTCGTGTCCGGCGCAGAGCATGTCGTCGATGGTGCAATGACTGCCGGGTGATCCCGGTGCCGGAAGGTCGAGTTTTCCGGCGATTGAAGCAACGCGCGGCATAGTCCGCAAGCATAGAGATAAAAGGGAGGTAGAGATGCGCCTGAACACGAAATATCTGGCAAGCGGAGCTGCAATCGCGCTTGCTTCGACAATGACTCAAACGGCTTTTGCCCAGGCACAGGCCGATACGCAGTCCGCTGCGGACAATGCCCCTGCCACCAATGAGATCATTGTTACGGCAAACAAGCGCGAACAGTCGGTCAACAGCGTCGGCCTTACCATCTCGGCTGCATCCGGCACGGAACTCGCACAGCGCGGCGTGTCGGGTCCTGCCGATCTTGCCAAGCTCGTCCCTGGTTTCACCTTTACCCAGTCGCTGTATTCGACGCCGGTCTTTACTCTGCGCGGTATCGGCCTTTACGACGCCACGTTCGGCGCGCCGCCTTCGGTTTCGGTCTATACCGACCAAATACCGCGTAACGTTCCGGTCATGTCCGATGCACTCGATCTCGATATCGAGCGGGTCGAAGTTCTCAAGGGTCCGCAGGGCACCCTGTTCGGACAGAGCTCGACCGGTGGTGCGATCAACTACATCGTTGGCAAGCCCACCCGCGATTTCCGCGCTGGGTTTGATGCATCGTATGAGCGCTTCGACCGCGCGGAAATCGGCGGCTTCGTAAGCGGCCCCCTCGGCGAAAAGGTCGCGGCACGCCTCGCGGTGAAGGGTGTCAGCGGCGGTGCGTGGCAGCGCAGCCTTTCGCGTCCCGATGACGACAATGGCGATGCCCGCAAGATCATGGGCCGCCTCACGGTCGATATCGAGCCGACCGACGGCGTGAAGATCGAACTCATGGCAACCGGGTCGCGCGATCGCTCTGATCCATTGGCACCGCAGTATGCCGGCACGATCTACAACATCTACGGCAGCCAGGCGCAGCTCGCCGCTTCGGGCAATCCGTTCGGCTATGTCGATGCAAAGCGCTACGCTGATCTTACGACGCCAGGCTCAGCCGGGTTCAGCGGAAGCTTTCTGGGCGCGCAGTCGACGCTGGTCAGCCGTCTCAACGGCACCAATGCAACCGTGGCAGCAGGTGCACGGGCCGCTCTTGGAACCCGCATAAGCAACAACGCCCGTGATGCCGAATGGACGCAAGGTCTGCTCGGAAAGTCGGACAACAGCTATTATCAGTTTGCCGGCCGTGCCGACATCGATCTGACCGATACGATCACGCTCACCTCGGTCACGGCACTTGCCAAGCAGAAGCTGGACTACAACCAGGACCTCGATGGCACCACGGCTCGCGTGGTCGATGTGCCGCTCTATGGTGATGTGAAAACCTTCAACCAGGAGCTGCGTCTCGCCGGAAACACCGATACGCTTCACTGGATTGTCGGCGGCAGCTACGACAACGTGCGCACGTCCCAGAACAACTTCTTCCGCCTCAACGATTACTCGGGCAACCTTGGCCTGATCACGTTGACCTTGAATAACTACACGTCAAAGCTGCGGTCGTACGGCCTGTTCGGGAACGTGGAAGCCGAGGTGGTGCCAAACCTCACCATCCAGGGCGGCATCCGCTACACGAACAACAAGCAGAGCGCGACCTACTGCTACAATGACCCGGCCATCGATACCGCACAGGGCACCGCCATCATCTATGGCTCGGCACTGAACAGCGTACCAATCAACATTCGCCCCGGCGAATGCTTCCCGACCTCCGGTGATCTCCTGCTGGGCACGGCAAAGTCGACGATTGCCCCGGTGACCAGCAATCTGAAGGAAGACAACGTTTCCTTCCGCATCGGCGCGAACTACAAGTTCGACCAAGGAACGCTCATCTACGCCACCGTCAGCCAGGGCTACAAGGCTGGCACTTTCTCGGCCATCGGCGCCTCACGCATTCTGCAGTACACCCCTGCAACCGAAGAGAAGGTCATTGCCTTTGAAGCGGGCTTCAAGGCACCCTTGGCTGATCGCAAGGTGCAGCTGAACGCGGCTGCCTTCTACTACGATTATTCCGACAAGCAGGTCCGTGGCCGTATTGCCGACCCTGTGTTCGGCTTGCTCGAGAAGATGCTCAACGTGCCCAAGTCCTACATCTTCGGCATCGAGGGCGAACTGATCGTCAATCCGCTGGAAGGCCTGCGCCTCAGCGCGAGCGCGACCTACCTCAAGGCCAAGGTCACATCCGACTACTCGAAGACTCCCGATGGCCAGGCGGTTTACAACGCGGCGGGATACACCGGCAATTTCAAGGACTCGGAACTGCCCTATACCCCCAAGTTCAGCGCCAATGCCGATGCGCAGTACGAATATCCGCTGTCGGGCGATCTCAACGGTTTTGTCGGCGGCACGTTGACCTACCAGGGTCGTCAGAACACCACCTTCAACAACGCGGCGCTTCCCGCAGACGATTTCGAAATCGCAGGGTACGCTACGCTGGATGCTCGCATCGGCGTGGCCTCGGCCGATGGCCGCTGGCGCGGAACGATCTACGGTCGCAATGTCACCAACAAGACGTTTACGACCGCAGTTTCGACCTACCTCGACACCCTCATCCGCTACCGCGGCAAGCCGGCTGTCTATGGCGCTTCGATTGCCTATCGTTTCTGATCCCCAGACGGGGTGTCGCAAGGCACCCCACCTTCTTGAGGGTATTTGCGGTCGCCCCTGCCTTGGCAGGGCGGCCGTTCTTTTTTCCGATGGAGTTCTCCTGCATGAAAGCCCTGGTCTGCGTGAAGCGCGTGATTGACTACAACGTGAAGCCTCGGGTGAAGGCGGATGGTTCGGGTGTCGATCTTGCGAACGTGAAGATGAGCATGAACCCGTTCGACGAGATCGCGGTCGAGGAGGCCATT
>JAPLPG010000228.1 GCA_026400375.1 Novosphingobium sp. | reverse complement strand
ACCTCCCGACGATGGACGCCATTCTGGCCCTGCCCGGCGCGACAAGCGCCCTGCAAGCGCTGGCCTCGCTCGCGGCGATCCTCGTCCTTGTCTGGCTCACGCGGCGGCTGGGCCTCGGCAGCGATCCGCGCATCCTGTCCGAAGACCATGCCCGCCGCCTCGCCGAAGAGGCGATCTGCGGCTTCGATCCCCACGCCGTGGTGATCGACCGAGCCGGAATCGGCGCCCTGGCGCGCGATGCGCTGGGCCGGGTCCTGATCATCCGCCAGCACGGCAGCCACTTTGCCGCCCGCCTGCTGGCAAGTCACGCCAGTGTCCGGCTGGACGAGCGGTTCCTGACTCTGGCAACCGATGATCGCCGCTTCGGCACGATCACGCTCGATCTTGGCGACCAGGCGCAAATCTGGGCGGCCAGCCTGCGCCGCCTGGACCAGCGTCCGCGCGGAGCCTCCGGGCAATGAAGTCTTTTGATATCGTCGCCTATGCTGTCCCGGTCTTCGTCCTGCTGGTCATGGCCGAGATGCTCTGGGCCGCCCGCCGCGCGCCGCACAAGTACGAACCGCGCGATACCTTCACAAGTCTTGCGCTGGGCCTGGGCAGCACGATCGCGGGCGCGCTCACCGCTGGCATAGTGCTCGCCGCCGCGATGTGGCTTTACAATCACCGCATCCTGACCGTGCCCAACGTCTGGTGGGCGTGGATCGCCTGCTTCCTGCTCGATGACTTCAATTACTACTGGGCGCACCGCACCGGCCATCGCGTGCGCTGGTTCTGGGCGAGCCATGTCAACCACCACACCAGCCAGCACTACAACCTGTCCACCGCGCTGCGGCAGACATGGACGGGCTTCTTCGCGCTGTCGTTCCTCTTTCGCATCTGGCCCGCCTTCATCGGCTTTCACCCGGCCATGCTGATCACCGTGGGCGGCGCAAACCTCGTCTACCAGTTCTGGATTCACACCGAAGCGGTCAACCGCATGCCGCGCTGGTTCGAAGCCGTGTTCAACACCCCCTCGCACCACCGCGTCCACCACGCCACCAACCCGCTCTACCTCGATCGCAACTACGCCGGTGTGCTGATCGTGTGGGACCGCCTGTTCGGCACCTTCCAGCGCGAACGCGATGACCTGCCCATCCGCTACGGCATCGTTCGGCAACTCGGCAGCTTCCACCTGCTTCACGCCGTGTTCCACGAATGGCGCGGGATGCTGGGCGATGTCTGGCATGCGCCTTGGCGGCACAAGCTGTCCTACATCCTGCGTCCGCCCGGCTGGAGCCATGACGACAGCCGCGAAGGGTCCGATACCATTCGCGCCCGCTGGCTCGAACGCAACCCACATTAAGAATCAAGCATCTGAAATTACGCGATAATTCACCCTATCCTCAGGAAACACCGGCTCGGCGCGCAGGGAATTTTCATCGTCGCCGGCCATGGAACGGCGGGCCGCTCCAGCGGTTCTCCCTTCATGCAAACGATCCAACTCCTCCGCCCGGAAAACCCGCCCCGCTTCTCCAATGGAAGCTTCCAGCAAGCCCTTGCCCACTGGAACCGGCAGCGACTGGCACCGGCCTTCCCCACGCACGATTGGGCCGGACACTTCGAGGACGAGGCGCGCATGCGCATGCTCGAAGCCAACTTCCTCGAAGAACTGCGCGCCGAAATCCGCGAGGAGGCCGCTGCCGTCCCTCGCGACGCAGAGGCTTTCGTGGCGTGGTTCGAAAACCTCAAGCACACCGGGCCCGGCCAGAACGACCCGCTGTTTCCATGGCTGGCCGAAACGGCCGATATCGACCAGATGCGCTGGTTCTTCGAACAGGAAGCCGCAGGCGAAGCCGGCTTCGACGATCTGGTCGCACTGACTCAGATAAAACTGCCCGCCGCGCCCAAGCTTGAACTAGCCCGCAACTATTGGGACGAGATGGGCCGGGGCAACCCCCGCGGCATGCACGGCCCGATGCTGTCGGCGCTTGCCGAAACGCTCTGCGTAGTGCCGACGATCGAGGCGACCGTCTGGGAAAGCCTTGCCCTGGCCAATGCGATGACCGCCATGGCCACCAACCGCCGCTTTGCCTGGCATTCGATCGGCGCGCTTGGCGTGATTGAACTCACTGCTCCCGGCCGCTCGGCGCTTGTCGCCAAGGGTCTGCGCCGCATCGGCCTGAGCGAGCGCGAGCGACGATACTTCGATCTTCACGCCGTGCTTGACGTGAAGCACAGCGAAGACTGGAACCGCGAAGCGCTGATCCCTCTCGTCCGCGAAGATGCCGACCGCGCAACAGCCATCGCCGAAGGCGCGCTGATGCGGCTGGTCTGCGGCAAGCGGTGCTTCGACCGCTATCGCGCCCACCTGTGGGCTCAGGACTGAGGCCGCGCGCCCAGTCCGTTCCCCAGCAGATCGGCTGCCACGTCGGCAATTTCCTCGACCGGCCGCGCATCGTCCCACACGCCGAAGCGCAGGCCGAGGAACACGTTCATGCCCATGATCGCCCAGGCGCGCACGTCCTGCGGCCCATCGCGCACGATCCCCGCCTGAACGCCTTCGGCAAGGCGCGCGGCGATGCGGCTGGCGGTGCCCTCGTAATGGGCGCGGTAGCTGGCCGGGTCGGCGAATTCGGCCTCGTCGATGATCCGGTAGATTTCCTTGTGTTCGCGGGCAAAATGCAGGAACCCGACCAGCGCCTCGCGCTCGCGCCGCAGGCCCGTTGCCCCCTCGCTCACGGCGGCGGCTGCCGTTGTCGCCACGCGGGATGACATGTCGCGCACCAGCGCGGTGAAGATCGCATCCTTCGAATCGAAATAGGTATAGAAACTGCCCAGCGCCGTCCCCGCCCGCCGGGTGATCCCGCTGACCGAAGCGTCGTGAAAGCCGCGCTCGCCAAATTCCGCCGCCGCCGCATCCAGCAACCGGCGCAGCGTTTCGCGCCCGCGCGCCGTGCGCGGCACCTTGCCCGGACTGGCAGCGCTCGTTTCCGCCATCACGTTCTCCCCGGCAACCCCGCCCGGCTGGCACTGCCCCGCCAGTGCCCCGCCAGCCTGTTGCCATTTCGCCACGATTCGTAGCGATGAAAGTCGATCATCACAACGACAAGTTGAAAGGTGGTTCAACTTTCAATATTAGAGCTTCGATGCGGCCGAAGCTGTCCGCAAGAGGGAGCCTGAACCATGACCCGAATTTCCACGCGCGCCGCCCTGGCCGCAACTGCAGCGCTGTTCGCGCTGCCCGCCATCCCCGCCTTCGCGCAGGAAAGCCCCGCCGCCGTTGAAGACGCATCGGATGCCGCCACCGGCGAAATCCTCGTCATCGCCCGCCGCCGTGAAGAGCGCCTGCTCGATGTGCCGATCTCGATCTCCGCGCTCAGCACCGAAGCGCTGGAAAAGGCCGGCGCGCGCGATCTTGCGGGCATCCAGGGGGCCATCCCCAACGTCAACATCGTGCAGGGCCGCGGCTCGGCCAGCAGCGCCAACTTCTTCATCCGCGGCATCGGCCAGCCCGATGCGCTGCAGACCTTCGATCCGGCCGTCGGCGTCTATGTCGATGGCGTCTACCTCAGCCGCATCCAGGGCGCGCTGCTCAACCTGTTCGACGTTCAGCGCGTCGAAGTGCTGCGCGGGCCCCAGGGCACGCTCTATGGCAAGAACACCATCGGCGGCGCGGTCAACGTGGTGTCGAAGAAGCCTGACCTGAACACCCTGCGCGGCGAAGGCGCAATCACCTATGGCCGCTTCAACGAAGTGACCGCCAAGGGCTATGTCTCCGCCCCGCTGGTGGCAGACAAGCTCGCCCTCTCGGTCGCCGGGGTCTACGATGATCGCGATGGCATCGTCACCGATCCTGCCACGGGCAAGACGTACAACGATCGCAACAACGCCTCGGGCCGCGCCATCCTGCGCGCGCAGCCGTCCGAGACGGTCGAGGTGCTGATCGCTGGCGATTACACCCGCCAGCGCAACACCCTCACCCTCGGCCAGAACACCGCGCCGCTGGTCGGCTTCAACTACAACGCCACCTTCACCGCGCTCACGCCCTTCACCATCGCGCCGGCTGCGGCTGGCGAATGGGATTACAAGGCCTCCACCAGCTTCCGCAACAACGAAGGCCAGAAGCTTGATCACTGGGGCGTTTCGGGCACGGTAAACGTCGATCTGTCCGATGCGCTGCAGTTGTCCTCGATCACCGCCTATCGCCGGCTGAAGACCGATTTCTTCGTCGATATCGATGGCACCAGCGCCGAAGTGGGCGACGTCTTCGTCGGCACCCGCCAGCATCAGTTCAGCCAGGAACTGCAGCTGAAGCTCGATGCCGACAAGCTCAAGGGCGTGCTCGGCCTCTATTACCTGAACGAACACGTCACCTCGCATCAGGAAGCCTATGCCGACAGCTACTTGCGCTATGTCGGCACGCCGCTGAACTTCCTGCGCACGATCGACGACGAGCAGGACACCAAGTCCTATGCCGCCTTCGGCCAGCTGACCTACGATTTCACCGAAGCGCTCTCGCTCACCGCAGGCCTGCGCTACACGCGTGAGACCAAGGAATACTTCCGCACCACCACGGCCACCACGTCCAGCCCGGTATTCCCGGCCATCGTGATCCGCAGCACCTTCACCTTCCCCAACAACCTGCCCGCCCCGTTCAACACGGCAGACAGCGTGACCTACGAAGCATGGACCCCCTCGGCCACGCTGTCGTACAAGCCCTCGCAGAACACCATGGTCTATGGCTCGGCCAGCCGTGGCTTCAAGTCGGGCGGGTTCAACGGCCGCGTCAACGGCATCGGCGATGTCACGCAAGTGGTGAACGGAGCCACCGTGATCGTCCCCACGTTCAAGCCGGAAACGGTGTGGACCTATGAAGCCGGCGCCAAGGGCTCGTTCCTCGATGGCCGGGTCAATGTCTCGGGCGCGGCGTTCTATTCGGATTACCAGAACTTCCAGGCCCGCGTCGGCGGTGGCAACACCGGCATCACCGGCGGCAGCTTCCCCGTGCTCAACGCCGGCAAGCTGCGCATCCAGGGCTTCGAATTCGATCTGAACGTGCGCCCGGCCAAGCCGGTCACGCTGTTCGCCTCGGTCGGCTACCTCGATGCCGATTACAAGGAGTTCAACGACGGCCGCCGCGCCCCTGCGTTCAGCTGCAACCCCACCGGCAATGCCATCACCTGCCGCCCGGCCTTCGCCCCGCCGCTTACCCTGCGCCTTGGCGGTGAATACCGTATCCCCGTGGGCACCGCTTCGCTCACGCTCGGCGGCGACGCGCGCTTTGTCGACAAGCACTTCCTCTCGGTCGACAACCGCCCCGGCCTGACCGAAGACGGCTACTGGCTCGGCAACCTCTATGCCCAGGTGGACTTCGACAAGGTCTACCTGCGCGGCGCGGTGCGCAACGTGGGCAACACGCTCTACAAGACCGACGGGCAGGAATTCAGCTCGGTCGGCAACATCCAGACCGCCTACTACGGCGATCCGCGCACCTGGAACGTCACGCTCGGCGTGCGCTTCTGATCCGGCCTACCACGAACAGCAAAAGCCCCGGCCTGCAAAGACCGGGGCTTTTTTATTCTTCGATCGATCCGTATCGGGGAGAACTTTACTGTCCTGATCTGATACATTCCGCCTAAGAGACGGAATGGAACTACGCTTTGACTGCACGCAATGTGGCCGTTGCTGCCATGACTTGCGGCTGACTTTATCGGTCGAAGAAGCGCGCATCTGGGCATCCAGCGGCCATCAGGTCGATCTTCTGGCCGAAGGCTGGGCCTGGACCGGCGCCGAAGATTTGGCCGATCCCGCCATCGCCTGGCGCAAGGCCACCACATTCCCCGCCACGGTTGGCGAAGTGCCATTCCGGATCAATCTGCGCCTCGTCGCCCGGCACGAAGGCCCGTGCCCCCACCTCCTGCCCGATATGCGCTGCGGCAATTACGAAGCCCGCCCGCGCATCTGCCGCATCTACCCGCTGCAAAGCCGCCCGTTCGAAGCGATGACCCCGGAAAAGCGCCGCTGCCCGCCCGAAGCCTGGGGCCAGGACCTCCCCGTCCTGCAACGTGATGGCCTGCCCGCCGATGCGCAGACCGCCGCGATCCTCGACCGGCATCGCCAGGCCATGATCGACGACGTCCCGGCCAAGGCCCGCCTCGCCGCAACGCTCGATTTCGCCGAAGCCGCCCTGGCCGGCGAAGGCCTCGCCACGTGCGAACCCTCGCCCACCACGCTGCTCGCCGCGCTGGCCCTGTCCGAACAGACCCAAGCCACGCCCCGCTCCAACTGGTCGATCGTAACCAACCGCGAAACCACCCGCGCCATGCTGGCCGACCTCGACTGCCCGGTGCGGCTGGTGGCCACGGGCTATGGGTTCTTGTCGGCCTTTGCGGATGAGCGGTAGGGCTGCGGGCAAGATGCTGCGAACAACCTCCACCCGGTCGAACACTTCCCCACTCCCCACGTTGCGTCATACTGAACTTGTTTCAGTATCCATTGCGCCAAACAACCCGCCGCTCGCGCGGAGCGATGGACCCTGAACCAAGTTCAGGGTGACGGCAGGTTGTGGGTTGTTGCATTTTGGAATGTATTGGCCGCAATGGGGTGGGGAGCTGCCATCCACCACACCGTCTCCCCGGACTTGATCCGGGGTTAGGCTTTTCTACTTCCGCGGCAGAGCAACAAGGAAGCCAAGCCCCGTGTCAAGCACGGGGCGACGAAGAAGGGCAACGTCGCCTATGGCGTCGTTTCCCGAACGGCAGCTTTCAGTGGCCATACCCGCATTATCTGTCATTCACCGACGTAAACGGCCAGACATAGCCCTCTCCCCTTCAGGGGAGAGGGTTGGGAGTGGGGGCGTGCGCACACCGCTCTCTCACAGCAAACCCCTCAAACCCCATGAAATTCCTTATACCACCGCACAAAGTTCGGCACGCCCACATCGATGCTGGTCGTCGGCCTATACCCCAGATCGCCTGAAATCGCGTCGATATCGGCAAACGACTGGCGCACGTCGCCCGGTTGCATGGGGAGCATTTCCATCTCCGCCTTGCGGCCGAGTTCGCTTTCCAGAATGCCGATCACCTTCATCAGGTGTTCGGATTTGTGGTTGCCGATGTTGTAGAGCCGGTGCGGCTTTTCGCTGCCACCGGCCTTCACCGCGCCATCATCGGGCGGGGGATTGTCGAGGCAGGCGACCACGCCCGAAACGATATCGTCCACATAAGTGAAATCGCGGTACATGTCGCCGTGGTTGAACACCTTGATCGGCTCGCCCGCCAGAATCGCCTTGGTAAACAGCCACATCATCATGTCCGGCCGCCCCCACGGGCCATAGACGGTGAAGAACCTGAGGCCGGTCAGCGGCAGGCGATAGAGGTGCGCGTAGGTCTCGCTCATCAGCTCGTCCGCCTTCTTGGTGGCGGCATAGAGCGACATCGGATGATCCACCCGGTCATCCACCGAGAACGGCATCTTGGTGTTCCCGCCATAGACCGACGATGACGAGGCATAGACCATGTGCTCGGCCCCGCGATGCCGCGCCACTTCCAGCAGGTTCAGGTGCCCCACAAGGTTCGCCTGCACATAGGCGTGGGGATTCTCGATCGAATAGCGCACGCCCGCTTGCGCCCCCAGATGGACGATGCGTTCGAACTTCTTGCCTTCCAGCGCCTTGGTCAGCCCGGCGTAATCGGCAAAATCGGTGCGCAGGAAGGTGAACCGCGCCCCCCCCTGCTCCACCAGCCGCGCCAGCCGCGCTTCCTTCAGGCTGACGTCGTAGTAATCGTTGACCACATCGACGCCGACCACCTCGTCGCCGCGCGCCAGCAGCCGGGTGACAAGCGAATAACCGATGAAGCCCGCGGCTCCGGTAACGAGGACTTTCATGCTGGCAAGCAACCTTCAAAAACAATCAGAACCAAAAACCGCTCCCCCGCGAAGGCGGGGGCCTCAGGCCGTTTACAGAACCTTCGCGTAACACAGCGCCCACAACTACCCTACCGTAACACTCCTAAGGCCCCCGCCTTCGCGGGGGAGCGCAGGATGTCTTAAGGTCAAAGCCGCCAATCCGCCCGCGCGCCCAGCACGCCCTTCAGGTCCGCCAGCGTGCCCCCCGGTGCCACCAGCGTGGCAATCCGCTCAGGCCCGGCGGCAAGGTAGTGCTTGTGCGGCACGGCCAGGAACACCAGGTCATATCTGCCGTCAAACGCGTCGCCCGCCAGTTCCAGCCCATATTCGTGGCGTGCCTCGGCCACATCGGCGTGCGGATCGTGCACGGTCACCTGATGGCCAAGCGCCTGCAATTCGGCAATGACATCGGCCACCTTGGAATTGCGCAAGTCCGGCACGTTCTCCTTGAACGTCAGCCCCAGCACCAGCACGGACCCCGCCTTGCCCCCGCGCTGCGCGTGCAATTCGCCCGCCAGCCACCGGCCCATGCCATCGTTCACCCCGCGCCCGGCCAGGATCACCTGCGGATCATGGCCCAGCGCCTCGGCCCGCGCCGAAAGGTAATAGGGATCCACCCCGATGCAGTGCCCGCCGACAAGGCCGGGGGTAAAGGGCAGGAAGTTCCACTTCGTCCCCGCGGCCGCCAGAACGTCCCAGACCGACAGGTCCATCTTCGAAAAGATCTGCGTGATCTCGTTCATGAAGGCGATGTTGATGTCGCGCTGCGCATTCTCGATCACCTTGGCCGCCTCGGCCGCCTTGATCGATGCGGCACGGAACACCCCGCCGTTGGTGATCGCACCGTAAAGGTCGGCCACGCGCTCCAGCACTTCCGGCGTCTGGCCCGAAACCACCTTGGTGATCTTGTCGATGGTATGTTCGCGGTCGCCCGGATTGATGCGCTCCGGGCTATAGCCGAGGAAGAAGTCCACCCCGCATTTCAGGCCCGAAACCTGTTCCAGGATCGGCCCGCAGATATCCTCGGTCACACCCGGATAGACGGTGCTTTCATAGACCACCACCGGGTTGCGCCCTTGCGCCACGGCAGCGGGCAGCATCCTGCCGACGGTCCGCGAAGCCGCTTCCACCAGCCGCAGGTCCGGGCGGTTGGCCGCGTCGATCGGCGTTGGCACGGTGACGATGTAGAAGTCGCTGGGCGGACAGGCATTGGCATCGCTGATCAGCCCAAGGCTCGATTCCGCCAGCCGCTCCGGTTCGATCTCGCGCGTGCGGTCATGCCCTTCGGACAGTTCGCCGATTCGCTGCGTGTCGATGTCGAACCCGGTCACGAAAAACTGCTTGGCCAGCGCCACCGCCAGCGGCAGACCGACATAGCCCAGCCCCAGCACGACCACGCGGGTGTTCACGGAAACCTGCAGGTCAAGCCCGACGGCGGAGGCAGGTGCAAGCGGCGGAAACTGTACGGTCACAGGGCAAATGGCCTTTCATGGTTGACGCTCGTCCGCGCCATCTGCCGCCACGTTTAAGTCCAGCCTCTTATTTCACGGTTAACACTCACGGATTATTGAACGCGCATGGCCAAAACCGTTCTCATCATCTTCGGCACCCGCCCCGAAGCGATCAAGCTGTTCCCCGTCGTCCACGCGCTGCGCGATGATCCGCGTTTCCGCGTCGTCACCTGCGTCTCGGCGCAGCATCGCGGCATTCTCGACCAGGTGCTTGCGATATCCGGCATCGTGCCCGATCACGATCTTGATCTGATGCGCCCCGATCAGACGCTCGATGCGCTCACCGCCGCGCTGCTCACCGGCCTTGGCAAGGTGATGGACGAAGTGCAGCCCGATTGGGTTGTGGTGCAGGGCGATACCGCCACCGCCATGTCAGGCGCGCTTGCCGCCTATTACCGCAAGCTCCCGGTCGCCCATGTCGAGGCGGGCCTGCGCAGCCACAACATCTATCACCCCTGGCCCGAAGAGGTGAACCGCAAGATCATCGGCACCGTCGCCCAGCTGCACTTCGCGCCGACAGACGTCTCCGCCGCAGCGCTGCTGGCGGAAAACGTCGATCCCGCCACGGTCCACGTCACCGGCAACACCGTGATCGATGCGCTGCACTGGGTCTCCGCCAGGATCGCCGCCGAACCGGCACTTGCCTCAGGCCTTGCCGAAATCGAGGCGCGCTTTGCCGGCAAGCGCATCATCGGCGTCACCAGCCACCGCCGCGAAAACTTCGGCGGGGGCCTTGAGAAAATCGCCGAGGCGATCCGCCGCATCGCCGCGCGCGATGACGTGGCGCTGATCTTCCCGGTCCACCCCAACCCCAACGTGCGCAAGGTGATGGACGCCGCGCTTTCGGGCCTGCCCAACGTGGCGATGATCGAACCGCTCGATTACCCGCACTTTGCCCGCCTGCTTTCCATTGCCGACATCATGCTCACCGATTCGGGCGGCGTACAGGAAGAAGCGCCCGCCCTGGGCAAGCCCGTCCTGGTCATGCGCGAAACCACCGAGCGCCCCGAAGGCGTCACCGCCGGCACCGCCAGGCTGGTCGGCACCGATGTTGAAACCATCGTTTCCGAAATCTTCACCCTGCTCGATGATAAGGCTGCCCATGCGGCAATGGCGCGCGCCCACAATCCCTTCGGAGACGGGCAAACATCGCGCCGAATCATGGAGTTGCTGGCGAAATGATGGGTGATGCAAAGCCGGACGTCTGCGTTGTCGGCCTCGGCTATATCGGGCTGCCAACCGCCGCGATCATCGCGCGCGCAGGCTGCCGCGTGCTCGGTCTCGATGTGTCGCAGCAGGTGGTCGATACGATCAACCGCGGCGAAATCCACATCGAGGAAGTCGATCTCGACGGCCTCGTCCACGGCGTGGTCCAGCGCGGCCTGCTGCGCGCCTCCACCCAGATCGAACCGGCAGACGTCTTCGTCATCGCCGTGCCCACCCCGTTCGCCAAGGACGGCCACCACACGCCCGACATTTCCTATGTCCTGGCCGCCGCCACGCAAGTCGCCGCCGTGATCAAGCCGGGTGACACGGTCATTCTCGAATCGACCTCGCCCGTCGGCACCACCGACCAGATGCGCGATCTGATGGCGGGCCTTCGCCCCGACCTCAAATTTCCCGGCAAGACGAAGGAGACCCCCGACGTCTCCATCGCCTATTGCCCCGAACGCGTGCTGCCCGGCCGCATCCTCGAGGAACTCACCAACAACGATCGCTCCATCGGCGGCATCACGCCGCGCTGCGCGCGCAAGGCGCTGGCCTTCTACAAGCGCTTCGTGCGCGGCACCTGCGTCACCACCGATGCCCGCAGCGCCGAAATGACCAAGCTGGTCGAAAACGCCTATCGCGACGTCAACATCGCCTTCGCCAACGAACTGTCGATGGTGGCCGACAAGATGGGCCTCGACGTGTGGGAAGTGATCCGCCTCGCCAACCGCCACCCGCGCGTCAACATCCTGCAGCCCGGCCCCGGCGTCGGCGGCCACTGCATCGCGGTGGACCCGTGGTTCATCGTATCGAGCGCGCCGGATGAAACCCCGCTGATCCGCACCGCGCGCAACGTCAACGACGGCAAGATGCACCACGTGGTGAAGCAGGCCGCCGATCTCGTCGAAGCCAACCCCCAAGCCAAGGTCGCCTGCCTCGGCCTGGCGTTCAAGGCCAACATCGACGACTTCCGCGAAAGCCCCGCCCGCTACGTCGCCGCCAGCCTCGCCCGCCAGTTCGGCAACCGCATCCACGTGGTCGAACCCTATGGCGCCCTGCCCCGCGAATTCGAAGGCACCGGCGCGATCCAGATCGACGTCGACACCGCGCTGGAGGAATGCGACGTGCTGATCGTGCTGGTCGATCACGACGTCTTCAAGGTCATCCCGCTCGCCGAACGCCAAGGCAAGGTCGTCTACGACACTCGCGGCATCTGGCCCGATCAACCGGGTGCAGAAAGCGTGAGCACAGGACTGCGACTGGCGAGCTAAAGCCTACACCTCCAACAAGAAATTCCGTCGCCCCGGACGTGATCCGGGGCTTGGCTTGGTTGCGGTTTCAGCCTTGGCGAAATGAAAGCCCAGCCCCGGGTCAAGCCCGGGGGGACGACGGTGTTGGAGCTTCGTTCAAGCCGAAACCGCAGGCATCTGCTGGCTGGCACAGTGGAACCCGCCCCCGCCGGCCAGCACCGCATCGCCCATCAGGCCCACGGTCGCGCGGTCCGGGAAGAGTTCGGCAATTGCCGCCACGCCATCGGTGTCGTGCGGTGATCCGAACACCGGCACCACCACCATGTTCGTCGTGATCACGAAGTTCATGTAGCTGGCAGGCTGCACCACGCCCGCCCACTCGATCAGCCCCGGCGAGGGCACGTCCACCACCTCGACCCCGGCGTCCAGCGCCCGCGCCCTGGCGTCGGCATAGATCGCCGCGTTGGGATCGTCCGGGCCGGTCGCGCGCGGCAGGGCCAGCCGGTTGGGGCCGACGAACCGCGCCAGATTGTCGACATGGCCATCGGTGTGATCGTTGATCAGCCCGTCGCCCAGCCACAGGACCCGGTCGTACCCCAGATCGCGCAGCAACCGCGCTTCCAGATCGGCGCGCGACAGGTGCGGATTGCGGTTGGGGTTGAGCAGGCACTGCTCGGTCGTCGCGACAAGGCCGGTGCCATCGCCATCCAGCGCCCCGCCTTCCAGCACCCAGTCCGCCCGGCTGGCCGCAAGCCCCGCCGAATCCGCCAGATCTGCGCCGATCTCCTGATCCCCGGGCATCAGGTACTTGCCGCCCCAGCCGTTGAACCCGAACAGGCGCGCCCGCCGCTCTCCTGCCGCGTCCAGCACCACCAGCGGCCCGGTATCGCGCAGCCACACATCGCCATAGGTCCGCCGCTCCAGCGTCACGCTCGCTGAAACCAGCGATCGCGCGCGCATCTCGTTGGCGGCATCGCGCACCACCAGCCGCACCTGCTGCCCACTGTCGGCCACCGTGCTGGCAAAGGCCGCGATCTGTTCCTGCGCCTGATCGATCAGGCCGGACCATTCCTCCGCCAGATGCGGAAAGCCGACCCACAGCCAGTCCTGCGGGTGCCATTCCGGCGGCATGCGAAACTGCGTCATAAACTCGAACATCCCTGCGTCGTGGCACTGACAGGCCGGAACCCCTCCCCGCTGCGACGAACCTCGCCTGCGGCTCGCCAAGTCTCGCTCCCCTCCCTCAAGGGAGGGGCCGGGGGTGGGTTTACGGCTGCAAGATGGCAAACGCCATCATCACCCTACTTCACGCCCGCCCGGCTCTGGTCCCTGATCGCCCGAAACTCGTCGCCCGCGTTCCAGTTCGGCCAGTCAGACCCTTCGGCCAGCGGGCGGCCCAGCCGGTAGAAGAGCGATACGTCCTGCACAATCCCGCGCATGTCCCAGCTGTCGGAATATTCGTCGCTCGGCTTGTGATAGCGGTTGACCACGAAGTCCGCCGCCGCCGCCTTTCCGGCCGCAACCCCGCCCTCGACCAGATCGACCCCGCGCTCCACATAGAACATCGGCACCCCGCGCTTGGCCAGGCTGAAGTGGTCCGAACGGTAGTAATAGCCCTTCTCCGGCGCATCTTCCGGCCCGGTCTTCAGCTGCAGTTCGTCTGCCACCTTGGCCAGAAGCGTCGCAAGTTCCGACTTGTCGCCGCCGGTCACCGCGATGTCACGCGCCGGGCCACCGGGTGCCAGCGCATCGATGTTGACCCCGCCCACCGTCCGGGCCAGCGGAAACACCGGATTGCGCGCATAGAATTCCGATCCCAGCAGCCCCGATTCCTCCAGCGTCCACGCAAGGTAGACCTGTGATCGCCGCGCCGGGCCGGCTGCCTTGTTCATCTGGGCCAGCGCCGCCAGCGCGGCCACGCCGGTCGCGTTGTCGACCGCGCCGTTGCAGATGTCATCGCCAGTGGCATCGGGCTTGCACCGCCCCAGATGGTCCCAGTGCGCGGAATAAAGCACGTACTCTTCCGGAGCCTGCGTGCCGCGCTGCAACCCCACCACATTGCGCGAAGTCGATCGCGTTATCGCGGACTGAAACGAAAGGCTGGCCTTCAATCCCAGCGGCACCGGCCTGAACCCCTTGCGCCCGGCCGCTGCGGTCATCGTCGTCAGATCCTTGCCCGCTGCCTTGAACACACTTTCGGCCACAGGCTTCTGGATCCACGAATTGAACGCCGTCTGGTCCGCCCCATCGTTGGGCGTTGCCACATAGTGCTGGTCGCCCGACCAGCTCGATTCCACCACGTTCCAGCCATAGGCCGCCGGGAAGGTATCGTGCACGATCATCGCGCCGGTGGCCCCCTGCCGCGCCGCTTCCTCGAACTTGTAGGTCCAGCGCCCGTAATAGGTCATCCGCCGCCCCTTGAACGGCCCGTCCTCGCTCTCCATTGCATAGTCGGGGTCGTTGACGAGGATCACCGCCACCTTCCCCTTCATGTCGATCCCTGCGTAGTCGTTCCAGCCCAGCTCGGGCGCGTTCACGCCATAGCCGACGAACACCAGCTCCGCGTCCTTCACCACCGTTTGCGGCACCACGCGATAGCTGCCCGCCACGAAATCGCTGCCGCTGGCAAAGGTCAGCGCCGTGCCGCCGCCCTTTATCGATAGCGGCGAAAACCCCGAAGCGGTCATCGAAACCGTTGGCACGTCCTGAAACCAGCTGCCTTTGTTTCCGGGCTCCAGCCCTGCCGCCTTGAACCGCGCCACGATCACGTCCAGCGTCGCCTTTTCCTGCGCGCTGGCAGGCCCGCGCCCGGCCAGATCATCGGCCGACAGCGTCTTGATCACCTCGCGCAGCAGGGCCTCGTCCACTTGTGGCGCGCCCTTGCCGGCGTCCATCGACCACGCCGCCCCGCTCAGCGAAAGGGCCAGCAGCGAAGCGGAAAGCGCACGGCACGTCTTGCGAAAGGTCATCGGTCATCTCCGGCGAAAGGCCGCACCTTGCTGGCAGACCGGCCCCGCCATCGCAAGCTGGCTTGGAATCAAGCCGACTTGATGCAGGCCGCCAATCCGGGCATCGCATCGGGCAATGTCCGATTTTGCCCACGCTCTCCTGCGCGCCCGCACCCACGCCCCGTTCCTCGCGCGGGCGCTGCATCGCCTGCCCGATCTCGAAGCAATGCTCGCGTCGGGCGATGTGGAGCAGGCCCTGGCGCGGGCGCGGGCGGCAGGCGACGGGATCGACGACACCGCCATCGCCCTGCGCAAGGAGCGCCTGGCGCTCGCTCTGGTCGTCGCCATCGGCGATCTGGCCGGGGCCTTCCCGCTCACCCGTGTCATCACCGAACTTTCGGATTTTGCCGATCGCTCGCTTGACCGGGCGATTGCCGCGGCCATCCGCCGCCGCGTGCCCGATGCGCCCTCGGTCGGCTTTTCCGCCATCGCCCTTGGCAAGCACGGCGCGCAGGAACTGAACTACTCGTCGGATATCGATCCGATCCTGCTCTACGATCCCGAAGTCCTGCCCCGGCGCGAACGCGATGATCCCGCCGATGCGGCGCAGCGCATTGCCCGCACGATCATGCAGCTCATGTCCGAAGTCACCGATGAAGGCTATGTCTTCCGCGTCGATCTGCGGCTGCGCCCGGCCTCCGAAGTCAGCCCGCTGGCCCTGCCCTTCGAAGGCGCGATCACCCATTACGAATCGAGCGCGCTGGCGTGGGAACGCGCCGCCTTCATCCGCGCCCGCGCCGCTTCGGGCGATCTGGCCGCCGGGCAAGGCTTCCTTGATACGATCCGCCCGTTCGTGTGGCGGCGCAGCCTCGATTTCGGCGCGATTGCCGAAATCGGGCGGCTGACCACGCGCATCCGCGATCATTATTCCGCAGGCCAGGCGATCGGCGCCGGCTATGATCTGAAGCGCGGGCGCGGCGGCATCCGCGAGGTCGAATTCTTCGCGCAGACTCATCAGCTAATCCATGGCGGCCGCAACCCGGCGCTGCGCCTGCGCGGCACCCGCGCCAGTCTCGATGCGCTGGCCGAAGCGGGCATCGTCAGTGCCGAGGACGCGGTGGTCATGGGCGAGAGCTATGACCGGCTGCGCACGCTCGAACACCGGCTGCAGATGGTGGCAGACCAGCAGACCCACTCGCTGCCCACCGATGCGCAGGCGCTGGACGAAGTCGCCCGGCTCGATGGCCTGTCCAGCGGCGCCGAACTGGTGGCGGAACTGGCCGCGATTTCCGATGCCGTCGGCCGCCGCTTCGATACGCTGATCGCGACCTATGCCCCGACCGGCGCGGTCGCGGTCGATGCCAGCCCGCTGGCGCTGGAACTCCAGACGCTCGGCTTTGCCCAGGCCGATGCTCTGGCCGACCGCATTGCCGCGTGGGAAGGCGGGCAGTATCGCTGCCTCCGCTCTGCCGAAGCGCGCGAGGCCTTTGCCCGCATCCGTCCGCAACTGCTGCGCGCCCTGGCGCAGGCGCCCGATCCCGACCGTGCGCTGCTGCGCTGGGAACAGCTTCTGGCCGGATTGCCCAGTGCGATCAACGTCTTTCGCCTGCTCGATGCCCGCCCCGGCCTGCTCGCGCTGGTCATGCGCGTGCTGGCCCATGCGCCGGTTCTGGCCGATGAACTGGCCCGCCGGTCGGACCTGCTCGATACCTTGATCGATCGTTCGGCCTTCGATCTGCCGGGCAGCGTCGCTGATATCGCCGCCGAACTTTCACGCGGCGAGGCGGGCGACGATTACCAGCGCCTGCTCGACAACGTCCGCATCCGCGTCGGCGAAATGCGCTTTGCGCTGGGCGTGCAGCTGATCGAGGGGAACAGCGATCCCCTTCATGTCGCCGCTGCGCTCAGCCGCGTTGCCGAAGCGGCGATCGACGTGCTCGGCCGCGCCGCCATCGATGAATTCACCCGCAGCCACGGCGCCGTGCCCGGCAGCGATCTTGCCATTCTGGGCCTGGGCCGGCTGGGCGGCGCGGCGCTGACTCATGCGTCGGACCTCGATCTGGTGTTCCTGTTCAGTGGCGATCATGCCGCCGAATCCGATGGGCGCCGTCCGCTGGGCGCCACGCTCTATTACAACCGCCTTGCCCAGCGCGTCATCGCGGCGCTGTCGGTGCCGACCGCGGCGGGCGCCTTGTACGAGGTGGACACGCGGCTGCGGCCTTCGGGCGCGCAAGGGCCGATTTCGGTCAGCCTTGAAAGTTTCGAACGTTATCAGTGCGAAGATGCCTGGACGTGGGAGCACATGGCGCTGTGCCGGGCGCGTCCGCTGCTGGGCACACTCGGGGATCGCGCGGCCTTGTCCGCCATCATCGCCCGCGTGCAGGATGCTCCGCGCGATGCTGCCCGGCTGCGCAGCGAAGTGCTTGAAATGCGGGGCACGATGGCGGAACACAAGCCGCCGAGGGGGCCGCTCGACGTCAAGCTGGCGCGCGGCGGGTTGGTGGACATCGAATTCATGGTCCACTTCCTGCAATTGCGCGATCACGTGGCGCGCACGCCGGACCTTGGGCAGGCCGTGCAAAGGCTTGAAGATCAGGCGCTTCTTCCCTCCGGCATCGGTGCCGCGCACGATCTGCTGGCGCGCTTGCTGGTGGTGGTGCGGCTCGTTGCCCCTGATGGCATGTTCCCGCCGCAGGCCAGCCGCAGCATCGTGGCGCGGGCTTGCGGGCTGGATAGCTGGGACGGGCTGCTCGATGCGGTGCATCAGGCGCGGCTCTGTGTGGCGCAGGCCTGGGACCAAGTCTTTGATATAAAACTGGAGATCGATTGATGAGCGAGCGGATTGGAACAGGCGAGGCATTCCCGGACATCGCGATGACGACGCCCGATGGCGGCAGCGTCAAGGCCTCTGACTTTGCCGGCAGGAAGCTGGTCGTGTTCTTCTACCCGAAGGACGACACGCCCGGCTGCACCACCGAGAACAAGGATTTTTCGGCTCTCTACGCCGATTTCCAGGCCGCCGGCATCGCCGTGCTCGGCGTCAGCAAGGACCCACCGAAGAAGCACGTGAAGTTTGCCGAAAAGCATGGGCTGACAGCACCGCTCGCGTCCGATGCCGAAGCGGGCGGCGTGTCCGATGCGCTGGGCGTGTGGACCGAGAAATCGATGTACGGCAGGACCTACATGGGCATGGAACGCACGACTTATCTGGTTGGCGCAGATGGCAAAATTGCGCAGATCTGGAACAAGGTGAAGGTCAAGGGCCATGCCGACGAAGTGCTGGCTGCGGCAAAGGCGCTGTGATTTCCGAAGTGCACCTAGATGCACCTAACTGCACCTGAGCCGCCATGAACGCCCCTTCACTCGGCACGATGATCCGCGAAACCATGCTCACCGCCGATCCGTTTGCCAAGGTCATGAAGACCCGCGAACTGGTCCGGCGGTGGCGTGCCGGTGGCCTGTCGTTCAGCTTCGACGTGGCGATGCCGGACGCCCCCGCCCGCCCGCAAAAGCCCGAGCTGCGATCGCCCGGCGCGATGCCCAAGCGCGGGCGCGGCTCGGCGCACGGGCGGCTCGCCCTGCTTCACGCGCTGGCGCACATCGAATTCGTGGCGATCGACCTGGCGCTTGATGCGGCGGGGCGTTTCGGGGCGGAGATGGGGCGGCCGTTCGTGGACGACTGGCTGTCCGTCGCCGCCGATGAAGCCATGCATTTCAGCCTCCTGGCGCGCCGATTGCGCACGCTGGGCAGCTTCTATGGCGCGATGCCGGCGCACGATGGGCTGTGGGATTCAGCGCGCGAAACCGCGCATGACGTTGCCGCGCGGCTGGCGATCGTGCCGATGGTGCTCGAAGCCCGTGCGCTTGATGTCACGCCGATGACGGTCGAGAAGTTCCTGGCGGCGGGCGATGCGCGTTCGGCGCGGATTTTGCAGAGAATCGTTGACGACGAAATCCGGCATGTGCGCTTTGGCACAACACATTTCAGCGCAGTCTGCCAAAAGCGCGGCGAATCCCCTGCGTTTGCGTGGCAAACACTCGTCCAGCGGCACTTTCGAGGTGCCGTTAAGCCACCGTTCAACGACTCAGCGCGCCGGTCAGCCGGTTTGTCGCGCGAAATGATGGCAGGGGTTGCCACCCTGCCGCGCGCCTTACATACCCCAATGCACGAGATGGCGGGGGGTTCCGACCAACTCTGATACTTCCCAAGGCGGCTGGTTCTTATCCTGCCTGCTGCCAGACAACGGGTTCGCTACGGGGGTTTAGAGCGCACCGATCCAGCAGGCCACAAAGGCCGGATCGGGACGCAAAGAAAAGGTCGTACAGGTCGTAATGTTGTTCAACATCAAAACCTTCAAGACAGCTTTCAGCGCCGCTCTGGCCGTTGTCGCATTCTCTTCCGCACCGGCATTTGCCAACAGCGCTGCTTCGGCAGACATCGCCGCCCCGCTTCGCGCTGCCGAAGCGGCCAAGGCAGGCGTATCGGCCGATCGCGGTGACGAGGAATTCCGCCGTCTTTTCGCCAGCTGGCAGCAGCTCGACAACGGCATCCTGCCCTCGGCCAAGCCGGTAACGGCCCGTCGCGGCGGCAGCGTTTCGATCCCGTCGCTGGTGCCGGTCGCCATCACCCGCATGTCGAGCGGATATGGCATGCGCAACCACCCCGTGCTGGGCGGCCGCCGCGCACACAAGGGCATCGATCTTTCCGCCCCCACCGGCACGCCGATCCGCGCAAGTGCCGATGGCGTGGTTGAAATGGCTGACTGGTTCGGTGGCTACGGCCTCTACGTCCAGCTCGATCATGGCGCTGCGATGGAAACCCGCTACGGCCACATGTCGCGCATCGCCGTGGCGCAGGGCCAGCAGGTCCGCAAGGGCGACGTGATCGGCTATGTCGGTTCGACCGGCCGTTCGACCGGCCCCCACCTTCATTCTGAAGTCCGCGTTTCGGGCGAAGCGGTGAACCCGCTGCCCTACATGCAGGGCCAGGGCGCGAACGTCTATGCCGCGAACGATCATGGCCATGAGGGCGTTGGCGGTCCTGAAGAATAAGACCTGAAGAATAGATTTGCCAGTAGCCGGCATTTCCGGCAGGTATCTGGAATTGCATCTTGGAGAGGATGCGGAAAAGGGCGCTGGTGACAGCGCCCTTTTCTCGTTCAGCCGCATCGCTGTTCGAACCGCGCATTGCACCCCGCGGCATTCGGGCGACGGTGGAGCGGGAAATTCACCGCGGCACAAGGTCAAGTCTTGTTTTTCGCAGGCCACTGTGTGTTAGCGAAATGCCTGATGGCCCAAACTGCCCAGAGGCCCAACCTGCCCAGTGACAATGCCTTCGAGGGGAGCAATTCTACGATGTCCAAGAAGCTTTATGCCGATGCTGCAGCGGCGCTCGACGGCCTGTTGCGCGATGGCCTGCTGATCGCCTGCGGTGGGTTCGGCCTGTGCGGCATTCCCGAACGCCTGCTTGATGCGGTGCGCGACAGCGGAGTCAAGGACCTGACCTTCGCTTCCAACAACGCCGGGATCGACAACGAAGGCATCGGAAAGCTGTTGCGCACGCGGCAGGTCAGGAAGATGATCGCCAGCTACGTGGGTGAGAACAAGGAGTT
>JAPLPG010000178.1 GCA_026400375.1 Novosphingobium sp. | reverse complement strand
GTCCCTTTTGCACGGTCAGCAGCTTGCCGCCCGGCACGGCCTGCGCGCCGCTTGCCAGAAACATCACAGCAAGGGCGGTAAGGGTGTAGCGTGTCATAAGCTGTGCGCTAGCACGCCCGCCCCGTTTCAGGCAATCGCGCTTGAAGCAAGCGGTCCGGTCGGCTAAGGGCCGCGCTTCCCTACTCACGGTAAGGCTCTTTCCATCATGAAGATCAGCGGCGTGGACATCCGTCCGGGCAATATCCTGGAATACGAAAAGGGCATCTGGAAGGTCGCCAAGACCCAGCATACCCAGCCTGGCAAGGGCGGCGCCTTCATGCAGGTCGAGATGAAGAACCTCATCGACGGCCGCAAGACCAATGTCCGCTTCCGCAGCCAGGATACAATCGAGCGCGTGCGCCTCGACACCAAGGACTTCCAGTTCCTCTATGCCGAGGGCGAGGATCTGGTTTTCATGGACGTTGAAACCTACGACCAGATCACTTTGCCAAGCGACCTTCTCGGCGATGCCGCAGCGTTCCTGCAGGACGGCATGACCGTGCTGCTTGAAATGTATGACGAGCGCCCGATTTCGGTGCAGCTGCCCGATCAGGTCGAAGCCACCATCGTCGAAGCCGATGCCGTGGTCAAAGGCCAGACCGCCTCGTCTTCGTACAAGCCGGCGATCCTCGACAATGGCGTGCGCGTGATGGTGCCGCCACATATCGGCAGCGGCACGCGCATCATCGTTGACGTGTACGAACGCACCTACGTCGGCAAGGTGGGCTGATTCATGGCAGCCATTTCCGGCTTGATGCGCGTGATGGAGCGCGCGGCGCGCAAAGCGGGCGGTCGCCTGCGCCGCGATTTCGGCGAAATCGAGCATCTTCAGGTTTCAAAGAAGGGCCCGGCGGACTTCGTTTCGAAAGCCGATCAGCATTCCGAGCGTACCCTGTGGGACGAATTGCGCGTGGCCCGTCCGGGCTGGGGATTCCTGATGGAAGAAGGGGGCGAAATCCCTGGTGAAGACGGCAAGCCCCGCTTCATCATCGATCCGCTCGATGGCACAACAAATTTCCTTCACGGCATCCCGCACTTCGCCATTTCGATTGCGGTGCAGGAACCGACGCTTGATGGGAAGGGCTGGGGCGATGTCACCGCTGCGCTGGTCTACCAGCCGATCACCGACGAAAGCTTCTGGGCCGAAAAGGCGCAAGGGGCGTGGCTCCAGGACCGCCGTCTCCGTGTCTCGGCGCGTCGCCACATGGATGAAGCGCTGATCGCCACCGGGATCCCTTTCGCCGGCCGCGGCGACATCAACGAATGGGCGCGCATCTACGCCGAACTGGGGCCGCGCATTGCAGGCATCCGGCGCTTCGGCGTCGCTTCGCTCGACCTCGCATGGGTCGCTGCAGGTCGTTTCGATGGCTTCTGGGAGAGCGGTCTCTATCCGTGGGACACGGCGGCCGGTTGCCTGTTGGTCCGCGAAGCGGGCGGCTTCGTTTCGGATTACAAGGGACGTTCACAGCCGATCTGTGACGAAACGGTACTGGCCGGAAACGACATCCTGCACTCGAAGCTGCACAAGCTGCTCGTCGGGGCGCTCAGGAACGCTTGACCGATCGCGATGGCACTGGCTAAGGGCCGTGTCATCGCATGCCCCTGTGGTGGAATGGTAGACGCGACCGACTCAAAATCGGTTATCGAGAGATGTGCCAGTTCGAGTCTGGCCAGGGGCACCAATCCTAATCCGGTTTTTCAGAGCCTGACCTTGCCGCGGATTGCGCGGCGAGTGCCTGGATTTGCGCCGGCGTCGGTCGCACCGGAGCTTGCGCCATCCGCTTGCGTTTCTCTTGTTCGAGCATGCGCAGATAGGCAGAACGCTGTGGCGCGGTCATCCGGGCAACCGCGGCCTGATCGATCTCCACGATGATCGGCGCTTGCCTTGCCGTGAAGCTTGCCGGCACGAAGCTGCCGTGGCTGTCGCCGCTCACGTCCATCGGTGCGTCCAGCCGATCGCTGAATTCGCTTGAGCCGAAACGCCCGGGCTGTTCACCGCGCTTGTCGACAAGCTTGCGGCTGCCGAACTTTTCCTTTTCGGCATTGCGCAGGTTTGTGTCCTTCTGGCTTTTGGCGACGGCTTGCTGCACGTCGCCGTCGGCAAAGAGCGCGACCGTGACGGAAATCGCCAGTGTCAGCGCGGCGAAATGCCGATACATCTTCGGCTCAATGCCAAGGATATGGTTTGATCTACGGGCCATTGCCTAAACCATAGTCAATGTACGTTAAGGATACGGGCAGCCATTGTGGTTAGGAAAATGCTACCAATCTGGTCGGACGGCGGTTGCGTTCCACCTATGTTCTGATATTCGGAAACAATGGCCAAACCCAAACGCCGTTATGTTTGCCAGTCATGTGGCAGCGTTTCCAACCGCTGGCAGGGCCAGTGTGCCGATTGCAGCGAATGGAACACGCTGGTCGAAGAAGCGCCGGAAACGATCTTTTCGGCAAAGCACGATTTGTCGAGCGGGGGCAGGCGCGTAACTTTTGTCAGCCTGAATGAACCCGTCACACTGCCGCAACGCCGAACGACCGGTATCGCCGAATTCGACCGTGCGCTTGGCGGGGGGCTGGTGCCCGGTTGCGCTATCCTGATGGGCGGCGATCCTGGCATCGGCAAATCCACGCTGCTGCTTCAGGCGTCGGCAAAGGTTGCCATGACCGGCGGGTCTGCCGTGTACATCAGTGGCGAGGAGGCGTCTGACCAGATCCGCCTTCGCGCTGATCGTCTCGGCCTTGGCGCTGCACCGATCCAGCTTGCCGCAGCCACATCGGTGCGCGACATTCTTACCACGCTCGGCACGATGCCCACGCCGGACCTGCTGGTAATCGATTCGATCCAGACGATGCATTCCGACCAGATCGATGGCGCGCCCGGAACCGTCAGCCAGGTTCGGGGCTGCGCGTTCGAACTGATCCGCTATGCCAAGGAGACCGGCGTAGCGCTGGTGCTGGTCGGCCACGTCACCAAGGACGGCTCGATCGCCGGCCCGCGTGTTCTGGAACACATGGTCGACGTTGTGATGAGCTTCGAGGGCGAACGCAGCCACCAGTATCGCATCCTGCGCGCGATCAAGAACAGGTTCGGTGCCGTGGACGAAATCGGCGTGTTCGCGATGGCTGGCGCGGGGCTGGAGGAGGTTGGCAACCCCTCGCTCCTGTTCCTGTCGGGGCGAGAGGACCAGGTGCCGGGCAGCGCCGTTTTCCCAGCGTTGGAGGGCACACGGCCGGTTCTGGTCGAGATCCAGGCGCTGACGGTTCGTCTTGCCAGCGGCGCAACGCCGCGCCGGGCAGTGGTGGGCTGGGATTCGGGCAGACTCGCCATGCTGCTCGCCGTTCTCGAATCGCGGTGCGGCCTGAATTTCTCGACGGCCGAGGTCTATCTTAATGTTGCAGGTGGTTATCGCCTGACCGATCCCGCCGCCGATCTTGCCGTGGCTGCGGCGCTGGTGTCGGCATTGTCCGATCGCCCGCTTCCCGCGGCATCTATCTGGTTCGGCGAAATCTCGCTGGCTGGGGAGGTACGTCCCGTGGCGCATACCCCTGTGCGCCTGCGCGAAGCTGCCAAGCTCGGCTTCCGGCTCGGCTGCGGTCCCGAGGCGGGGGCGGAAAAGGTTGACGGCCTTCGTTATTCGCCGCTTCGCCTTCTCCCAAATCTGATTGACCGCATCATGGGCGGGTCATAGGTACTCGCAAGACATGACCGGCTTTGATTACGTTGTCCTGATACTGGTTGGCATCGGCGCCGTAGGCGGTTTCTTGCGCGGATTCGTGGAAGAAGTCCTCTCCCTTGCCGCATGGTGCCTTGCGCTGCTGGCCGTGCATTATCTCCATGCAGACCTGACATACTGGCTCTCTGCGCATCTGCCGACCGAAACAGGCGCCGGCGTGCTGGCGTTCGCCTTGCTCCTGATTATACCGTACTTGCTGACACGCATGATTGCCCGCCGCATCGGCAGCGCCAGTCGCGATTCCGTCGTCGGTCCGATCGATCGCGTTCTTGGTTTCGGCTTCGGGGCGTTGAAAGGCTTCATCATCGTTGTGCTCGGCTACTCGATCACGGTCTTCGGATATGATCTTGCCTGGGGCGAGGATGGTCGGCCCGAATGGATCACCGAAGCCCGGACCTATCCGCTGCTGAACGCTGCCAGCGAGGAACTGCTGACCCTGATATCCGAGCGCCGTGAGCAAGCCGCCGAACAGGCGCGCGAAGTTGCCCGACGCAAGGCGCGCAAGCAGATTCTGGGCGATTGAGATGAGCGCGGGCAAAGGGCTGTACACGCCCGAAGTGCTGGCGGCGGCAATGGAGCTTGCAGCTTTTCCGTGGCGCGATGATCTGCCGTATAGCGGGACCGCCCGCTCACGCAGTTGTGGCAGCACGATCGACCTTGCCCTGGAAACGGACGACGAAGGCGCAATCGCCGCCGTTGGCCTGCGCCCTCACGCCTGCGCCATCGGCCAGGCCGCTGCCGCGCTGTTCGTGCGCAGCGCGGGCGGCCTGCAACGCGCAGACATTGCGGACGCTCGGGACGGTCTCGCGCTTTGGCTTAAAAGCGAAGGTGCAGAGCCGGACTGGCCCGGCATTTCCTTGCTAGAACCCGCGCGGGCCTATCCCGCCCGCCACGGCGCAATTCTCCTGGCGTGGGACGCTGCGCTCGATGCCTTGCGCGCGCACGATTCCCTGTCGGGTACATGATCGAAGGCAGGGCTTGTCGCAGGGCCACGGGGTTGGCTACAGCGCATGACGATAAAGCGTGTGGCGGGGGAATATTGGCGTGACTGCAGTAGTGGCCAGCGAACACAAGATCGAGCCGAGCGCTTCGGACATCCGGCTCGTCATCGCTGCCAGTTCCGCCGGCACCGTGTTTGAATGGTACGATTTCTTCATCTACGGCACGCTTGCTGCCATCATCGGCAAGACGTTTTTCCCGTCGGATAATGCCACGTTGCAGGTCTTGCTGGTCTGGGCGGGATTTGCGGTGGGGTTCGGTTTTCGCCCACTGGGCGCAGTGCTGTTCGGCTATCTGGGTGACAAACTCGGGCGCAAATACACCTTTCTGGTCACCGTTACCTTGATGGGTATTGCTACTGCAGGGGTTGGCCTCATTCCATCGGCCGAAAGCATCGGGCTGTTTGCGCCAGCCATCGTCCTGCTGCTGCGCGTGATGCAAGGCCTCGCCCTTGGCGGGGAATACGGTGGCGCGGCGATCTACGTTGCCGAACATGCCCCGGGCGGACGGCGCGGTTACTATACCAGCTACATTCAGGCCAGCGTGGTGGGCGGCTTCGTCCTGAGCCTCATCGTCGTGCTGGCAAGCAAGGGGCTGATGAGCGACGCTGTCTGGCAAAGCTGGGGTTGGCGCGTGCCGTTCCTGCTCAGCATCGTGTTGCTGGCGGTTTCGCTGTGGATGCGGCTCAGGCTATCGGAAAGCCCCGTTTTCAAGGCGATGAAGGAAAGCGGCGAACTCGCCGGCAATCCCTTTGTCGAAAGCTTCACGTATCCCGGCAACAAGCGCCGCATATTCATAGCACTGTTCGGAATTGCTGCGGGGCTGACCGTCATCTGGTACACCGCGATGTTTACCAGCCTGGGCTTTCTCAAGTCCGCTGCCCGGATGGACGATACCATGGCCGAAGTGATCGTCGGCATCGGCGGCGCGATCGGCATGGGCTTTTACCTGATGGCCGGCGCCTGGTCCGATCGGGTCGGCCGCAAG
>JAPLPG010000010.1 GCA_026400375.1 Novosphingobium sp. | reverse complement strand
TGAGTTCACAAACGAAGTGCAACACCTCAGACAGGTGGTGCCATGTCGAGATACACCCAGCTTTCGCTTGAGGAGCGATGCTCGATTGCCCGGCTTCGCGAAGCCGGGCAATCGATCCGGCAAATCGCTGCAACTCTGGATCGCCAGCCGTCGACCATCGCCCGCGAATTGAAGCGCAACACCGGTAACCGCGTCGGCTACCAGCCTGCCTATGCTCAGGCGCAGACCTCGGCCCGGCGCTGGACCGGAAGCCGCCTCGAACGCGACGATGATCTGCGCAATGCCGTGCTGGGCCGCCTTGCCGCCGGCTGGTCGCCCGAACAGATCGCCGGACGTCTCGCCCACGAGGAAGGGCGCAAGATCATCAGCCACGAGACCATCTACCGCTTCGTCTACGCCCAGCTCAAACGCACCAACGACACCAAGTGGCGCCTCTACCTGCCCCGCGCCAAGATCAAGCGTGGCTGGCGCACCAAGGGCGGATGGCCCCGAATGCAAGGCAAATGCTCCATCCACGACCGCCCACCGGACATCGCATCACGCCAGATGCCCGGCCACTGGGAGGCAGACTGCATGCTCTTCCGAACCCCCGGTCCCGCCGTCCTGATCGCCCACGAGCGCCACTCGCGGATTATCCTGGCCATCCCCCAGCCACGCCTCAGGGCGCAAACCGTCGCCGACAGCCTCGCCCAACTGCTTCAGCCGCTTGCTCCAAGCCTGCGTCAGTCGATCACCTTCGACAACGTCCTAGGTTGGGAAGCAGCGCCGGGAAAAGGCCAGCAGGTCTCTTTGCGCCGAGCGTGATCGGCGCTGATGACTTTTTGATCCAGATGGCTTCCATCTTCAAGGAATGCGTTCTCGGCCATAGCAAACACAGGATCCAGCGGCCGCGCCGGTCGTGGTCCTCACCGTCCTTAAAATGAGATACGGATGCCAGATGGAAGGCCCGAACATTATCTACAGGGTCGCCGTAGCGCCCTCACGGCACGACAGAGAGGGGTCCTTCCATCTGGTGTCCGCCCGCTCAACGAACGGGCGGTACTCGGCTCCCGTCTTGATGACGGCGTGAGCAACGCGCGCCATCTTGGCGGTGAGTGCAATCATCGCCTTGCGCCGGCGATCGGGGTCATTGCCGTATCCAGCGACGTATCGACCGAGCTTGTCACGGAAGCTGTTGTCGCGCTGGCGGATGGCAACTTGGGTCGCCATCCAGAAGGTACGCCGTAACCGAGCATTGCCGTACTTCGACAGCTTGGTCCGCCCGCGGAAAGTGCCCGACTGGCATGTGGCCAAGTCGAGCCCACAAAACTTCAGGAACTGGCGATGATGGTTGAAGCGCCGCAGATCGCCGGCCTCAGCGAGGATCGTGAGCGCATTGATCGGGCCGATCCCCGGGATCATGCGCAGGAGCTGGTAGTCGCGGTTGTCGCTGAGGATGGCATGGGCAGTCCGCTCGATCTCGTCGCGTTGCCGGATCAGGCTACGCGCCTGCGCGATCACCATGCGGAACATGGCGATCGAGACGGAATCTTCCTCGACCGGCAGCGCGATGGATGCGCAAGCGGTCTCGTGAATATCGTTGAGCAACCGGGCCTTGGAAACCTTCCGGCCGACCAGTGTCCATGCCTCGCGCGCGAAGTCTTCTTGCCCAAGCGCGGTCATGCTGGCTGGGGTGGGAAACCGCTCCAGCAGGG
>JAPLPG010000308.1 GCA_026400375.1 Novosphingobium sp. | reverse complement strand
GGTTGAGCCATGCCGAAGCCGGGCCGCTGCAGGTGCCGTTGTTATGCCATGGTGAATATCGCGCCCCTGCAAAAAAGACAATCATATCTGTCTTTTTTCGGCCCTTGCGCGCACCTTTTTCTCGGCAGGCGCCGCCATTCTTGCCCAATTGTGCAAGGGCGGGCTATGGCAGCGGATTGAACCCGCGATTTCTCTGGCGCTAACAGAATCAGGCTTAGCTACATGGCACTATCCCGCACCCGGATCGCCCGCCCCGTCAGGCAGCCCCGCCCCGCTGCCGACAAGACGCGCGAAAAAGGGCCGCAGTTGCAGGCGGCCAAGGCCGCGCAGACCCGCGCCCGCCTGATCGAGGCGACCGTGCGCTGCCTGGTCAAGTTCGGTTACGCCAACACCACCACGCCCAAGGTGGCCGAAGAAGCCGGCCTTTCGCGTGGGGCGATGATGCACCACTTCGAAAACGGCACCGCGCTGATCAAGGCGACGATTGCCGAACTGCATGAAAAGCGCCTGCGCGCCTTCCGCCGCGCCGCCGACAAGCCGGTGCACGAGGTGACCGACCTTGTCGAAACCTATTGGCGGCAGTTGCAGAAGCCTGCCTTCATCGCATTTCACGAACTGGCCGTGGCTGCGCGGACCGATGCCGATCTGGCCAGCATCCTCAAGCCGTTGCAGGACGAATTCGGCGAGAAATTCAACGCGCAGGCCGAACAGCTTTTTCCCGAATGGGCCAGTTCCCCCACCAACTTCGCGCTGGCGATGACCCTGTCGCAGACCCTGCTCGAGGGCATGGCGATCAGCCTGCAGACCGGCGGGATGGACGTGGCCAAGGTCGATCCGATGCTGCGCCACCTCGAAGCCCAGATCGCCGCCCTGGTCCCGGCGCCTGCCAGTTGAACCGCGCCATTAGATCTGCCCGAAGCCCCACTTGATCCCGCGCCGCAGCAGGTCGTAAAATACCGGGTAATTCCACGCGCAGCGCTGGGGATGCGGCCAGAACGGGGCGACCGGCGCCAGATCATAGTGCCCGCGGCAATGGCCCAGCGTCAGGTACAGGATCGCCCCCGCCCCCACGCGCCGCTCATAGAGCACGGGCACTTGTGCTTCGTCCCAATCGGCGTCGCGGAATTCGGGGCAGGTCCCGGTGAACGATGTGTGCAGCAGCACGTCGATATCGCTGCGCTGGCGCGTCAGATAGAGTTCATCCTCCACCCGGAAAGCGCGCAGGCCCTGCGTCATCGGATGGTCGGCGCGGGTCAGTTCCACCTTGAACGGGGCAATCGGCGGATGCCCGGCAAACTGCGTTCCCAGCAGGTCCATGAATGCCGGTGCCTCATCGGGCGTCTCGCACACTCCATCATCGGCGAATCGCAGCAGCGCGTTGGTGCCGTGCAGCGCCAACCAGCGCCCGCCGCCTGCAACAAAGGCGTGGAGCGCGGCGGTCTGGGCTACATCGGGAACGACATCGCAGGTATAGCTGATCAGAAGCCGCGCGGCGGATATGGCCGCGATATCGGCGTAATCGGTGGAAACCGTTGTGCGAACCTGCGCGTTCTCTGCCAGAAGCTTCAGGAGTTCGAGCCGCGCAAAATCGATGTCGTGATACTTTCCCGAGGCTACGAGATGGGCCTGCATGGTCTGATTTCTCCTGTCAGGCGGCGATCTGGTGCTGTGCCTCGCGATGAAAAACACAATCAAACGTGTTTGTCTTTTTTATTGCATCGGGCTAACCTCTGAGGCAACGGTTTTCAGCAGGCTGTCCCGTTGAGGATGACCACATGAACGATCCGCTGGGGATGAGCCTTTGAACGCGCCAAAATCGACTGCACCGCGTATCTTCCGTCCTGAACCGGGTGATCCGGGCCGCCCGCGTCGCGGGCTGGACGATGAATCGCTGGCGCAGCAGACCAGCGTGTTCCGGGAAGACCTGCTGGCAGGGCACACCATCCTGATCTCGGGCGCGGGCAGCGGCATGGGCAAGGCTTCGGCGTTCCTTGCCGCGCGGCTGGGCGCAAACGTGGCGATCTGCGGGCGCGACATGGAAAAGCTCGAAGGCACGGCCGCGCTGATCCACGAACACACCGGGCGCGATGTGCTGTGCCAGTCCACCAACATCCGCGATCCCGATGCGGTCGAAGCGCTGATCGGCCGCGTCCACGATCACTTCGGCGGGCTGGATACGCTGGTCAACAACGCCGGCGGCCAGTTTCCGCAGGATGCCATCGACTTCAGCCGCAAGGGCTGGCTGGCGGTGATCGACACCAACCTCAACGGCACCTGGTGGATGATGCAGGAAGCGGCCAGGCGCTGGCAGGCCGATGGCAAGCCCGGCCACGTGATCAACATCGTCGCCAATGTCGAACGCGGCATGCCGCAAGCCGCGCATACCTGCGCCGCGCGCGCGGGCGTGATATATCTGTCCAAGACGGTCGCCACCGAATGGGCACCGCACAACATCCGCGTCAACTGCATCGGCCCCGGCGTGATCGAAACCGAGGGCTTCCGCATGTATCCGGAAGAAGCGCTGGCCCGGTTCCACAAGGCCAACCCCATGAAGATGCGCGGCAATGCCTGGGATGTTGCCGAAGCCATCGCCTATCTCGCCTCGCCCGCCGCGCGCTTCATCAACGGCGATCTGATGATCATCGATGGCGGGCAGGC
>JAPLPG010000296.1 GCA_026400375.1 Novosphingobium sp. | reverse complement strand
GCCGCTTCGCTGCGCCAGGGCGGCGCCCGCGTGATGGTCACCGAAGTCGATCCGATCTGCGCACTGCAGGCGGCGATGGAAGGCTATGAAGTCGTCACCATGGAAGAAGCGGTCAAGCGCTGCGATATCTTCGTCACCGCGACCGGCAACGAAGACGTGATCACCGCCGAACACATGATGGCGATGAAGCCCATGAGCATCGTGTGCAACATTGGCCACTTCGACAGCGAGATCCAGATCTCGGCGCTCGACAACTACAGCTGGACCGAAGTGAAGCCCGGCACCGATCTGGTGCAGTTCCCCGATGGCAAGCAGATCATCATCCTCGCCAAGGGCCGCCTGGTGAACTTGGGCTGTGCCACCGGCCACCCCAGCTTCGTGATGAGCGCCAGCTTCACCAACCAGACCCTTGCGCAGATCGAACTCTTCACCAAGAGCGAGAACTACAAGAACGACGTCTACGTCCTGCCCAAGCACCTCGACGAAAAGGTCGCCGCGCTTCACCTCGAAAAGCTGGGCGTTCAGCTGACCAAGCTGAGCAAGAAGCAGGCCGATTACATCGGCGTGCCCGAAGTCGGTCCGTTCAAGCCGGATCACTACCGCTACTAAGCGGCCATGATCCGCGTCCCCGCGAAGGCGGGGACCTCAGCCGGTTAACGCCGACCGAGCCGGAACACGCAGAAGCCCTCGCCAAAGTGCGGGGGCTTTTGTGCGTTTGAGCGCACCTTGAAACGTCCGAGGTCCCAGCCTTCGCGCGGGTGCAACCCGAAAGTTGTGTGGCAAGTGGCGCAAGTTGCCGGCGCCAACGCAATTCATCGCATTGTAATTGTGCAGCGCACGCCGTAGCGATTGCGCCATGCCGTTGCTTACCCAGACTGCACTGGTGCTGATCGGAGTACTGCTGGCCGCGTGGACGGCCGGGGCAGGCTGGTTCGTGCTCGATGCCCGCCGCCGCGCGCGCAAGGGGGAGGCCGTGCAGCGCCAGGCGCGCAAGCTGGCGCGGATGATCGACGAATCTCCGGCCCTGCCGCTGCTGGTGCGCGCCGACGGCCGGATCGAGGGTCCGGCACGGCTGGCCGGGTGGTTCGGCTTTTCGGCAATGCCCGGCTATCTGTCAGAGCTTGATGCCGACCAGCGCGGCTTCGATGAAGTGCAGCTTTCCCGTCTCAGCGACGCAGTGCGCAAGGCCCAGAAGACCGGCGCCCCGTTCCGCATGGCGCTGACGCCCAAGAACGGCGCCCGGAGCCTTGCTGCGCATGGCCATCTGGCTGATCCGCAAGTGTCTCCCGGCGGGTCGGCGCTGGTGTGGTTCTTCGATTTTTCCGAAAGCCAGGAAGAACTGGTTCGCCTGCGCGAGGAAACGCAAGGCGCCCGGGCCGATTTTGCCGGGCTCGCCGGCCTGATCGAGGCTGCGCCGCTGCCGATGTGGTTCCGCAGCCCCGATCTGAAATTGCGCCTTGTGAACAGCGCCTATGTCAAGGCCGTGGGCGCAGCCAGTGCCGAGGCGGTCATTGCGCAGGGCATCGAACTGGTTGAGCCGATCGACGGCCTCAGCGCGGCGCAAGTGGCGCGGCAGGCGCAATCGCGGCGGGTGCCGATCGAACGCTCGGTGCTGGCCACGGTCAAGGGCCAGCGCCGCGCCGTCCGGGTCAGCGACCTGCCATTGGGCGAGGAAGGCATTGCCGGTTACGCGGTGGATATCGAGGAGATGGAGGAACTAGATCGCCAGTTCCGCCGCTTCCGCGAAGCCCAGCGCGAAATGCTCGATACGCTGTCTGCCGGTATCGCGCAGTTCGATGAAAAGCGGAATCTTGCCTTTGCCAATCAGCCGTTCCTGCGCATCTTCGGGGTGCCGCAGGCGTGGGTGGTCGATACCCCGCCGTTCGACCGCGTGCTGGACCGGATGCGTGACGCTGGCCGCCTGCCCGAAGTGCGCGATTTCCCCGAATGGCGGCGCGAACGGCAGACCTGGTTCCTGTCGCGCGTGCCGGTCGAGGAATCGTGGCACCTTTCGGGCGGCACGCACTTGCGCGTGGTGGGCCAGCCGATGCCCGATGGCGGGCTGCTGATGATCTTCGAGGACCGCACCGAACAGCTCCAGCTTTCGGCCACGCGCGACACGCTGCTGCGCACCCGCACTGCCACGTTCGACAACCTGTTCGAATCGCTGGCGGTGTTCGCTCCCGATGGCAAGCTGCAGCTGTGGAACCGGCGCTTTGCGGCCGATTGGAGGCTGGAGGAGGAGTTCCTTTCCACCCACCCGCGCGCCGATGTGCTGCTGAACCGCATCGCCCCGCTGCTGAAGCGGCCCGCCCAGATCGGCACGGTCGCGCAAGTCATCCAGGCCGCCACGCTGGAGCGCAAGCAGCGCAACGGGCGGCTGACCCTGGCCGATGGTCGGCATCTGGCGCTGGCCGGCGTGCCGCTGCCCGATGGCAACGGCATGCTTACCGTGCTCGACATTACCGACAGCCAGAAGGCCGAGGCCGCCTTGCGCGAACGCAACGCCGCGCTGGTCGAGGCCGATGCGGTCAAGACCCGTTTCATCGCCAACATGAGCTATGAATTCCGCACCCCGCTGACCTCCATCGGCGGCTTTGCCGAACTGCTGCAAAGCGGCATCGCCGGGGAATTGACCGAGCAGCAGAACGAGTATGTCGGCGCGATCCTTTCGTCGGTGGACCGTCTGGGCGAGCAGATCGAGAACGTGCTCGATCTTTCGCAAAGCGAGGCGGGCACCTTGCCGCTGGCGCGCGAACCGGTGGAACTGTTCCCGCTGCTGACCGATGTCGTGAACGAGCGGGCAGAGCGGCTCACGTCGGCCGGGCTGACGCTCGACCTGCGCGGCGACAAGTCGGTCGGAACGGTGACCGGCGATGCGCGCCGCCTGCGTCGCGCCTTCGGCCAACTGGTCGACAATGCCATCGCCGCCACGCCGCAGGGTGGTCGCATCCTTGTTGAGGCCGGGCGCAAGAAGGGCGGCGGCCTCCAGATCGTGGTGTCGGACAATGGCCGGGGCATGGAAGCGGCGATCCTGGCTCGGGCGCTCGATGGTTTGAAGGTCAGCGCCGATGGCAAGACGGTGGAGCGGCGCCAGGGCCTTGGCCTGCCACTGGTGCGGCAACTGGTCGAGGCCCATGGCGGCTCGCTGGAACTGATGTCGGAACCCGGGCTTGGCACTAGCGCCATCGTCGTGCTGCCATGATCGTGCAGCTGCCCGATCTGGCCGCGTCCGCAGATCTTGCCCAACGCATCGCCGCGGCCTTGCGCGCGGGCGATGTGGTGGCCCTGTCCGGTGGGCTGGGCGCGGGCAAGACCACGCTGGCCCGCGCGATCATCGCCGCGCTGGGTCATGAAGGCGAAGTGCCGAGTCCCAGCTTTGCGATCATCGAGGTCTACGATCCCCCTGCCGTGCGCCTGCCGCTGATCCATGCCGATTTCTATCGGCTTGAAGACCCGGCCGAAGCCGATGAGATCGGCCTTGACGATTATCGCCAGGGCGCAGCCTTGCTGGCGGAGTGGCCGGAAAACGCCGGCGGCTTCGCGCACGAGCCTGCGTGCCTGTCGATCCTGCTGGAATCCACGGAAAACGGCAGGCAGGCCATTGTAACGGCGGGGTCCGATTGGCTAGAGCGAGGATCATGGACCTGACCATCCCTTCGGGTGTCGAAGCTTTCCTGATGCAGGCAGGCTGGGGCGCCGCCGCGATCGAACCCCTGCCGGGGGACGCATCGTTTCGCCGCTACTTCCGCATTCGCCGATCGAACGGCAACGCGATGCTCATGCACGCGCCGCCACCGCGCGAAGATCCCGAACCGTTCCTGCGCGCGGCCAAGTGGCTTGATGCCAACGGCCTGCGCGCACCGCATGTCCTGGCCGAAGATGCCGAACAGGGCTTTGTCCTGCTCGAAGACTTCGGCGATGTGCGGATGCGCGAATACCTAGATGCCTGGCCGCAGGACGAAGACGAAGTCTATCGCAACGCTATCGATGCGCTGGTGCAGTTGCGCAAGCTGCCGCCGGGTCCGTTCACCGGCTACACGCTGGGGGAATACCAGCGCGAGGCCAAGCTTTTCGTCGATTGGTACGTTCCGGCGCGCGGGCTCTATGTCGACAGCCGCAGCTGGGCCAATGCGTGGGAAGGCGTGCTAAGCCAGGTGCTGCCGCGCCAGCGCCCCGGCGTAACCGTGCTGCGCGATTATCACGCCGAAAACGTGATGCTGCTGGGCGGGCTGGAAAAGCAGGGCCTGCTCGATTTCCAGGACGCGCTGGTCGGCCATCCGGCCTATGATCTGGTGTCGCTGCTGCAGGATGCGCGGCGCGATGTATCGCCCGAACTCGAGGCGCGGATGCTCGATTACTATCTGCAGCAGACCGGCGAGGGCGAGGATTTTCTGGCCGACTACGCCCGGCTCGGCGCGCAGCGCAATGCCAAGATCGTCGGCATCTTCGTGCGGCTGTGGAAGCGCGATGGCAAACCGCGCTATCTCGGTTACATTCCCCGCGTCTGGGCCTTGATGGAGCGCGATCTGGCGCATCCGGCACTGGCCCCGGTGGCGGCGTGGTTCGATGCGCATGTTCCGGCCGATCTGCGGGCCGCTGGCGGAGGCACGTTCGAGGCATGACCAGGCCGCTTGCCAGCGATACCGCGATGGTCCTGTCCGCAGGCATGGGAAAGCGCATGCGGCCGTTGACCGCATCGCGGCCCAAGCCACTGGTGCAGGTTGCCGGAAAGCCGCTGATCGATCACGCGCTCGACAAGTTGCAGGACGCCGGGGTCACGCGCGCCGTGGTCAACGTCCACTATCTCGGCGATGCGCTGGAGGCCTACCTTGCGCAGCGCAAGTCGCCCGCCATCGCCATATCCGATGAACGCGCCCAGTTGCTCGAAACCGGGGGCGGCATGGTCAAGGCGCTGCCGCTGATCGGCAGCGACCCGTTCTTCTGCCTGAATTCCGACAATATCTGGCTCGATGGCCCGCGCAACGTCTTTGCGCACCTGTCCGATCATTGGGACCCGGAGGCGATGGACGCGCTGCTCCTGCTTGTCCCGCACGCGCGCGCCTACAACTATCGCGGCAAGGGCGATTTCCACATGGACGCGCTTGGCCGCATTTCGCGCCGCCGCACCGGGCGGATTGCCCCGTTCATCTTCAGCGGCATCCAGATCGTTTCGCACCGCCTGCTGCGCGATGCGCCCGAAGGCCCGTTCGGAACCATGGTGCTGTGTCAGCGCGCAATCGACGAGGGCCGGCTCTATGGCGTTTCGCACCAGGGCCTGTGGTACGAAGTGGGCGAGCCGCAGATGATCGCCCCGACCGAGGCAGCGCTCAAGCGCGATTGACATGACAGCCAAACCCGCCAGCGGCTCCATCCGACCGCGCGTCTGGTCCATCGCGGCGCACCGGGGATTTGCCGATGCGCTGGTGGCCGGGCTAATCCCGCGCTACCGCGAGGATCGCTTCGGCCTTGCGCGGTTGACGCTGCTCCTGCCCAGCCAGCGCGCGGTGCGCACGGTGACCGAAGCTTTCGTGCGCGCCAGCGGGGCGGGGCTGCTGCTGCCGCGCATGGCGGTGGTCGGCGATCTCGATCTTGACGAGACGTTGGGGCCGCTGCTCGATCCCATCGGGGCCGGGGCCGATATTCCCGCTGCGGTCGATCCCACGTTCCGCCTGCTGCGTCTTGCCGCATTGCTGCGCGAGGAATTGGGCGATGAGGCACCGGGCGAGGCAGCGCTGATCCGGCAGGCCAAGGGCATGGCCCAGGGGATCGACCGCCTGCTGGTCGAAGGCGTGCGCGTCGAAGACATGCTTGATGAAGCCGTCGTCGGCATCGCCACCGAACTGTCCGAACATTGGCAGAATGCCACGCGGCTGTTCGCCACCGTGTTCCTCAAGTGGCGCTTCGAACTTCAGGAACTGGGCAAGGTCGATGCGCCCGAACGCCGCAATCGCCTGCTCGATCACGCAGCGCAAAGCTGGAAAGTCCGCCCTCCTGCCCATCCGGTGATTGCGGCCGGGGTCACTTCGGCGTCTCCGGCGGTGGCAAGGCTGCTGCGCGTGGTGGCCGACATGGCCGATGGCGGCGTGATCCTGCCCGATCTCGACCTCGCGCTCGATCCCGATGTCTGGGACGCTCTCGGCTCGGCCGGGGGGCCGGATGGCGCGGTGTTCGAACGTGGCGATGTCGTCACCCACCCGCAGTACCACCTCAAGCTCCTGCTCAACCGCATGGGCATTGCCCGCGCCGAGGTCGAGCCGTGGCACCGCTCGGGCCTCTCGCCCGCGCCGCCGGCGCGCAGCCGCGCGATTTCGAACCTGTTCCTGCCGCCGGAAGCCAGCACGGCGTGGGTGTCGCTCGAAGCCGGTGAGCGGCGCCTGTCGGGCGTGCGCGTGATGGAGACCGCGCATCCCGAGGAAGAGGCGCAGGCGATCGCCGTGCTGGTGCGCGAGGCGCTGGCCGAGCCGGAACGCCGCGTTGCCGTCATCACCCCGGACCGCAGCCTTGCCGCGCGCATCGTCGCCCATCTCGCCCGCTGGAACATCGTGGCCGACGATACCGCCGGGCGCCCCCTGCCGCAGACCGCCGCCGGGCGGGTGGTGCTGCAACTAGCCGAACTGGTGGCCGAACGCGCCGCCCCGGTGCCGCTGCTGGCCCTGCTCGGCCACCCTCTGGTGCAAGCGGGGGAGGGGCGGGTCGCCTGGCTGGAGCGCGTTCGCCAGCTCGATCTCACCTTGCGCGGGCCACGGCCGGGGCCTGGTTTGCCCGCGATTCGCCAGTCGGTCGAAAAGGCTGAAAAGCGCTATCCCGGCCTGACCGATTGGTGGTCCGGCGTCGAAGACCTGCTGTTCCCCATCGTGTCGCTCGATGGCGAGGTTGCGCTCGATGCCGCGCTCAATGCCCTGTCCGAAGCGGGCGAAGCGCTGTGCGGCACAGGCTTGTGGGCGCAAGCCGATGGCCGCTGTCTTGCCCAGTTCGTCGAGCGTTGGCGCGAAGCCGCGACCGCTGCGCCAACGCAGCTTGCGGTGGAAGAGCTGCCCGCGCTGCTGCGCGATGCGATGGAGGACGTCTCGGTGCGGCCGGCCTATGGCGGCCACCCGCGCCTGGCCATCTACGGCCTGCTCGAAGCGCGCATGAGCCGCGCCGATCTGGTCATCTGCGGCGGG
>JAPLPG010000069.1 GCA_026400375.1 Novosphingobium sp. | reverse complement strand
TATGACTATGCGGTCAAGAAGAAGGTCCTGCAGGACAACGCGGTGCGATTCTACAACCTGCCGTTCTGAAGTCCTACACCGATTTGAAGGAAAGCCCTGCTGGAGTCAGCTCCAGCGGGGTTTTTCTTGCCGAAGCGCTGCCGGTGCCGCGTGGCTCCTGCAGGGCTCAGGTGGCGCGGCTGCGAAATCCGTTCTCGCCAAGATGGTCGAGCGGGGCGCGAGGCCCCTGACCGAAATCAAGCACTTTGCCCACGCGTAGCGCCGTCTTCTTCATGTCTTCTTGAAAGGTAAAGCAATTCGGCGGCATCCGGGTCGCATCGCTTTGACGTTCCATGGGGATGACACGGCCGTGGGCGAGAAGCGTGGCCCATTGCAGGATTCGCGCAGCTTCCTGTAAATCGGATGGCAGCGTCTCGATCCAGGCCCGCATCTTGAACAGCGAAACGCCCTCCAGCGCGACGGGGCTGATCAGCACGTCGTCGCGATGTGACAGTTGCAGAAGAGTCTCCCCGTTCCGCCGTATCGCGGCATGCCACAGCCCGTCGACCGGATCGCTGACCAGAACGTCGTACAGTAGCGGTGCCACATCCCCGGCATGGGTCGCTGCCAGCACCGACAGATCGTAGAGATGCGTGCAGTTCACCTGCTTTTCGCCGCGACGGGCAGCATCGGCCAGAGCTACGCCCGTGAAGGTCTTCGTCAACACCAGCGGAGCGCCTGGGCATGTCGTCCAGGGAACGCGGTCCATCACGGGGTCGACGCCGGTGATCATCGTGCCATCGTGGCGGAGCGTCACCGCCATGCAGTGGTAATCGTCCTCCAGCGCTGCGCGCACGGAGCCGACGCCGGGTTCGATCAGGAACCGGCGGCGGAAGCCGGGCCCCGCATCGATCACCGCATCGATCGCAGCATCAATCACGTGCAAGCAGCAGTGCGGCGGCCATCGGCCCGCCACCCGATGTGGCAACGGCAACCTTTGGATCACCCTTCACCTGCCGCGCGCCGCCAGCACCACGCAGCTGGACCACACCTTCATAGGCAAAGCCGAAGCCGTGCAGGCGCCCCCAGCCCAGCTGCCCGCCGCCGGTGTTCATCGGCAGCTCGCCGTCCAGCGCGATGCGCGTGCCGCCTTCGATGAACTTGTGTCCCTCGCCCACTTCGCAAAAGCCCAGGCCTTCGAGCCAGGTGATCGGCTGGAACGCAAAGCCATCATAGAATTGGACGACATCGACATCGTCCTTGGTATAATCGGCATTGCGCCACAGATCACGCCCGGTGGGATAGGCGCTGGCATATTCGGCCTGATCCCACGAATAGCGCTCCACCGATCCAGCCGTGGCGGCAATGCGCACGGGCGTGGCGGAAACCTCGTCCAGCGCGTCCGAGGCCGACACGATCACCACTGTCGAAGCATCTGTGAAGCGATCGCAATCGAACAGGCAGAACGGCGAGGATATCATCCGCGCCTCCATGTACTTTTCGAGAGTCAGCGGCTCCTTCACCAGCGCACGCGGATTGAGCGCGGCATTGCGGTGATCGTTGATGGCGATCTGGGCAAGCTGTTCGCGCGTCATGCCATGGCGCTTCATCTGGCGCATGGCGAACTGCGCGGTCCAGCACGCAGCAGAGAACGCGCCGAAGGGCGAGACCCATTGCGAATTGCCGGTCACGTCCTTGCGCCGTTCCAGCGGGGGGAACTCCTCGGGACGGGCCAACGCGGCCGCTTCGTAGACCGTGCGGAAGCAGATCACGTGCCGAGCCAGCCCTGCCTTTACCGCCGCTGCTGCATCGGCAATCGCGCCAAGCTGCGCTGTCGCCTCTGCCGCGCCGGTATGCCAGCGGGTCTTCAGCCCGCAGACCTCGATCACCTCGTCCACGCCGATAGGGGAGAAACCGAGGAATGTCTGCATCTTGCCAGGGTAGGTCGAAACGCCGTCGATCTGGGAGAGGCTGAGCCCGGCGTCGGCCACGGCCTCCTTGATCGCGTCCATCGTCAGCCCCAGCGGCGAGCGCGCCAGCCGCACGCCCACTTCCGACATGCCGATGCCGGTGATGTATGCCTCGCGCGCCATTATTCGGCCTTCTCGAACAGGGGATACCAGATGCCGTCCTGCTCTTCGAAGGTCACGCGCACCTTGTCGTCGATGTCCACCGCATCGACCGGGCAATTCACGATGTTGGTGGTGAGGAATACATCGGGCGCATCGTCCAGCTGCACGCGGGCGATCACGAAAGGCACCTCCATGTCGGGCGCCCATTTCTGATGGTTGATGGTGTAGGTATCGACCACGCCTGCACCAGATACCGCGTGCGGAGCGACATTCTCGCTCTGGCAGTGGCGGCAGAATTCGCGCGGAGGGTGAGTAAAGCCGCCGCAATCGCCACAGTGGTGGATCATCAGCTTGCCTTCGCTGCCTCCGGTCCAGAAAGCGCGGTTGTCCTTGTCGAGCCGGATACGGGATCTTTGCCAGGTCATA
>JAPLPG010000186.1 GCA_026400375.1 Novosphingobium sp. | reverse complement strand
TCAGCGGTCTTCGCACCCGCCTCCGCTTCCTTCAGCACGCCAATGATCTGCTCTTCCGTGAACCTCGTTCGCTTCATCTGTCCGTCCTTCCAATGGCCGGACTCTAATCAAGCTTGGAGGAAAATCAGGGGGTCACGTCACGCGAGGAAAAGCGATAGGTATCTCACCTATGTCAATTCCATTAAGACCGAAAAAAGTCCCAAGATCGTCTTCAACCGTTGCTTCTGTCATTTGCCCATTTAACTGCGTCGAGTATGCCTCGTACAGTTCGCATTTGCTAAAGTGATAATTTTTGAGAGAATGTGCAGGCGGGTCCAATGGCGGAATTGAGGGCGCTCAACTTTCTTTGGCCCGCATGTTGATGTTCCAGACACTCGAACGCTGTTAAACTTTTACCCCTCCACCGCATCCCTTAAAACAGCAATCCCCCGCTCCCGCTGCACGCGCAATTCCCGCTTCAACACAACCGGATCGCGCGCGAAGATGAAGCCGAAGCTCACGCCGCCTTCCTTGCCGATGGTCGCGTGGTGCAGTTTGTGGGCTTGCACCAGCCGCTTGGCGTAGCCGCGCTTTGGCACCCAGCGGAACCAGCGCTGGTGTACGATGCCATCGTGGATCAGGGTGTAGATCGCGCCATAGGCCATCACGCCAAGGCCGATGAAGGTGCCCGGCCACCATGCCGCATCGCCCAGCACCAGCGGGCTTCCGATGGCGAAGAAGCTTATCGAGATGACCGCGCCGACCACGCCGTACAGGTCGTTCTGTTCGAAGAAGCCATCATGCGGTTCGTGGTGATCGCGATGCCAACCCCAGCCGAACCCGTGCATGATGTACTTGTGGCTGGACCATGCCACGAATTCCATGGCGAGCACCGTGGCGATGATGATCAGGAGGGCAATCAGCGTCTGCATGGCGCTCCCATACATCGCCCCGGCGCGGGTCGCGACACATTCTTACACTTTGCCCGAAAGTCGCGACGGGTTGTTTTTCCGGCGTTCAGGCGGCGGGGGGCAGATTGGCTTCACCAACCCAGTGAGGAGAAATCCTATGCGAAAGACCATTATCGCTACCGCCCTGTCCGCCATGATCGCCACCGGTTTTGCCGGCACCGCATCGGCCCAGTCGTGGGGCCGCGACGGTGACCGTTACCCCGGCGGCAACCGCGCCGAGGCTTCGTACCTGACGCCGGCGCGCAATGCCGAGATCCGCCGCGATATCTACGCGCTCGATGCCCGCATCCAGAACGCCCAGCGCCAGCGCGCGATTTCGCCGCGCGAAGCGCAGGGCCTGCGCCGCGATGCGCGCGATATCAAGCAGACCTACACCCGCTATGCCAATCGCGGGCTGTCGGTGGGCGAGTTCCGCACGCTGGAGCGCCGCGTGGCCACCATCCACCAGCGCCTGCGGATCGAGAAGCGCGACCGTGACGGCCGCAGGGGCTGAACACGCGGCCGACCGGCCGGCAAAAGCGTAAGATAATTACGCCGAAGGCGTTCCGGGCCCGCCCTTTCCTGCTTGAAATGCGGGAAGGGCGGGCCTAACCGCATGGCCTATGACCCAGCATCCAGCAAACTCTCCGCGCACGATGTACCAGAAGATCTGGGACGCCCACGTTGTCGAACAGCGCGATGATGGCACCGCGCTCCTCTATATTGACCGGCATCTGG
>JAPLPG010000085.1 GCA_026400375.1 Novosphingobium sp. | reverse complement strand
CGCACGAGCTCTCGCACTGGACCGGCCATGCCAGCCGCCTCGGGCGTGACCTCAAAAACCGCTTCGGCACGGCGGCATATGCCGCCGAAGAACTGGTAGCCTTATCTGGACAGTCTGCACCGTGCCTGACGCACCATTGAACGGTATGTTCTTGGCACAACGCAGGGGGTCATCAGGCCGGATGAAGCGCTATCCATAAGCTGGCGTAGTCCGGCCTGATGGCCACCGTCCCGCAGGCGCGCAAGGTGTGCGATCTGGATTCGGGAGGGGGTCCGGGGGAGGGACTGGCAAGCTGTGGATACTTCAGACACGTCGATCGTCATTCAGGAACGCCGGGCGGCGGATGGCCTGGACTCCTACATCCCAATGATCCTGCAAGGTGGAGAGATCTACGATCCAGACCTCGACCGCTACTTCCTCGATCTGCCGTTGAACGGGGCGCGTTCGCGCCATTCGCTGCGCGCTCACGGCTATGATGTTCTGGTCTGGGTTCGCTTCCTCGCCTCCGCGCGCGGCAAGTCTGTCTGGCAAGCCGATACCGATGATGTCAGTGCCTATCATCGTGCCCGGCGGCGCAGCGATGCTGAGTTTCGGGTTTCGGCGTCGACGTGGAACCGGGCGATTGCCTCGCTCGACAAGCTTTACCGATGGGCCGAGCGGGAGGGCCTGATCGAGCGCACACCATTTACCCACCGTCAGGTCTGGCGAAGTTCGCACGGAGGGCGTCGAGCGGCCGTCACGGGCCGCAACGACGCCTATGAACGCGCGGCCCGCGGGCTCACCCCTGACGGCACGGAGCGCCCCGGCGCTCGCGACCGTAATGGGCTGCGCAACGCGCTGTTCGCGGATCTTCTCGTCACCACCGGCCTGCGCCTCGAAGAGGCATCCCACCTGCTCACTGCCCAGATTCCGGTTGGCGATGCCCGCGCGGAACGGCAGCGGCGGGTAGAGCTTCCGGCGGCACTCACCAAGGGGGACAGGGGGCGTAGCATGTTGCTGCCGCGCCGTTTGTTGCCGGTGTTTGACGCCTATATCGCCGTTGAGCGAGCCGAAGCCGTCGCCAAGTTCGCAAGACGCCGTGGCTGGGAAGCCATCGACCGCCCGATCTTCATCCACTGCCCCTCATTCGGGCCGAGCGCATTGCATCTCGTTGGCGGTGGCACGATGGACATGGAGGTCGTCACACCGGATGAACGCGCCAGGCTCGTCATTTGCGATGACGACGGAACGCCCTGCGAAGCAGCGGTGCTCTGGCTGACCGAGGTCGGGCAACCGGTGCTCCCCAACTCGTGGGAAGCGATCTTCGCGCGGGCGAGCCGCCGCTGCACGGATGCCGGCATCCCGGTCCGGGTCAGCCCCCATCAACTCAGACATTCCTTTGCGGTCCACATGCTGGCGATGCTGATCCAGCGCCGCCTTGCCGAGGCGGCGGCACCGGTGGGCACCATGGATGGTTATCGCCAGTTGGTCGGCGATCCGCTTCAGCAGGTTCAGCGATTGCTCGGTCATTCAAGCCTCGCCACGACCTCGATCTATCTCGATCACCTCGCCACGCGTGCCGATACCGTTGATGCGGCGGTCGAAGAGCTGTTGGCACTCGTACCGGGCTATCTTCCATCATGACCGCTGCTCCACGCAAAGGACGCAAGGTCAGTTTCGAGGCCTCGGCGACTGCGCCCGAGGCCGATCCATGGTCGCAGATCAGCACGCTGCGCTTCATGATCGATCCGCCATACGGCGGTGAGTTGCTCGTGGATTTCACCAGCTTCCGGCCCCGTGGCCTGGCTCTCGCCTTTGCACGGGGCCTGTTCATGCTGGTCGCCCCGCGCGGCCCCATCATGGTGCGTTCGTCGATCAAGACATACGTCACGCAGTTGCCGAGCTTCTTTGCCTATCTTGCCGGGACAGGCGATCGGATCAACGGCCCGGCAGACCTTCGTACCCACCATATCGATGGATTCGAGAGATGGCTCGCCGCACAAGGCAAGTCGCGAGTGCACGCGCCGACCTATGTCGCCAAGATCGTTTCCATCCTGCGCCGGGTCGCCGTCGATCAACCGGATCTCTTTGACCCGGGGCTCCGCGATCGGCTTCGCTACGTGAGTTCGCATCCCTATGCCCGGTCTCGCCCTCGTGACGCGTACAGTCCGTTCGTTGCCCGCCAGCTACGCGAAGCGGCGCGCACCGATCTTGTCGGCATCGAGGCGCGCTTGCGGGCCGGCCCACGCTATGACGACGTGCCGGATCTTGAGGTGGCCGCCCACAAGGCGCACCTAGCGATAGAGGCTCGCGGTACCCTGAAGCATCGCGATGCCGAGTGGATGGCGCTTTACGCCAGACGCTGGAACCGGAGCATCGTCAGCCCGGATTTCGCCATGGCGCTGCATGGTGCCCATTACCTCACATCCGCCGATGTCGTGCCGCTACTGGTCCTTTTTTCGCTCGAGACCGGCCTCGAACTCGAGTGCTGCAAGACTCTCACCATCGATTGCCTGCGCAACGCTTCGGGCGGGACGGTGGAGATCGCATACACCAAGCTTCGCGCGCATGGTGCCGAACACAAGACCATCCGGGTCAGGGACGGCGCCTCGACAACACCGGGCGGCCTGATCCGGCGCATTATCGCGCTTACGGCCAAGGCGCGGGTACATCATGCCAGCGATTGCCTGTGGGTCTATTATCAGCACGGCGAGATCACCGCTGGTATTCGCCATCCGCGCATGACGATCGACGCCTGGACGCAGCGTCACGGCATTGTCGATGACGCCGGCCGACCGCTCCATCTGCGCCTTTCGCACCTGCGCAAGACCCACAAGGCCTTGTGGTACCTGAAGACCGAAGGGCACATGGCCCGCTTCGCCGTTGGCCATACCGTCGAGATCGCGGCACGGCACTACGCCGATATTCCGGCACTCAGACCGCTGCACGAGCAGGCCGTGGCGGACGCCCTCGAAGAAGCGCTGACCGGTCCAAGGATACTTCCTCCCTCGGACGAGGAGCGGCGGCGCGGCGCGTTGGCGAGCCCCGATCCGGATTATGAAGGCATCTCGCGCGCACGTCTCGACGGCGAACAGGACGTCTGGCTTGCCAGCTGCGGCAACTTCTATTCCAGTCCCTTTGCATCTGCCGGTACCGCGTGCCCAACGCCGTTCTGGGGTTGCCTCGATTGTCGCAACGCGGTCATCACCGCGCGCAAGCTACCCGCCATCCTCGCGTTCCTCTCCTTTGTCGATGATCAGCGAGCCGGCCTGAGCGCAGCCGATTGGGCAGCCAAGTTCGGCCATGCCCGTGACCGCATCGTTCAGCAGATACTGCCCGCCTTCGGCGACGACGTCGTGGCAAGGGCCCGGGCGCAGGTCACGGCCGAGCCTCCCACGGTTTATCTGCCCCCTGAGGCCCGCGCATGACCGCTCTCCAGCTTCTCGCCGACAACTGCAATGTACGTGACGCCCTCCCGGTGCTCATCTCCGCACCGCTGCGCCCCGGCTTCGATCGCGCGCATATCTCGCGATACGGCGATCCGGTCTGGGATCTGGCTCCCGGCGTGTTTCGCGACAACGCCCGGCGCTGCCATGTCACGGTACATTTCGCCGTTATCCAAGACCCTTCCATCGCCGATGCTCTGCGCCAGATTCTCCATGCACGGCTCAATGTCGATCTGCCCGGCCACCGTTCACGGCTTGAGCCGGCGGGTGTGCGCGGCGAGGCCAACCGGACCTTACGCTTTTTCGATTTCGTGAAGGCGGAGCTGGGTCGTTTCGATCTCGGCCGGGGCGATCAGTACTTGGTCGATCGCTATGCCCGCTCTTTACGCCTTGCCGGACTGCGTCCGGTTGCGGCGGCAGCGCTGCTGCGGATAATCTTCGACTTGCATGAGTTGCGGCACCATCTGCCGACTGCGCGCCTGTCCTTTGAGCCGTGGCCGGGGCGCAGCCCTTTCTCAGTAGCGGGAGCAAAGTACGTCGCCGGAGAGAACCGCACGCCGCGTATTCCGGAAGCGATCATAACGCCGCTGCTCGCCTGGTCGCTGCGCTATGTGAACTACTACGCAGGAGATATCCTCGCCTCACGGGCGGAACTCGATCGCCTTGAAGCAAAGCGCGACCGTCTGGTTGCCGCTGAGGCAGGTCTTGATCTCGCGGATCGACGGTCGCGGCAACGCCAACGCCTCAACACCTATATTGCCGCCTTGCGGCGACAAGGGCGCGGGATCCCGATCTGGACCACCGCACACAACGGCACAACGCGGACAGATCCGCAAAGCGGCAAAGTCACGCCGCCGATCAACTATCATCTGATCCACCTCCACGCCGGCATCGACGCCCAGGCCGAACCTGCCATGCACCTTGGTCTGACCACTGGGGCACCGGACCTCATCGCCGCAGCTGTCGCAGAACTCGGCACCGAGATCGGCGGGATGGATACGCCCATTTCCGCCGATCTCGATACTGGCCTGCCTTGGCGCACCCGCTTCGATGCCAAGGTACTGGCTCTCGAAGAGGTCATGCTGCAGTCGGCGGCCTACGTCGTTTGTGCCTATCTCTCAGGCATGCGGGACAGCGAGATCCAGGCGATGAAGCGGGGATGCCTGTCCATCACCAGAGCAGAAGACGGTGCGATCTTGCGGCATCGCATCAAGTCCACCGCCTACAAGGGCAAGCGCGGCTGCGGCGAGGAGACCGAGTGGGTCACTATCGCACCGGTCGCCGAAGCCATTGCCGTCCTCGAACGGCTTTCCGCGCGGGCGGGGCAAGCGCGCGGGACAACGACCTTGTGGCCGGTCCTCACGCTTCGGGCTAACACCAAGACGCACGTTTCTGCCGAGATCGTCCGGCAACTCAACCGGTTTCGCGATCATCTCAACGACCGGTTCGGAACGGCGCAGGCACCGATCATTCCTGCCGGCCCCAATGGCGCGCCCTGGCGTCTGACCACACGCCAGTTTCGCCGGACCATTGCCTGGCACATCGCCAACCGGCCCTTTGGGACGATTGCCGGCATGATCCAGTACAAGCACGCCAGCGTTGCGGCGTTCGAAGGCTATGCCGGCAGCAGCCGGTCCGGATTTCGGGGAGAGATCGAAGCCCAGCGCGCGCTTGGCCAGATCGACGATATCCTCGTCTACTTCGACGAGCGGCAAGGTGGCGCGCGCCTTGGCGGACCTGCCGCGAACAGGATCGGAGCCGCACTCGATACTGCCGCCCACGAGTTGGCGCCGCTACCCGCCATGATTGCCGACCGGCCACGCCTACGGACGATGCTCGGCAGTCTCGCGCGGACATTGCATGTCGGCCCGCTGGCCGATTGCTTCTTTGATCCGGCAACTGCCCTGTGCCTCAACCGCATTTCGGAACCGGGTGCGACCGGACCAATGATCGCCATGTGCGAGCCGGTCCGCTGCCCCAATGCCTGCATTGCCGAACGGCATCGCCCGGCCTGGCAGCGCGGAGCTGACGAGGCGCGGCTGTTGCTGCGCGAGAAGCGGCTTCCAGAACCGCAGCGGGTAACGCTTCAGGCCGAGGTGGCAAGGATTGAGCGTGTCCTCGAACAGATCGCGCCCGGTGCCGCCACACCTCGGACCGGTGTGGCGGGAGAGGGAGAGGAGGCCGGTTTTCGGGTGACGGGCTGAAGGAGCGGAAGAGAGTTTCCCTCCGCTCGTCGTGGAGACCCGCCATGTCCCGATCCCACCCTGCGACGCCGCGAGCCGACGTCTATTCGCGCATCACCACCGAGATTGTCTCTGCCATCGAAGCCGGTGCCGGCAATTGGCGCATGCCCTGGCACCATGATGGCGCTGCCACGACGAGGCCGCAGAACGTCACCTCCCGCCGTCGCTATCGCGGTGTCAATGTGCTGGCGCTCTGGATTGCCGCCGAAGCCAGCAGCTATTCCAGTGGTCTTTGGGGGACCTATCGCCAGTGGGCAGCTCTTGGCGGACAGGTCCGCAAGGGTGAGCGCGGAACCACCGTCGTGTTCTGGAAGCAGGCCGCATCGCGCGCCGATGATGATCATGACGACGGCGAAGCCGACCCCGGCCGCATGTTCGCCCGGGCCTTCACCGTGTTCAACCTCGCACAGGTCGAGGGCTATGAGCCCGCTCCTGTCGCAGTATTGCCGGAAAGCGAGCGGTTCGGGCACGCCGAAGCTTTCGTCGCGGCCCTCAAGATCCCGATCACCGAGGGCGCCTACGATGCGCACTACCGGATCGACCTCGATCACATCTTCATGCCGACCTTTGCCTCGTTTCGGGATGCATCAGCACAGATGGGCACGCTTTTGCATGAGGCGGCCCACGCCACAGGGGCAAAGCACCGGCTCGATCGCAACTTTGCCGAACGTTTCAAGCGGGACAGTCTGGCGATCGAGGAGATCTGCGCCGAACTGACAGCTTCGTTCGTGCTCGCCGACCTCGGGATCGCCCACCATCCGCGCGCCGATCATGCCGCATACGTCGCATCGTGGTTGCGCGTGCTGAAGGACGACCCTCGCGCCATCTTCACCGCCGCCAGCAAGGCACAGGCCGCAGCCGACTGGATGCACGCCCAGCAACCCCAGCCCGAGGAGTTGGCGGCATGATGCGCGTCCTAAAAATTGGCGTCGGAAGTCAGATTGGGGCTGGACTGTCAGGATATTGCGCCGAGCTATCGAGCGCCATGCTCGGCGCTGAGCTGGGCCTGCCCGTCACACATCTCGACAGCCACGCGAGCTACATCGAGCATTGGCTCAAGCTTCTGAAAGATGATGACCGCGCCATCCTGACGGCTGCGGCCAAGGCCGAGG
>JAPLPG010000225.1 GCA_026400375.1 Novosphingobium sp. | reverse complement strand
CGTCTCGGGGCGGCTGATCACGCCGGGTGCGGTGCGGCAGTTTGCCGAAGCCATGCGGCTCTACGTCGAGGACCCCGCCCTGCGCGCGCGGCACGGCGCAGCGGGCGAGGAGCGCAGCCTGGAATTCTCGTGGGACCGCATCAACCAGGCGGTGGCCGACACCTATCTGCGGCTGGTGCGCCAGAAGACCAAGGCCCTGGCCAGGCCACAGCGCTAACGCAGGACGCCCGCTGCCTTCATGCGGCTGGCGTACCACAGGAAGAACAGCAGCGAGGCCCAGATCACGAGGTTCATCACCATCATCGCATCGCGGTTCATTGCGGCGGGCGCCGCGCTGTCGAGCAAATTGTAGAGCTGGGTGACAGCAAGGCCCAGCAGCGACATGGCAAATGCGATCACCGCGTGGCGCGAACGGAGCAGCAGCAGGATCGACCCGGCAAGCGAGCCCCAAACGCCGAGGGCCCAGAAAGCGCTGAGCCATGCGGGCATCGCTTCGATGTAGGTGACCTGGGCCCCATCCATCCCGACGGATTGCATGTAACCCTGCGGATCGAGCTTGGTCATCGTGTAATCGACGCAGCCGAAACTGTTCCACAGAAGGCTGATGGCACCCACCGCCCACAGATGCCCGGGCGTGGTGGCGGGCGTGGATTCAAGGTTCTGCATGATGCCCCTCCCCCTTTTATCGGGGGAGAGGATATCATGGCCGAGAGCATCGTCAAAGCGCCGCGACAATGCGGATTCGATGAGCATCAGAGGCGTTCGATCCGCCGCGCGGCATCATCGAGAATGTCGGCAATGGCGTGGGCCGTTTCAGTGTCGAAACCCTGCGTCATCGCGCGGTTGCGCAGCACGGCGTGGAGATTGCCCATCGCGCGGCGGACAGGCGGGCTTTCGGCGCGGTCGCGCTGTTCGCCCAGTGCCTTGAGCCGCACCAGGATCGCTTCGAGTTCGGCGTCCTTGCCGGCAAGCTCGGCGCGGCCGGCATCGGTCACGGCAAAGGCCTTGCGCGGGCCTGCGTCGGCTTCTTCGGCGATAAGACCTTCATCGACCAGCAGGTTGAGCGTGGGGTAGACGACGCCAGGGCTGGGCGCATATTCGCCGCCCGCCAGATCGCCGACGGCGCGGATCAGGTCATAGCCGTGGCGGGGCTGTTCAGCGACGAGGTGGAGCAGCAGCAGGCGCAATTCGCCGCCTGCAAACATCCGTCCTCCGCGCCGACCGCCGCCGCCGCCGCGTCCGCTCCCCCGCCCACCGGGGCCAAAGCCACCGGCACCGAACGGACCGTCCTCACCGAAGGGCCCGGCCTTGCCGAAGGGACCGCCAAAGCGGCCGCCCATCATTGCCATCATCTTGATGGCGCGGTGACCGCCTCTGTGGCGGCCATAGTCATGGTTCATGTGTTCATATCCTTTCATGATGCGTCTAAGATATATCTTTACGAGCGTTACGCAAGTGCTTGATGCAATTTTTTCCGGCACACCCTATTTCACACGCGATGACCGACCTATTTGCCCCTCCCCCGCAGGACCGCCCGCCGCCCGAGGCTGGTGCCGAAGCACCGCTGGCCGACCGGTTGCGGCCGCGCGTGCTGGGCGAGATCATCGGACAGGACCACCTGACCGGGCCGGAAGGGGCGATCGGACGGATGGTGGCCGCGGGCAAGCTGACGTCGATGATCCTGTGGGGGCCGCCGGGCACGGGCAAGACCAGCATCGCACGGCTCCTGGCCGAGGCGGTGGGCATGCGCTATGTCGCCCTGAGCGCGGTGTTTTCGGGCGTGGCCGACCTGAAGAAGGCCTTCACCGAGGCCGATGCCATGGCGCTGGCCGGGCGGCGGACGCTGCTGTTCGTGGACGAGATCCATCGCTTCAACCGCGCGCAGCAGGACGGTTTCCTGCCCTTTGTGGAGAATGGGACGGTCACGCTGGTCGGCGCGACGACCGAGAACCCCTCGTTCGCACTGAACGCCGCGCTGCTTTCGCGCGCGCAAGTGCTGATCCTGCATCGGCTGGATGCGGCGGCGCTGGGCACCTTGCTGGACCGGGCCGAGGAGATCACCGGCCTGCGCCTGCCGCTTACTCCTCCTGCGCGCGAGGCGCTGGTTGCCTCGGCTGATGGCGACGGGCGATTTCTGCTGAACCAGGCCGAAATGCTGTTCGACGTGTCCCTGCCCGCGCCGCTCGATCCCGAAGCGTTGGGCAAGTTCCTGATGCGGCGCGTGGCGGTGTACGACAAGGACCGCGAGGGGCATTACAACCTCATCTCGGCGCTGCACAAGGCGGTGCGCGGGTCCGATCCGCAGGCTGCGCTCTATTACATGGCGCGCATGCTTGTGGCGGGCGAAGAGCCGCTCTACGTGCTGCGCCGGCTGGTGCGCATGGCCGTGGAGGATATCGGCCTGGCCGATCCGCAGGCGCTGGTGCAATGCCTTGCCGCCAAGGATGCCTATGAGTTCCTCGGCAGTCCCGAAGGCGAACTGGCGATCGTTCAGGCGCTGCTCTACATTGCCACCGCACCCAAATCGAACGCGGCCTATGTGGCGCACAAGGCCGCATGGAAATCGGCGCGCGAGACCGGATCGCTGATGCCCCCCGCCAATATCCTCAACGCGCCGACCAAGCTGATGAAGGACATCGGCTATGGCAAAGGCTATGAGTACGACCACGATGCCGATGGCGGTTTCTCGGGTGCCAACTACTGGCCGGAAGGCATGCCGCCGCAGACCTATTACGCGCCGGTGGAGCGCGGGTTCGAGCGCGAGGTGATGAAGCGGCTGGAATGGTGGGACCGCAAGCGGCGCGAACGCGGCGCGGAATGAGGCGGGCATGACCCCGCACCGATTCGGCCATTTCGTGGCGATCGACTGGTCCGGTGCTGCAGGTGAGCGGCACAATGGCATTGCGCTTGCCATCGCTGCGCGAGGAACAGCCGCGCCACGGATCGTGCACCCCGGCCATCGCTGGTCACGCACGGATGTGCTGGCATGGTTGCGCGATGACCTGCCCGAAGACGCGCTGGTCGGCATGGACCTTGGCATATCCTTGCCCTTTGCCGACCGGGGCGGGTTCTTTCCCGGTTGGCCGCAAAGCCCGGCCACCGCGCGGGAATTGTGGGCGCTGGTCGATGCGATCTGCCTCGCAGAGCCGCATCTGGGCGTATCAGCGCTGGTGGACCATCCGGAACTTTCGGCGTGGTTCCGGCGCCACGGTGCGCGCGAGGGCAGCCAGTTTGGCGGAGGCATGGGCCGCTTTCGCGTGACCGAGGCGGCACAGCGACGGATGGGGTGCAAGCCCTACTCCAACTTCAACCTGGTCGGCGCGGCGCAAGTGGGAAAGTCCAGCCTTTCCGGCATGCGCCTGCTGCACAGGTTGGGTGATGATGTGGCGGTCTGGCCGGTCGACGAACTGCCTCCGCGCGGGCCAGTGATCTGCGAAATCTACACGACGATTGCGGCCATGGCGGCCGGGCGCAGCGCGGGCCGGTCGAAGATGCGATCGGCGGGTGACCTTGACGCTGCGCTGCAGGTGCTGGGTTCCGCGCCTTCAGGACTGGCAGGGCCGCTCGACGATCATACCTGCGATGCCATCGCCACGGCGGCGTGGTTGCGCATCGCGGCGCACGATCCGCGCCTGTGGCAGCCGCGCGAACTTACCGCCCAGATCGCGCGCACCGAAGGCTGGACGTTCGGCGCACTCTGAGCCTGATGGCGGACGCGTTGCCGAGGATGCTGGCCCTTGTGAAGCGCGATATGTGCGGCTAAGGCGCGAGCAACGCCACGCGCGGGCCGGCTTAGCTCAGTTGGTAGAGCACCTGATTTGTAATCAGGGGGCCAGGGGTTCGAATCCTCTAGCCGGCACCATTCGCCTGTACATCTGCACTTAGCGATCGTTTGCGACGATCTTTGCCAGCAGGCGTTCGAGGCGGACCACTTCCTCTTCTCTCAGAGCGCGAATTTCCAGGATGATCGCTGCAAGTTCGGGCGAATCGAGCGCCAGCGTCAGGTCGGACAAGGTCAGGTCCTGATCATCGGGCACCACGAACAGACGGCGCAGCCGGGCTGCGATTTCGCGCAGCCTTTGGCCGTCGATAACGGGTGGAAAATAGTCCGACATGGATGGACTTTAGCATAAGTAATTGAAGAATCGCATAGCAGGTTGACGTATAAACCCGCATTGACCGCGGCATCTGCAGCCAGCGGGGTGGCGCGTGACAGTGGCTGAGCTGCAATCGCCCAAGCGGCATGACCAGAAGTCAGGGCAGCGATACGATGGCGCGCAAGCCACCGCCTGTGGCATCGGCAAGCGTGAGATCGCCGCCATAATCGCGCGCTATTGCCCGCGAAATCGACAGTCCCAGGCCGGAGCCGGGGTTTGCAGCGGCGCTGCTTTCCCCGTCGATGCTGTCCAGATCCTTGCTGTGACCGATCTCGAAAACGGTCTGGCGCTGATCGTGTGGGATACCCGGCCCATCGTCATGAACTTCGATACGATGCATGCCGTCCCGCGCGCTGGCGTCTATCCAGACTTCGGCACGTGCCCATTTTCCGGCGTTGTCCAGCAGGTTGGAGAGCGTTTCACTCAGGTCGTCAGCGTCCATGGGCACGCTGAGACCCGGCGGATACTGTGCGCTGAACGACTTTGCCGGGTGGCAACGGCGCATCGCGTCGAGCAGCGGCGGCACGACATCGTCCAATCGCGCGCGGGGGGGCACGCCGGCTTTCGATCCGCCTGAACGCACGCGGGCAAGGTGGTAATCGATCTGGCGCTGCATGCGGCTGGATTGATCAAGGAACACGCGGGCGGCATCGCCCTGCCCTGCTTCGAGCAACAGCTCGGCCTCATCCGTCACCACGGCCAGCGGAGTGCGCAACGAGTGTGCGAGCGAGCTTGCCTCCACCCGGCCGCGTTCGACGATTTCGGCGTTGCGATCGACATAGGCGTTGAGATCGGTGACGATGGCCTGAATTTCATCGGGATAAGTGCCACCGATGCGGCGCTGTTCGCCCTTGCGCAGGGCATCGATGGCAGCGCTGAGACGGTTGAACGGGCGAAAGCCTAGCGTGATGATGGCAACGCCACTGGCCAGCAGCGCCAGCGCCAGCAGCATCAGCCAGACGGTAAGCTCACGCGTGAACGCGCTGATGATGTGTTGCAGATGCCGCTCGTCTGTCGCGATCACGAAGTGGATGGGCGGACCGCCCGGGGCATCGCGCAGGAAGCCGTAGACGATGGTCGGTCCGGTCGGGCCGTTTTCCACGCGATGCAGGATGCGGGGCGAATGGGCGATATCGTCATCGAGTTCGCCCTGCGTCATCGATGGGGATTTCAGTTCGCCAAACTGCGGGCGAGTTATCTGCCAGTAGAACCCTGACAGCGGCTGGGCATAGCGCGGATCGGACAGCGGCCGCGTCAGATGGGGGCGGCCCTGCGCGTCAAGTTCGGCCAGTCCGCCCAGTTCGCGCACATGAACTTCAAGCTCCTCGTGATACTGGTCCTCCACGTGGGTGGTGAACAGCCGCACCGAGGAATACCAGATTGCGCCGATGCCAAGGGCAACCCATAGCAGGATCGACAGCAGGAACCGGCCGCGCAATGACGTGATGCGCATGATCAGACGTCCAGCCTGTAGCCGAGCCCGCGCACGGTTCGGATGACATCGCGACCGATCTTGCGGCGCAACCGGCTGACATGGGCTTCAACCGCATTGCGATCGCGCTCCGCCTCGAGCGCGTAGAGCTGTTCAAGGATGGCCTCCTGCGAGATCACATGGCCGGGGCGGCGCAGGAACAGGTGCAGCAGGGCAAATTCCTTGCGACTGAGGTCGAGCGCCTGGCCGCTGCGCGTGGCGGTGCGAGCAACCGGATCGAGCGCGAGATCGCCGGCGCTGATCACGCTGGCGCTTTGCGTCCTGCCCCGGCGCCACAGCGCATGAAGGCGGGCCATCAGTTCCTCGAAGCGCACCGGCTTTACCAGGAAATCGTCGGCTCCGCTGTTCAGGCCTTCGACCTTGTCGCGCCAGTTGCCGCGCGCTGTCAGGATCAGGACTGGCACGATTTCCCCGCCGCTGCGCCAGTGCCGCAGCAGATCGAGGCCGTCGCCATCGGGCAGGCCGAGATCAAGGATGATCGCCGCGGTCTCGGCAAGGTCGGGCCAATCGCGCGCGGCTTCGGCGGTCTGCACCCAATCGACGGCCATGCCGGCCGCGCCAAGGCGTTCGGACAGGCGACGGCCCAGTTCGGCATCATCTTCGACCAGCAGCAGGCGCATGGCGGCGGCAGTTCTCTCCACACAGGATCGTCATGCGTCCGTGATGGCGCACAAAGCTGACGCGATCCTGACAGATTGTCAGGTCCGTGTCAGCTTCGCTTGCGATGAACGGCACCATGGAACGGAACACGATCATCGGTGGCGCGGCTTTCGCGGCGGTTTTGCTGGGCGGGCTGGGCTGGTGGGCCAACCGCGATAGCCAGGAGGTGGCGGAGCCGGCGCCCGCCGAGGCTGCCGGCGTTCTCACGCCGGAGCAGATCAGGCGCATGGGCGTGACCACCGCCGTGGCGACCGAGGCCAGTTCGGCAGAACT
>JAPLPG010000047.1 GCA_026400375.1 Novosphingobium sp. | reverse complement strand
TTGCGATCGCCATCGCCATCCGAGGCCGCGCCGAAATCGGGGGCATCGGCGGCGAACATCGTTTCGAACAGTTCGTGCGCGTGAACCATGTTGGGATCGGGGTGGTGGCCGCCGAAGTCCTCGAGCGGGATGCCGTTTCGCACGGTGCCCTTGGCAAAGCCCAGGCGACCTTCGAGGATTTCGGTGGCGTAAGGCCCCGTGACCGCGCTCATCGCGTCAAACGCCATGGTGAAGCCATCGGCGACGTGGGCGCGGATCGCGTCGAAATCGAACAGTTGCTCCATCAGTTCGGCATAGTCTGCTACCGAATCGATGACTTCGACCGTCATGCCGCCGACATCGGTCGTGCCCAGCGTGTCGAGATCGACATCGGCAGCGTCCACCGTGAGCCAGCGGTCGATGGTCTGGGTGCGGGCGTAGATCGCATCGGTCACGCCTTCGGGGGCGGGTCCGCCGTTGGCGATGTTGTATTTTATGCCGAAATCTTCGTCAGGCCCGCCGGGGTTGTGGCTGGCCGACAGGATCAGCCCGCCCGACGCGCCATATTTGCGGATCACGTTGGAGGCAGCGGGCGTGGAGAGGATGCCGCCCTGGCCGACCAGCACGCGGGCATAGCCATTGGCGGCGGCGATGCGGATCGCCTGCTGGATGACCGTACGGTTGTGATAGCGGCCGTCTCCGCCCAGAACCAGCGTGCTGCCGGGCGCGCGTTCCACCACATCGAATACCGCCTGGACGAAGTTTTCGGCGTAGTTCGCCTGCGCGAAAACCTTGACCTTCTTGCGCAGGCCGGACGTGCCCGGCTTCTGGCCGGCCCAGGGTGTCGATGCAACGGTACGGGTCATTGGTCCTCCGCAATGAGGCTGGCGTAGAGATCCGCATAGGCGCGCCCTGAACGGTTCCACGAGAAGTCTGTCTTCATGCCGGCGCGCTGGATGGCACGCCATATATCTCTTTGCCAGTAAAGAGTTACGGTGCGGCTGATGGCATCGGCCAGGGCAGCGTAATGGACGCCGTTGAACTGCACGCCGGTGGCAACGCCGCCCATCACCGCGGCAAGGTTTGCGTCGATCACCGTATCGGCCAGGCCCCCGGTGCGCGCGACGACGGGTACGCAGCCATAGGCGAGACCATAGAGCTGGGTGAGGCCGCAAGGTTCGAAGCGCGAGGGCACGAGGATGGCATCGCCGCCCGCCTGCATCCGGTGCGACAGTGCCTCGTCATAACCGATGCGCACCGCCACCTTGCCGGGATGGCGCATGGCGGCGGCGTGGAAGGCGTTTTCCATAGCCCTGTCACCTGAACCGAGCAAGGCGAGCCGTCCGCCGATGCCGACGAGGTGGTCGATGCATTCCAGCAGGACGTCGATGCCCTTTTGCCAGGTGAGGCGGGTGATGACGACGAAGATCGGACCATCGCCGGGTTCCAGCGCGAATTCGGCTTCGAGCGCGCGCTTGTTCGCCTCCCGGCGGGGCAGCGACTTGACGCCGAACCTTGCCTTGAGCGCCGGGTCCGCTTCCGGGTTCCACTGCGCGGTGTCGATGCCGTTGACGATGCCGTGAACCCGATCGTGGCGGCTGAGGATCAGGCCTTCGAGGCCCATGCCGAATTCGGCGGTGCGGATTTCGCGCGCATAGGTGGGGCTGACGGTGGTGATGGCGCTGGCGGCTTCCAGACCGCCTTTGAGAAAACCGATGCCGCCGTGATATTCGATGCCGTCCATGGCAAAGGCTTGCGGCGGCAGGGCGAGGGCGGGAAACAGGTCTGCGCCGTAATGGCCCTGGAAGGCCATGTTGTGGATCGTCATGACCGAAGGGATGCGCTGGCCCCCTGCCGGCGGGGCGAAGCGCAAGTAGGCCAGCGCCATGGCGGCTTGCCAATCGTGGGCGTGGGCGAGATCGAAGCGGCGGCCCTTGACCGCGCCACCGGCAACATCGGCGGCGGCGCGGCTGAAGGCAGCAAAGCGGCGCCAATTGTCGGCCCAATCGCGGCCCGCGCCATCGATATAGGGCCCGCCATCACGCTGGAAAAAGGCGGGGGCATCGACGACAAGCAACGGATGGCCATCGATCTTGCCGCCGAGCAGCCGTGCCCTTTCCCCCAGCAGGCTGTCCCACGCATGCAGCGCGCGCGGGCGGGAGAGGGCCTTTACCACCGCCGGATAGCCGGGGAGGATCGTGGTCATCTCCACGCCGTGGGGCGCGACGGCGGCAGGCAGCGCGCCGGCCACATCGGCAAGGCCGCCGGTCTTGATCAGCGGGACGGCCTCTGATGCGATGGACAGGACTTTCACGGTCATGCCGATGCTTTCTGATCGTCATTGCGAGGAGGCACCGCCGACGAAGCAATCCAGAGCACGCGCAATCCGCTCTGGATTGCCGCGCCACCTGCGGCGGCTCGCAATGACGAAGTGATGACGGTCATCCCAGCTGGTCGATCATGCGCTTGAGCGCAT
>JAPLPG010000040.1 GCA_026400375.1 Novosphingobium sp. | reverse complement strand
CCAGCCCGCAGGCCTTCGAAGCGCTGCGCGTGGCAGGCCGCAAGGTGCGCCGTCCCGATCTGACGCTGGCCGTGCCCGATCACAACCTGCCGACCACCGCGCGCCGCTCCGCCGATGGCCAGCGCGTGCCGATTGCCGATTTTGAATCGGCCCAGCAGCTTGAGGCGCTCGAGCGCAATGCGCCCGCCTTCGGCATCCGCTATATCGGCGATGCCGATGTGGAGCAGGGCATCGTCCATGTCGTGGGGCCGGAGCAGGGCTTTTCGCTGCCCGGCGCGACCATCGTCTGCGGTGACAGCCACACCGCCTGCCACGGCGGGCTGGGCGCGCTGGCCTTCGGCATCGGCACGAGCGAGGTGGAGCACGTGCTCGCCACGCAGACGCTGCTGCTCAAGCAATCCAAGACGATGGAAGTGCGCGTCGAAGGCACGCTGCTGCCGGGCGTCAGCGCCAAGGACGTGGTGCTGCACATCACCGGCCTGCTGGGCGCGGCGGGCGGCACCGGGTCGGTCATCGAATATACCGGCCAGGTGATCCGCGACCTGTCGATCGAGGGCCGGTTGACGATCTCGAACATGGCGATCGAACATGGCGCGCGCGCCGGGCTCTGCGCGCCGGATGAAAAGACCTTCGCCTATCTCAAGGGCCGCCCCTATGCGCCCAAGGGGGCGGATTGGGACGCGGCCGTGGCCTGGTGGAAGAGCCTCGCCACCGATCCCGGCGCGACCTACGACAAGGTCGTGGTGATCGATGCCAGGGACATTGCGCCGTCCGTCACCTGGGGCACGAGCCCTGAAGACGTGTTGCCGATCAGCGGCGTGGTGCCAGCGCCGGAATCGTTTGCCGATCCTTCGAAGCAGGAAGCCGCCAAGGCCAGCCTCGCCTACATGGGGCTGACGCCGGGACAGCGGCTTGAGGATGTGGAAGTGCAGAACATCTTCATCGGCTCGTGCACCAACAGCCGCATCGAAGACATGCGCGCCGCCGCCGCCGTGCTGAAGGGCCGCAGGAAGGCCGAAAATGTGAAATGGGCCATCGTCGTCCCCGGATCGGGCCTGGTCAAGAAGCAGGCCGAGGACGAAGGGCTGGACCGCGTGTTCATCGAAGCGGGCTTCGAATGGCGCGAGCCGGGCTGTTCGGCGTGCCTTGGCATGAACCCGGACAAGGTGCCTGCGGGTGAACGCTGCGCCTCTACCTCGAACCGCAACTTCGTGGGCCGGCAGGGTCCGGGTGCGCGCACCCATCTGGTCAGCCCGGCGATGGCCGCGGCCGCAGCGGTAACCGGGCGGCTGACCGACGTGCGCAAGCTAGCCTAACATGGCGGGCCTGCCCACCGCTGCGCTGCAACTGGCCGGGTTCCTGATGGCCCATGCCTTCTGGACCACGTCCGAATTGCCGCCGGGGGGCAGCTATCAGCCGCAATCGCTGTGCATGCGCAGCGATGGTAGCCGCCAGTTGCAAAGCTTTGAAGGCGGAACGCCCAAGGCGCAGGACGATGCTGCGCGCGCCTTCATCAGCGGCGGCGCGGCACAGTGGCCCGATTGCGCGATTGCGCGTCAGGTGAAAGTCGGCACGGACGGCGGCGATGTCGATGCGCTGGTGATCGATGTGGTGCAGTATGGCGGCAGCGTGATGACCGTGGTGCAGGCCTTCCGCCCGGCACCACAGGGCTTTCGCCTGCTCGGCGATGAACTGGTGATGGGCGACAATGGCCCGCTCCCGCCGCTCCCCGCCGCGCAGGCGGCTGCGGCCATGCGCGAAGGCGCGATCGACCACCCCGGCCTTGGCGACAAATGGCAGCAGTGGGAGATGGCGCGCGACCGGGTGAGCCCGCTGGTGAAGCGATAAGAAGCAGAAGCAAACCTTCACCCGCTCATGCTGAGCCTGTCGAAGCATCACGCACCACTGTTGCGCCAGCACCCTTCGACAGGCTCAGGGTGAGCGGGTCTGGGAGGTAGTGTGGCTGTGCATTTACAACCCCATGACACACCCCTAGCCTGACCCTCGAAGAGGAGGGACCAACCATGGACATGATCAAAGGGGTGCGCGTGCCCGAGCGGCTCTATCGCGGCGTGCTGTGGCTGGTTTCGATCGTGTTTGCGGGCTTCATCATCGGCCTTGGCAATCTGGTCATCGGCGATCTGCCAATGGTGGAAAGCCAGGTCTATACCGCCGCGCCCGAAGACACGCCGCAAGTCCGCCAGGTCCGCGAACAAGTTCGCCAGATTGAAGCGCAACGCACGGCCATCGACGACAAGCTGGGCATCCAGCGGCTGCAGCTGGAACAGGCCCAGCGCCTGTCCACCAATGCTGAGGAAACGTTCCGCGCATGGATTGCCGCGCGCACCGCCACCACCAATCCGCAACAGGACCCCGAAGTCATCAGCCGCACGCGCGCGCTTGAGCAGCTGAAGGGCAACGAGCGCGCGATCCAGCAGGCGATTGCCGAACTCGAAAATGCGCGCGCCCCGCTCGATCAGCGTGAGAATGCGCTGAACAGCCAGCGCAATCAGCTGATCGATGCGGCCATCCCGGCGCAGGAACGCGCGATGTTCTGGCAGGAACTACGCGTCTTTGCGATGCGCCTGGCCATCACCCTGCCGGTGCGGGCCGTGGCCGCATGGATGGTCATGAAACAGCGCAAGAGCGATCACTGGCCGCTGATGCGCGGGTTCGTGCTGGCGGCGGTGTTCGTGTTCTTCGTCGAACTCGTGCCCTATCTGCCCAGCTACGGCGGCTATATCCGCTACCTTGTGGGCATTGCGCTGACCTTTGCGGCGGGGCACTTCCTCGTCAAGAACATGCGCGCCTATCTGGCACAGCGGCAGGAGGTGGAAAAACAGGCCGAACAGGACCGCCGCGCTCGCCTGAGCCATGACGAGGCGTTCAAGAAGATGGCCGCCAAGGTCTGCCCCGGCTGCGACCGGCCGATTTCGACGACCGGCGATGCCGAAGCCAACTTCTGCGTCCACTGCGGCATGACGCTGTTCGATCACTGCCACTGCTGCAACGCCCGCAAGATGGCGTTCTTCCGCTTCTGCATGAGCTGCGGCACGCCGGCCAAGGATGAACTGGCAAAGCCTGCGCCTGCGTGACCGTTCCCCCTCGTCATTGCGAGCGTAGCGAAGCAATCCAGAGGTGCCGCTGCGCCGCACCGGATTGCTTCGCGGCGTTGCCGCTCGCAATGACGAAGGCGTTGGAGGATTGAACATGGACCGCAAGTCTTCCTTCGCCCCGCTCGTCGATGACCGCACCCGCGTGCTGATTCTCGGTAGTCTGCCGGGCGAGGCCAGCCTTGCCGCCGCGCGCTACTATGCCCACCCGCGCAACCAGTTCTGGCGGCTGGTGGGCGCTGTCATCGACGTGCCGCTGGCGGACCTTGAATACGAGGCGCGGTTGGAAATGCTGCGCACATACGGCATCGGCCTGTGGGATTCGATCGGATCGGCAAAACGCCCGGGCAGTCTCGATGCGGCAATCCGCGATGTCAGGGCAAACCCGCTGGGAGCGCTGACAAGCGGACTGCCCGCGCTCCGCTGCATTGCCTTCAACGGCGCGAAATCCGCCGCCATCGGCGAGGCGCAATTGACCGCGCTAACCGGCGTCGCTTTGCTGCGCTTGCCGTCAAGCAGCCCGGCCCATGCGGCGCTTACGTTCGATGCAAAGCTGGCGCAGTGGACGAACCTGCGGAAATTCCTGCACTGATCCTTGCATTTGTGGTGCGCCCGGCCAATCTAGGGTCGGGAGATCAAGGAGTTTCCAAGCGTGACCAAGAAGACCGACTGGACCGGAAACGCGGCCCTCGCAGGCGCGGCAATCGGCTCGGCAGCGCTTGCCGCAGCCTTGCTCTACGCCTCGCGCCGCAAGGAACGCGCTGAAAAGGCCGCGCCCAAGGCTCCGCCCGTGGATGTTCCTGAAACCGATTGATGAGGCGTAAGCGCGGTTGCATCACGCACGCGCCAGGCTATAGCGTTCCGCCATGGAACCGGTGAAGCAGATCGATGGACGGGCCATCCCGTTCGGCCGCAAGAACGTCGATACCGACGTCATCATCCCTGCCAAATGGCTGAAGACGATCACCCGTCAGGGCCTTGGCAAGGGCGCGTTCGAAGCCTTGCGCGCCGATCCCGACAACATCTTCGACAGCGCCGAATTCGCAGGGTCGCCGATCCT
>JAPLPG010000257.1 GCA_026400375.1 Novosphingobium sp. | reverse complement strand
GGGGGGAACAGGCCCTCCCCACCCCCTCCCGCAGGCGGGAGGGGGGATTGTTGTGTGCCCTCCCGCAGGCGGGAGGGGGGATTGCGGTGCGTCCGCCTGCTTCTGGCAGGGGCGCGAATTTACTTGGTTCGGGCCATCAGTTGCGGGCGCAGGGCTTCCCAGTTGTGGGTGCCGGCCAGCAGGATGCCATCGATCATGAAGCTGGGGGTGCCGTTGACGCCAAGCTTTTCGGCGGCATCGCTGGTCTGCTGTGCCAGCTTGTTGGCCAGCGCTTCATTGGCGAGGCAGCGGTCGAGCGTGGGACGATCCATGCCGCGGGCGGCCATGAATTCGTAGAACTTGAAGTCCGAGGCAATCGCGCGGGTGCGGCTGGCGAAGCCGCCGGTCGTCCAGCGTTCACGCTGCGCCGGGGTGGAGTTGGAGAGCGGGCCGATCCATTGCGGCTGGCCGCGCATGAAGGCGGTGTGCAGCGTGAAGAAGCGGTTGGCCGGCACGCAATTGGTGATCAGCGCCACCGTAACGTCGATGGGATCGCGCACGAAATTGCGCACTTCGACCGCGCCCTTGCCGCGCGCGATCATGCCAAGCTTCAGCTGCGCTTCGGAATCCATTTCGAACTGCGAACAGTGCGGGCAGGTGTAGCTGACGAATTCGACCAGCCGCAGAGGGGCGGCAGGATTGCCGAGCAGGTGATGGCCTTCGGGCGTGACCGCAGCGGTGAGCGCCCAGTTGGCGGGCCTTGGCGCGGGCTTGGTCGCACCGGTGAGCGAGGCGATGGCGGCGACGCCCAAGGTTATAGCGGCGGCCGCTTTGGCAAATGTGCGCTTCATTCCTGATTGGTCCCCCTATTGGCGATTGGCGTTTACGCTGTCCAGGCTGCGCGCCAGCGATTCGAGCACGGTGCGCAGTTCGGGATCGCCGATATCGCGCAACGAATCCCCCAGTTCGATCGGTATCGGCTTGAGCGACGGGGGCGCGGTGCGCGGCTCACCCTTGGGCTTTGGCGCCTGAACCGCGCCTTGCCGGATCTTCACCTTGACCACGGCATTGTAGCCGAAGAAGCGATTCACCCGGTCGATGATTTCGGGGATCACGTGCTGGATCATCGGCGCGTGGGCCGGGCTGACGACCAGTTGCATGATGCCTTCGGACTTTTCGCCCGGCGGGAAGCGGATCGATTCGGGCATGCAATGGCGGGCGTGGCGTTCGCCCACGATTTCGGGCCAGCGGGTGACGACGCTGGATTGCACGAAGCCGAAGCGGCGAAAGGCCGTGCGGCCGATGGCCGGCATCAGATCGGCGATCTGGCGCGCTTCGCCGCCGCGCGGGCGTTCGTATTGCTTGATCGCGGGCTTGGCGGCGGGCTTTTGGGCAGCCTTTGCCGGTTTGCGTCGGTCCGCGTCAGAAGGGGTGGTTTTCATATCGCCTTGCGCCATGCCATAGGTGCGCGATGCAGGCCATAGAGGATAGCGCCGGACCCTTCGACCCCAAGGCCATCGCCCCGCGATTGCTGGACTGGTATGATGTCCATGCGCGGCGCCTGCCATGGCGCAGGCTTCCGGGCGAGGCGCGGCAGGACCCGTACAAGGTGTGGCTGTCCGAAGTCATGCTGCAGCAGACGACGGTGGCGGCGGTCGGGCCGTATTTTGCAAAATTCACCGCGCGCTGGCCGACCGTGGCCGATCTGGCGGGGGCAGACGATGCCGATGTGATGGCGGCGTGGGCGGGCCTTGGATACTATGCCCGCGCGCGCAACCTGCTGGCCTGCGCGCGGGCGGTGGCGGACACGGGGGGCGCGTTTCCGGATACCGAACAGGCCTTGCGCGCCTTGCCGGGGCTGGGGGAATATACGGCGGCTGCGGTGGCGGCGATTGCCTTCGGGCGGCGCGCGGTTGTGGTCGACGCCAATGTCGAGCGCGTGGTGGCGCGGCTGTTTGCGATTGACGAGCCCTTGCCCGGCGGCCGGGCGGCGATCAGGTTTGCGGCCGGGCAGGTGACCCCGGACGAGCGCGCCGGGGACTTTGCGCAAGGCATGATGGACCTTGGCGCGACGATCTGCACGGCGCGGTCTCCCCGGTGCATGCTGTGCCCGCTGGTCAGCCAGTGCCGCGGCCGGGCCGAGGGGGCGCCGGAGCGGTTGCCGGTGAAAGCCGCGAAGAAGGCCAAGCCGGTGCGGCAGGGCCGGGCCTATTGGATCGAGCGCGAGGGCCGCGTGCTGCTGGTGACACGGCCGGGGCGCGGGATGCTCGGCGGGATGCGCGCGCTGCCCGATGATGGCTGGTCGGCCGGAGGAGATGGAGCCCTGGCACTGGCGGGAGACTGGCGGGACGGCGGCGTGGTGCGGCATGGCTTCACGCATTTCGATCTGGAACTGCAATTGCTGCTTTGCGCATCGCCAGAAGAGGTTAGTCTGACCGGCGGAGAGTGGTGGCCGGTGCATGACATCGAAGCTGCCGGCCTGCCCACCGTCTTTGCCAAGGCGGCGCGGCTGGCGATTGCCGAGAGGAATGGCTGAAACATGCAGCGGATGATGGTTTCGCGCAGGCGTTTGCTGGGAACGATGGGCGCGCTGGGAAGCGCCACCTTGCTGCCGCGCATGGCGTGGGGAAGGGACGGGGACGAGGCGGCATTTCCTGCCGTGGCGCAGATGCTCGATGGCTATGTCGCATCGGGCAAGCTGCCGGGGATGGTCGCCGCGCTGGGCTGGGGCGCGGGCGCTGCGCCGCAGGAGATTGCGCGCGGGACGCTGGCCCGGGGATCGGATCAGGCGGCGGGCATGGACAGTCTTTACCGCATCTATTCGATGACCAAGCCGATCACCGGCATGGCGGCGATGATGCTGGTGGACGAGGGCAAGCTGCGACTGGACCAGCCGATTGCCGATCTGCTGCCCGCTTATCGCAGGATGATGGTGCAGGCCACGCCCGATGGATCGATCACCGATCTGCGGCCCGCCAAGGCGCAGATCACCGTGCGGCACCTGCTGACGCATACGGCGGGGCTGGGCTATTCGATCGTGCAGAGCGGCCCGATCAAGGACGCCTATATCAAGGCCGGGCTGGTTCCGGGCCAGGCGAGCCGGGTGCCCCTGCCGGGGATGGATGCGCCCAGGCCGCTGGGCAGCCTTGCCGAATTTGCCGATGTGCTGGCGACGATGCCATTGGTGTACGAGCCGGGCAGCGTGTGGAGCTATTCGGTGGCGCTCGACCTGCTGGGCCGCGTGATCGAGGTGGCATCGGGCAAGGCTTTCGATGCGTTCCTGGCCGAGCGGGTGTTCGAACCCTGCGGCATGACTTCCACCTGGTTCCGCGTTCCGGCAAGCGAAGTGGGCCGGCTGACCACGAACTATGCGGCGGTCGGCGGAATGTTGCTGCCGGTCGATCCGGGGCGCACGTCGATCTATCTGGACCAGCCGCCTTACCCGTTTGGCGGTGCGGGGCTGGTCTCTTCCCCGCGCGATTACGACCGGTTCCAGCGGATGCTGCTGGGCTATGGCACGATCGACGGGCGGCAGGTGATGAGCGAGGCAGCCGTGCGGCTGGGGACTAGCAATCTGCTGCCGGCTGGGACCGATCTTTCCAAGGCGTTCATCAAGGGCAATGGATTTGGTGCGGGCGGCTCTGTCGGGCTGGGCGAGGATGCCGGGACCTATGGCTGGGCAGGTGCTGCGGGGACGGTCGGCTTCGTCAACTTCCGCGTGGGGCTGCGGGCCGGGTGCTTTACGCAGTACATGCCGTCCGATGCCTATCCGGTGCACCGTGAATTTGCCCAGGCCGTGCTGGCCGATGTTACACGAATGAAGGTTGCAGCCTGATGGATACCACGACGATTGCCTTTGCCGGCGGGATGATCGACCGCGCCGACCATATCCGGTCTGATGCCGAGCGGCTGGCCGACCTGATGAACTGGCGCGCACGGCTGCTGAAGCTGGACGGGATCGACCCGGTGATCGCGCCCGATGGCGGGCTGGACTGGGGCACGCTGGCCGATGCCGATCCGCAGGCCGAACTGGTGTTTCTGGGGCTGAGCGAGGATGGTGCCGGCGCACCACGGGGATGCTTTGCGCAAGTGACGCCGGTGATCATCGGCAGCGTGGCCCCGCCCAATCCGCGGCTGTGGGGGGCGATGGGCATGCTCTCGCCCGCCGACCTTTCGATCTATGGCGGCGCGCGCAGCCTGGTTGATTGGCATGCGCGGCACCGGTTCTGCGCGCGGTGCGGATCGGCCACGGTGCTGCGCAAGGGCGGCTGGCAGCGGACCTGCACCAACGAGGCTTGCGGGGCCGAACATTTCCCGCGCGTCGATCCGGTGACGATCATGACCGTGGAGTGCGAGGGCGACCTGCTGCTGGGCCGCCAGCCACGCTTTCCGGCGCGGCGCTATTCGGCGCTGGCGGGCTTTGTCGAGCCGGGCGAGGGGCTTGAGGATGCCGTGCGGCGCGAGATCATGGAAGAGGCGGGCGTCAAGGTCGACGCGGTCCACTATGTCGCCAGCCAGCCCTGGCCGTTCCCTTCTTCACTCATGATCGCCTGCCACGCATTCACGACTCAGCGCGAGATCACCATCGACGCGACCGAACTGGACGATGCGCGCTGGTTCACCCGCGCCGAAGTGCAATATGCGATGGATGCGTTGGCGCGCGGCGCGGAGGACGGGGCGTTCATCGCGCCGCCGCCCTTTGCCGTGGCGCACCACCTGCTGAAATGGTGGCTGGAGCAATGAACGCGCCGGCCAAGGTCACGCTCGACATCTGGTCCGACGTGATGTGCCCGTGGTGCGTGATCGGGCTGAACCAGCTAGACAAGGCGCTGTCGGGGATGGCGGATGAAGTGGACGCCACGGTGCGGTTCCACCCGTTCGAACTGAACCCCGACATGGCCGAAGAGGGCGAGGAGCAGGCGGCGCACATCCAGCGCAAGTATGGCCGGACGCCAGAGCAATCCGCGGGCGTGCGCGACACGCTGAAGGGAGCCGCCGAACGCGCAGGCTATTCGTTCGACTACACTGGAGAGGGTGACGCCCCGCCCGCGATGATGTGGAACACGCGGATGGCACACCGGCTGCTGACCTGGGCCCTGCGCGATTTCGGACCGGAGCAGCAGGTGCGGCTGAAACGCGCGCTGTTCGACGCGCACTTTCAGGCGCGGCGCAATGTGTCCGACCCGGAAGTGCTTGCCGACGTGGCCGAACGTGTCGGCCTGCCGCGTCTGGGCGCGTTGCAGGCGATGATCGATGCGGAGATCGACGCCACGGTAATCGCGGGCGAGCGGCAGGCGTGGGACTTGAACGTGTCAGGCGTGCCCGCCGTGCTGATCAACGGCAAGCTGATCGTGCCGGGCGCGCAGGAGCCGCAGGTGTACGCCGACCTGATACGCAAGGTTTTGGCGCGGGAGGCGGCGGGCCGGGCTTGAGCTTGCGAACGGAACGCGTCGCCTGCGGTGGCAAGTTTGGACAGCGGCGTGATTGGCCCACAAGGGCGGAATGGAAATCCGCTGTCCCTTTCCCGTCGCCCTGTGATTTGACACGGGGATTGGCTTTGTCTGGCGCGGAGGTAGAAAAGTGAAGCCAAGCCCCGGATCAAGTCCGGGGCGACGATAGAGATGGGAGCGAGGCTCAGGGGGTGTAATCCGCCTCAAAGATGATGGCCCACAGGCGTCTTGTCTGACCGGCAGCTTTCGCCGCGAACGGCTGAATAGCCAAAGCGCCTCATCCGCAAATTCAAACCAGATCGTCGATGGCAATGCCCAGTGCGTCCGCCAGTTTGCGCGCCGTTTCAAGCGAGCCTTTGCGGCGGCTTGCTTCGATATCGGCAATCTGGACACGGTTCACGCCCGATGCGCTGGCGAGGCCCGATTGGGTCAGTCCGCGCAATTCGCGCCAGACGCGCAAAGGGCTTTCGCCAGAAAGCAGGCGCTTGAGCGTTTCGGCAGGGACGAGTTCGTCCTCGCCAGTTGCCAGCGCGGCCTTGGCCCGGTCGAAGGCGCGCAGGTCGTCCAGATCTTCGGCGGCGTGGAGCAAGGCCTGGTATTCATCGAGCGGGATCGTGATCATTTCGCCCATGTCTGCCTCCGTTCAATCATAGACCGAGCCTCGCGCACCGATTTCCAGCACGGCCAGCACGACGCCGTCCTCCATGATGACCCGCCAGTTCCCCACTCTCAGCCGGATACCGTCGCGGCCTTTGAGGGCCTTGACGTTGTTGGCGAGCGCGGCAGGATCCTTTGCATAGAGTTCGATTTTTGCCACGACCCTTGCGGATTCATTGGCGGGCATACGCTTCAGTGACCGGATGGCGGCGCGCGTGTAGGTGATCGCCTTCATCGCGAAATGTTGTAGCTGATGGCTACACAGTAGTCAATGGCTACACCAATCCCAGCTTTGCCAGATCCGCGGCAATCTGCGCGGGCAGCACTTCGCCCACTTCGCCCTCGCCCAGATCCGCAGGTGCATCTTCGGGTTCGAGATAGCGCCAGCCCTGGTGGGCGCGTTTGGGTTTGGGATGGACGTCGATCAGTCTGGTGCTGACCACGATGTTGGTGCGGCCGCCTTCGGTCTCTTCGAAGCCGACGATTTCCGAGCGGGCGACGAGCTGATGCTTGTGGATCCAGTAGAGCGAGCCGCCGATCATTTCGTCAGCGCGCTTGGGGCGGTTGCGGGTGGTGAGGTAGGCGTATTTCGCGCCGCCCCGGCGCCCTTCAGCGGAAAACCATTCGTGGATCTCGGCGAGGGACTGGGCGCCGTAAGCGACTTTGGTCATGTTGAGGGGAATGACGGAGTACTCTCTGTTTGTGCTTTGGCCTGCCCACCCCCGACCCCTCCCGCTTGCGGGAGGGGGGAAGAAGCATTCGAATGCTAACCCGCCAGCCCGCTCAACACCGCAAGGCCGAGGAACGAGAAGAAGCCCATGACATCGGTGGCCATGGTCACGAATACGGCAGATGAGACAGCCGGGTCCACTTTCAGCCGGTCGAGCGTGACCGGGACCATGATGCCGGCAAGGCCTGCCACCAGATTGTTGATGACCATGGCCGCGCCGATGACCGTGCCGAGCAGCGGGTTGGCGAAGAGCAGGGCGGTGGCGCTGCCGACCAGCAGGCCGAGCGCGGTGCCATTGGTGGCGGCGATGCGCAGTTCGCGCAGGATCATGCGCACGGTGTTTGAACTGGTCAGCTGGTTGGTGGCCAGCGCGCGCACGACCACGGCCAGCGTCTGCGTGCCGGCATTGCCGCCCATCCCCGAAACGATCGGCATCAGCACTGCAAGCAGGGCAAACCGCGAAATCGCGCCCTGGAACATGCCGACGACCGAGGCGGCGAGCATGGCGGTGGCAAGGTTGACGACCAGCCATGTCAGGCGGGTGCGCACGGTCAGCAGGATCGGCTCGTTGATGTCGCCATCGCCGGCACCGGACAGGCGCAGGATGTCCTCGCTCGCCTCTTCCTGGATGATGTGGACGATATCGTCAACGGTGATCTGGCCGACCAGGCGGCCGCTCTCGTCCACCACGGCGGCAGAGATCAGCGCGTATTTCTGGAAGCGCAGCGCAACTTCTTCCTGATCCATCGTGACGGGAATCAGCGTCTGGTCGCGCTTCATCACATCGGCCAGCGGAACGCTGCGCGGGGCGCGCAGGATCCACGAAAGGCTGCAGGTGCCGATGGGGTGATGCTTGGGATCGACGATGAACACTTCCCAGAATTCGGTGGGCAGGCCATCGTCGCGGCGCATGTAATCGATCAGGTCGCCCACCGTCATCGCTTCGGGCACCGCGATCAGATCGCGGCTCATCAGGCGGCCGGCGGTTTCTTCGGGGTAGGACAGGGCGGATTCGATGGCCGCGCGGTCTTCCGGCTCCATCTCGGCGAGGACGGCCTGCTGGTCCTCCTCGTCCATGTCCTCGATCAGGGCGACGGCGTCGTCGGTCTCCATCTGTTCGGCGAGTTCGGCAACCTCTTCGGGTTCCAGCTCGTCAACCAGATATTCGCGCACGTAATCGTTGAGTTCGGCAAAGACTTCGCCGCCGAGCAGATCGGAAATCGCGCGGGCCAGCGCGACGCGATCGTCCCTGTCGATCAGTTCGAACAGGTCGGCGATGTCGGCCGGGTGGAGCGGTTCGACGAGGTTGTAGACGGTTTCGTCGTCACCAGCCTCAAGCGCTTCGACCACCCGGCGGACGAAGCCGGGGCGCAGGGTGTTGTCTTCCTCGTCAAGACTTTCGGCGTTACGGGCAGTTTCGCTCGGTCGCGCAGGCTCAGCCGCTGCGGCAGCATCCTCCGCATCGGGGCGCAGGGCTTCGATAAGATCCTCGTCGCGCTCCATAGCGGCGGGGTTACCCACTGAGCGGGCAATTGCAACCGCCGAACAGACCTATGCGTGACTTTCTTTCGCGAGCCACTATATCCGCCGGCAAGACAACAAGGACTGCGACCAATGGCTGACGAAAATCTCGTACTTTCCCTCGAAACCGGCGACGTTGTGATCAAGCTGCGCCCCGATCTTGCGCCCGGCCATGTCGAGCGGATCAAGGAACTGGTGGGCGAAGGCTTCTACAATGGCGTGAAGTTCCACCGCGTGATCCCCGGCTTCATGGCGCAGGGCGGTTGCCCGCAGGGCACCGGCATGGGCGGTTCCAGCAAGCCTGACCTCAAGGCCGAATTCAACGCCGAACCGCACGTGCGCGGCGTGTGCTCGATGGCCCGCACCAGCGCGCCGCATTCGGCCAACAGCCAGTTCTTCATCTGCTTCGACGATGCCCGCTTCCTCGACAAGCAGTACACCGTGTGGGGCCAGGTCGAGAGTGGCATGGAACACGTTGACGCGCTGCCCAAGGGTGAGCCGCCGGCAAAGCCGGGCGTGATCAAGGAAGCGAAGATCGTCGCTGCCTGATCGCATTCGATCTGCGTTATGGAGGGGCGGGGCCGCAGGGCCGCCGCCCCTTTTTCCTTTGGATCATGGCGTTTGCGAACGCTATCGTCGCAAACCCACCCCCGCCCCCTCGCTTAAGGGAGGGGAGCGAGACTTGGCGCACCGCAGGTGTGCCTTAGTCGCAGCGGGGAGGGTTTCCATAGGCGGTTGTGTTTGCAGACGACATGACCGCGTTGCTTTTGGAGATGGCATGAACCTGATCGAACATGCGCTGGCGGCGCTGGTGATTCAGGCGCTGGTCGGATTGGCCACGCGCAACTGGTGGGCTGGCGCGGCGCTGGCCTGCGGGTATTTCATCGGACGCGAGGTTTCGCAGGCGGAGTATCGCTGGATCGAGCAGTTCGGGCAGGGCCTGCGCGCCAACATGCCGTGGTGGGGCGTGTTCGACAGGCGGGTCTGGGACAACGCCGATCGGTGGGCGGACTGGATCGGGCCGATTGTGGTGACTGTGCCGGTTGCCGTTGTGATGGGGCGGCGCCCTTCGACAGGCTCAGGACGAGCGGATTAGGTATGGCGCTTCCAGAACCGCTCATGCTGAGCTTGTCGCAGCACCTGGCGCTGTTTTAGCGTCCTTCGACAGGCTCAGGACGAGCGGGGTCTCGGTCGTCCGCTTTTCTGTTTCAGATGGAGAGCCGCCGCACAGCCTCGTCCTGCGCGATCAGCGGGAGCAAGGCGGCCATTTCCGGGCCGTGGTCCTGGCCGGTGAGGGCCTGGCGCAGGGGGAGGAACAGCGCCTTGCCCTTGCGGCCGGTGCTGTCCTTCAGCGCGGCGGTGAGGGCGCGCCACGGATCTGACTGCCAATCGAGCGTGGCGGCGGCCTTGGCGGCCTCGGCAATATAGGCGCGCGTTTCGTCGTCGAACGCGGGCGGGGTGACCGGGCCGGTCAGCACCTGCCACCAGCCTGCGGCCTCGCCGATATGCGCAAGGTTGGGGCGGATTGCGTCCCACGCGGCTTCGCCCATGCCCTGTGGCAGCAGGTGCGCGACGCGGGCGTAGGGCAGGCGGTGGACGATCTGGGCGTTGACGCGGTGCAGGTCGGCCTCGTCGAAGCGGGCCGGCGCGCGGCCGAAGCGCGACAGATCGAAGCTGGCGGCGAGAGCTTGCGTATCGAGCGCGGGATCGACCGGGTCCGAAGTGCCGAGGCGCGCCAGCAGCGTGACGATCGCTTCGGGCTCGATCCCCTGTTCGCGGAAATCCTCCATGCCCAGCGCGCCCAAGCGCTTCGACAGCTTGCCTTCGCTGCCGGTCAGCAGGGCTTCGTGGGCAAAGCGCGGCGGGGTGGCGCCCAGCGCGGTGAACATCTGGATCTGCGTGGCGGTGTTCGACACGTGATCCTCGCCGCGCAGCACATCGGTAATGCCCATGGCGATATCGTCGATCGCCGAGGGCAGCATGTAGAGCCACGAGCCATCGGCGCGGCGGATGACCGGGTCCGACATCTGGCGCGGATCGAAGGCTTGCGGGCCGCGAATGCCATCGTCCCACGTGATCGGCTGATCGTGATCGAGCAGGAAGCGCCAGTGCGGGCGTTCGCCAGCCTCGGCCTTGGCGGCGTGATCGGCTTCGGTCAGCTTCAGCGCGGCGCGATCATAGATCGGGGGCAGGCCGCGGCCGAGCAGGACCTTGCGCTTGAGGTCCAGTTCCTGCGCGGTTTCATAGGCGCGGTAGATCCGGCCCGCGGCCACCAGCTTGTCGAACTCGCGCTGGTAAATGACAAAGCGCTGCGACTGGCGCTCTTCGCCATCGGTGGTGAGGCCGAGCCAGGCCAGATCGGCGCGGATGGATGCGACGTGTTCCTCGCGGCTGCGTTCGGCATCGGTATCGTCGATCCGCAGCAGGAACTTGCCGCCGGTCTTCCTTGCCAGCAGCCAGTTGTGCAAGGCCGTGCGGACGTTGCCGACGTGGAGCTTGCCAGTGGGCGATGGTGCGAAGCGGGTTACCGTGGTCATGGCTGCCGCCCTAGCGCGGGCGACGTTCAAGGGAAAGGCGGGAGTCCCTACGGAAGCAGGGCCATCGCGTGGGTCGTGGCGTTGTACAGCGCTTCGTGGCGGTCGGCGCGCACGAAACCGGCGATGGCAGCGGTGAAGGCATCGCGGTTGCCGGCGCGGCTGGCGCGGACGAGGGCGGCCAGCGTTGCCTCGTCCGGTGTCATCGCGTGGCAGCAGGGGCGGTTGACCATGAAGGGTTCTGGCCAGACCTGCTTGATCGTTAGGACCAGGCCGTGGATGGCGCAGGCGGCTTCGATGCTGCGATAGCGCCGGGCAAGATCGGGCACCGGATCCTGTGCGGCGGCATCGAACAGCGCGCACAGGCGCATGGCCAGGACCATGTGCAGGCTCTTTAGGGAAAGGCCGCGCACATCGTGGGGGCGGGCCATGCCGGCGATGAGCGACGAGAAGCGGGCGGCGGTTTCGCCGATGGGTTGCTGACTGGGCTGCTGAGCGGGCATGGCGCATCCTTTGTTGCGAACGATTCGCAAGCTAGGTTGCCCGGTACTGCCCGTCAATGAGAATCGTTCGCAAATAGGTCAGCCCGTGCGGAAGCTGTGGGTGATCGGATAGCGGCGATCGCGGCCATAGTTGCGCGCGCCCAGCTTCACGCCCGGAGGGGCCTGGCGCCGTTTGTATTCGGCCAAATGGAGCAGGCGTTCGACGCGCACCACGGTGGCGCGGTCGTGTCCTTCGGCAACGACCTGATCGACGCTCTTCTCGTTCTCGACCAGCCCGAGCAGGATCGCATCGAGCACATCGTAGGGCGGGAGCGAATCCGAATCCTTCTGGTCCGGGCGCAGTTCGGCGCTGGGCGGCTTGGTGATGATCCGCTGCGGCATGACCGGGCCATCGGGGCCCATGCCGATCCGGGGGCGGTGATGATTGCGCCATTCGGAGACGGCGAAGACGGTGGTCTTGTAGGCATCCTTCAGCGGGTTGTAGCCACCGTTCATGTCACCATAGATGGTGGCATAGCCCACGCTCATCTCGCTCTTGTTGCCGGTGGTGACCAGCATCGGGCCGAACTTGTTCGACAGCGCCATCAGCGTGACGCCGCGAATGCGCGACTGTATGTTCTCTTCGGCAAGGTCCGGCTGCCTGCCGGCAAAGACCGGCGCGAGCATGCCATCGAAGGCATCGACCGCAGGCGAAATCGGCACGGTATCCAGTTTTACGCCAAGCATGTTGGCGCAGCCTTCGGCGTCCTCCAGGCTTTCAGTGCTGGTATAGCGGCTGGGCATCATCACGCACCACACCCGTTCAGGCCCAAGCGCATCGACCGCGATGGCCGCGCAGATGGCCGAATCGATCCCGCCCGAAAGGCCGAGGACCACGCCCGAAAAGCGGTTCTTGTTCACGTAATCGCGCAGGGCCAGGACCATGGCGCAATAGATGTCTTCGGGGTGTTCGGCCAGATCGTGAACCTCGCCCGCCTCGCATCGCCAGCGCGAGCCGGAGCCAAGCGCGGTCTGCGTCCAGACGGTGGTGACGATCGATTCTTCCCAATCAGGCATCTGCACCCACAGCGCGCCTTCGGGGCCGACGACGAAGCTGGCACCATCGAACACCAGCTCGTCCTGTCCGCCGACGCGGTTGACATAGGCGAGCGGAATGCCGGTATCGATCGCGCGGCGCTTGGCCACGCCATCGATGCGCAGCACGTCCTTGTCGATCTCGTAGGGGCTGCCGTTGACGCAGATGAAGATTTCGGCGCCCTGTTCTGCCAGATGGCGGCAGACATCGGGGTGCCAGATATCCTCGCAGATCGGCAGGCCCAGCATCGCGCCCTTGAACAGCACCGGTTCGGGCAGGGGACCGGGCATGAAATAGCGCTTTTCATCAAACGTGCCGTAATTGGGCAGTTCGTACTTGAAGCGCGTGGCGACGATGCTGCCGCCATCGAGCAGGGCAACGCCATTGTGCAGATCGCCATCGCGCACGAACACCGAACCCACGAGCATGGCCGGGCCACCATCTGCGGTAACCTTGGCCAGCTTTTCCAGCTCTACCGCCGCGCGCGCCACCAGCGCGGGTTTCATGATCAGGTCTTCCGGAGGGTATCCGATCAGTTGCAGTTCGGGAAACACGATCAGATCGGCATCGCTCACCCTTTCGCGCACGGCGAGCATGGCCGCAGCATTGGCAGCAAGATCGCCAACCGACTGGTTGAGCTGGGCGAGGGTTATGCGAAGAGTTTCAGCCATGACTGATCACTAGGCGGCAAGACCCATCACCTGCAAGAGTTGCAAACCTGTCATCTTGGGCTAAGGGCGCGTTGGGGATCGAATTCGAGGGAATCGCACGCATGAAGATCATGGCTGGCAACTCAAATCTGCCGCTCGCGCGCGCCATTTCGGCCTATCTCGAAATGCCGCTGACCGACGCCAGCGTGCGCCGCTTTGCCGATGAGGAAGTTTTCGTGGAAATCCACGAGAACGTGCGCGGCGAAGACGTGTTCGTGGTCCAGTCCACGGCCTATCCCGCCAACGACAATCTGATGGAACTGCTGATCTGCATCGATGCGCTGCGCCGCGCATCGGCCAAGCGGATCACCGCTGTGGTGCCGTATTTCGGCTATGCACGGCAGGACCGCAAGCCGGGCCCGCGCACGCCGATCTCGGCCAAGCTGGTGGCAAACCTGATCACCGAGGCCGGCGCCGACCGCGTGCTGGCTGTGGACCTCCACGCCGGGCAGATCCAGGGCTTCTTCGACATCCCGACCGACAACCTGTTTGCCGCGCCGGTCATGGCCGCCGATATCCAGACCCGCTATGGCACGCAGGAACTGATGGTCGTATCGCCGGACGTGGGCGGCGTGGTCCGCGCGCGTTCGCTGGCCAAGCGGCTGAACAACGCACCGCTGGCGATCGTCGACAAGCGGCGTGACCGGCCCGGCCAGTCCGAAGTGATGAACATCATCGGCGACGTGAAGGGCCGCATGTGCATCCTGATCGATGACATCATCGATTCGGGCGGCACGCTGTGCAACGCGGCGCAGGCGCTGATGGATGCAGGCGCCGCCGGCGTTTCGGCCTATATCACGCACGGCGTGCTGTCCGGCGGCGCGGTGGCGCGGGTCAGCAATTCGGCGCTGAAGGAACTGGTGATCTCCGACACGATCATGCCGACCGAAGCCACCGCCGCATCGGACCGCATCCGCGTGCTGACCATCGCCCCGCTGATCGGCGAAGCCGTGCGCCGCATCGCCGATGAAAGCTCGGTTTCCAGCCTGTTCGACTGAGGTTTCGGGCAGGCACGGTTACCCAAATTCCGCGTTCCGCTCATGCTGAGCTTGTCGAAGCATGGCAGGCGAGGGTGGCGCGGGCACCCTTCGACAGGCTCAGGGTGAACGGGGTTTTGGGTCCGGGTGCGTTGGTTCAGGGGCGGAGCCGCAACGTTTAGCCTCTTGCGGCGAGTTTCAACCGCTCCAGCCACGCCCGCGCCTGCTTTGGTTCGCCCACCGCGTGAGCGCCGGGTTTGCCCCGTGCGGCCATGAATTCATCGTGCAGGGCGAAGGGTTCCATGAACAGTTGTTCGCGCGCTTCGGCAATTTCGTCGGCGAGTTCGGTCAGGTTGTCGATCACCGGGGCGGTGGCGGCGCGCATGATCTTGTCGGCGTTGTGATCGAACAGGCCCCATTTGCCCGCGGCGGTCACTTCCAGCGCTTCGATCAGCGCGGCGAGATAGTCCGCTTCCAGTTCGGAGCGGCGCTTGTCGAGACGTTCGAGACGGTCAGCCCTTGCCATGGAGGCGGCCTAGGCGGCGCGCTGAAAACTGGCAACAGGCATCATTCCCAGGGCTTGATCTCGCCCGGTTCAAGCCTGCGGATCGTTTCCAGGCGGCGGACCTGGCGCGTTTCCAGCCCGAGGGTCATCAGCGGTTGGGGCCGTTCGACGAACTGGCGCGGGCTCATGCCGAAAAGTTCGGTGAATTCGCGGATCAGGTGGCTTTGATCGTAGTAGCGCAGCGCGATCGCCTCGGCCTCGGCCTGATCGGCCACGCCGCGCAGGTGGCTGGCCATGTCGAGCGCACGGGCGCGGCGCAGGACCTGCTTGGGCGCCATGCCGAAATCGCGCCGCACGATGCGTTCGAGGCGGCGCTGTTCGACGCCGAAGTCCTCCGCCAGGCGGGCGACGCTGATGGTGGGATCGGTAAAGGCGGCAGCTTCGAACCGGGCAGAGATCGGATCGGGCTCGCGCACCGCGCGCTCCGCGATCAGGCAGCGCATTTCGTGTTCCATCGTCTGCACCCAGTCCTCTGGCGAGCCGTGCGGATCGAACATCGTCAGCCAGCGCTGGCCCGGCAGGCCGAAGTGGGAAAACAGTTCCAGCCGATCGACGATATCGGCAAGCTTGGGACCGTTCAGCGCATGGCACGCGCCGGGTCGTAGGAAGGCGCCGACGCTGGTGAAGCTGCCATCCACGCTGATCGGCATGCGGCGCGAATGGGGACCAAACAGCATCGCTGCATTGTCGGCGGTTTTCAGCCCATCTGCGGTGGTTGCCTGCCAGTGCCCGCGCAACTGGATGCGGATGCAGGCAAAATCGCTCAACAAGCCGCAATCGAGGCGGTGATCGGGCGGCGTATCGACGATGGTCACGTAAAAGCGGCCCACCCAGCGTTCGAGATCGGCAGCAGGCGCGCGGCTGTAGGAAATCGGCTGCCCGTCGCGCGTGGCGTTTGGCGATGCGATGGCGCGATCGACCCCCGGCGCTCTATCCGCCTTCGACCGGCTATTGCGTGTCACTGATCTGGTGCCCCCACCATTTGTTGTTGGGCATACCCTATGCGGTATCCTTTGACTTACATGTGCCCGATGTCACTCCGTTTCGGACTCATTTTTGGCGAGTTGTCCACATCGGGTTGACCTTGCCGGGGGTGGGGGGCACAGCCGGGGCATGAAGCTTGATCAGGATATCGCCCTGGCCATGCGGCTTGCCGATGCGGCGGCCATGGCCATCCGCCCGCACTTCCGCACTGTCGGTGCCGAACGCAAGGGCGACGCAACGCCAGTGACCCTGGCTGACCGTGAAGCCGAAGAGGCGATGCGCCGCATCCTTACCGCCGAAGTGCCGCGCGATACGGTGATCGGCGAGGAATTCGGTTCGACGGCAGGGTCATCGGGGCGCAGCTGGGTGCTCGATCCGATCGATGGCACCGCGGGCTTTCTTGCCGGGCGGCCGATATTCGGCACGCTGATCGCGCTGATGGTCGAAGGATTTCCTGTTCTCGGCGTGCTGGACCAGCCGATCACCGGCGAGCGCTGGGTCGGGGCGATGGGCCGGCCGACCACGCTCAACGGCAATCCGGTGCGCACGCGCCTATGCCGCGAACTGTCTGACGCCACGCTGGCGACGACCGGGCCGCATTACTTCGATGACCACGACGGCGCGCATTTCATGGGGCTTGCGGCAAAGACCGATCACAAGCGCATGGTCATGGGCGGCGATTGCTATAACTACGCGATGCTGGCCACGGGGCAGCTGGACGTGGTCTGCGAGGCCGGGCTGAAGCTGCACGATTGGGCGGCGCTGGTGCCGATCGTCGAAGGGGCGGGCGGCACGATGGCCGATTGGAACGGCGATCCGCTTCATGCCGGGTCCGATGGCCACGTGCTTGCGCTGGGCGATCCGGCGCGCCTTGAAGATGTTGTCGAAGCGCTGGCCTGCCACCACTGACGGCACATGCGGCGGGCGTGGTTCTTCTTCTATGGCACGCTGACCGAAGATCACGATAACCCGGTAGCGCGCCGGATTGCGCCGATCATGCAGCACGGCTTGCGGGCCACCGTGGCTGGCTCGCTGCGCGCGGTGCGCTGTGCCCATGGATGGTATCCGGTCTTGGGCAGCGGTGCGGGCCGGGTGGCGGGGCGGTTGTACCGCGCCGGGACGCAGTTCTGCGCGCGAGATCTGAGGCGGATGGATGCTTACGAAGCGTTCGATCCTCGCCGCAAGGGCCGGTCGGAATATGTCCGCCGCCCGCTGAGAGTGCGGATCTTGCGCAAGGGCTGGGTGATGGCGCAGGTCTATGTCTGCAATCGGCCTGTCCATGCGGGCCTGCCGATCATTGCCGGCGGAGACTTCGCCGCATTCCTGAAACGGCGCGGCCTGCGTGCGTTCAATCCTGGCGAACGAGCAGATCGACCTCGGAAACCTCGATCACCGGAACTTCCCACGGATGCGCCGCCATGAGCGCTGCCAGACAGGTGGAAATGTCTGCTTCGGCCGGGGCATACGTCGTCAGGATGGCGGTGGCCGAGAGGCTGTTCCTGCCCGCCTCGCCCAGAGCAGGCCGGGCATCGGGGTCGGGGCGGAAGCTTTCCCAGCCGGGCGCAATTTCGCACACGCCCTGATATTGGCCGAAATCGCCGAGGGGATTGTCCCCACGGATCACCGCCAGCATCGCGGCGGTAGTGCCATCGCGTTCCAGCGCCCCTCCATCGCCCGCGATCAGGGCGCCGAGCGTCTCGGCCGTGATCGGGCAATGGATCTTGACCGCAAGGGCGCGGCGGCGGCCGAAGGTCACGGCTGCGCAATCACAGCCCGGCCTTCAGCATCCATTCGTGGAACAACCGCACCGGCCGCGATTGCAGCGCGCGTGGGCGGCAGACGAACCAGTAGGAATACGGGCTGTCGACATCGATGTCGTAGAGCCGGGCCAGCCGCGAATCATGGCTGCGGGTGTAGTGATCGTCATGCATGATGGCGATGCCGAGCCCTTGCGCGGCAGCTTCGAGGATCAGCTGGCCCGAATCGAAATGATCGATTGCCGCTGGTTCCATCTTTTCGAGGTGAAGGGCCTTCTTCCATGCCTCGAAGCTCATCGGCAGGTCGTTGTGGACCAGGAACGTCTGCTTGGAAAGCTTGGCGATGTCGGGGCGGTCGCCCAGTTCCTCGGCCATGGCGACCGAGGTGATCGCGTGGACGCGGTTGTGATCGAGCCGGACCGAATGGAGCGAGGCGTCCGGCCCTTCGGACAGGACGATGGCCGCATCGATGGTATCGCCCAGCTTGGTTTCGGCGGCGTGGCCTGAATCGATGTCGATGTGCAGTTGCGGGTGCAGCCGGCGCAGTTCGCCCAGGCGCGGGAACAGGCGCTGGCTGCCGAACAGGGGCAGGACGCCAAGGCGCAGGCGCATGACCTTGCCGGTATCGATCAGGCGGTCCACCCGGTCTGCCATTTCGTCGATCAGCGGGGCCACGGCATCGTAGAGTTGCTGGCCTTCCTCGGTCAGCTTCAGCGCCTGATGCTTGCGTTCGAACAGGGGCTTGGCGATGAAATCCTCAAGCGCGCCAAGACGCCGGGACAGGGCCGATGGGCTGAGCGCCAGCTCTGCCGCGGCCGTCTTGGCCGACCCGGCGCGCACGACGCGAATGAACGCCTCGAGCGATCGCAGGGGGGGAAGGCGGCGAATCATCTGCGTGTCCTATTCATCATCAGCGTCACTGGCGCGCGGGGCGTGCAGCCGAAGCCGGGTCAGGCGGCGTTCGTCGCCGCCCATCACTTCAAGCCGCCAGCCGCTGGCATGTTCGAGGACGCGGCCCACGGGCGGAACCTCGCCCGCCAGTACCACGGCCAGACCGCCGAGCGTATCGACATCTTCTTCGACTTCGGCAAGCCGGGGATCGATCGTTTCGGCAACATCTTCAAGTTCTACGCGGGCATCGGCGTCCCAGGTTTCCGGATCGATGCGGCGAAGCAGTTCCTGCGGGGCATCGTCATGCTCGTCCTCGATCTCGCCGATGATTTCCTCGACAAGGTCTTCGATGGTGATGATGCCATCCGTGCCCGAATATTCGTCGATGACCACGGCCAGATGGGTACGCTTGCTGCGCATGTCCGCCAATACGTCAAGCGCGCCCCGGGCCTGGGGCACGAACAAGGGCTGGCGCATCAGGCTGGTCCAGTCCTTCGGCGTCGGCTTGTTGGACAGGAGCATGCCCGCAACGATCACGAACACGTCCTTGATGTGGATCATGCCGATGATCTCGTCGAGCGATTCGCCATAGACCGGCAAGCGGCTGTGGCCGTTCTCGGCAAAGGCGGCGACGATTTCGTGGAAGGTGGCAGAGGCGGGCACGGCGATGATCTCGCCACGGGGGATGGCGACGTCGTCGGCGTCATGTTCGCTGAAATGGAGCAGGTTGCGCAACATCTGGCGCTCAAGCGGCACGAGATCGCCGTTGCTAGGTGCCGAATGCGGCGCTTCGCCCTCGTGCTCGTCGATCGCTTCCTCGATCTGGGCGCGCAGGGACTGATCCTGATCCGGCCCTTTTACCAGGGCCCTGATCGCGCGCCAGATGGTGCGCGGAAATGCAGGACTGCTACTCTCCGGGTCTCCCAGCCGGCCTTCGCCGGTGGAGTCGTTGCCCTCGGGCACTGGTCAATTCTCCTTGTGGCCGACCTGCGTGGTCAATCTTCGACCGCATATGGGTCGGCGATGCCCATGAGCGCAAGCGTCTTCCGCTCCAGTTCTTCCATTTCCTCGGCCTCGGCATCGCCCTGCTCATGGTCGTACCCGGCCAGGTGCAGCAATCCGTGAACGATCAGGTGCGTGGCATGGACTTGCGCCGACACGTTCTTTTCCGCCGCTTCGCGCAGGCACACGCCGTGGGCAAGGATCATGTCGCCCAGCATGCCGGGCGCGTCTTCGTCGGCTGCGGCGTGAAGCACTTCTTCGCGCGACAGCATCGGGAACGACAGCACGTTGGTCGGCTTGTCCTTGGCCCGCCACTGCCGGTTGAGCGCGTGGACTTCCTCGTCGTCTGCAAGGACGAGGCTGACCAGCAGGTTGTCGTGCGCCAGTTCGGGAACGATCCGGGCCGTGGCCTCCGCTGCGCGGCTGGCCAGGGCTTCCCAATCGGTGTCATCGCCCCAGATCGGGTCGATATCGATTTCAAGCGTGGGTGCGGTCATGTTGCGGGCCTTAGCCTGGGTGCTTCGACAAGCTCAGCACGCGCGGAAAGAGAAAAGCAAAGTCCGCCCATGCCGAGCCTGTCGACGGATGCAAGCCGAACGCACGAGATCAGGCATCTTTCCCTTCATAAGCCTCGACAATGCGGCCGACGATCGGGTGGCGCACGACGTCGGCGGTGTTGAAGCGCACCGTGGCGATGCCTTCCACGCCTTCCAGCCGCTGCACCGCATCGTTGAGGCCGCTTGCGCTGACCCCGCCGGGAAGATCGACCTGCTTGGGATCGCCGCACACCACCATGCGGCTGTTCTGGCCGAAGCGGGTGAGGAACATCTTCATCTGCGCTGGCGTGGTGTTCTGCGCTTCGTCGAGAATGACGAAAGCATCGGCCAGCGTGCGCCCGCGCATGAAGGCGATCGGCGCGATCTCGATCTCGCCGCTGGCGATGCGGCGTTCTACCTGTTCGGGCGGCATGCAATCGTAGAGCGCATCGTAGAGCGGGCGCAGATAGGGATCGACCTTTTCCTTCATGTCGCCGGGCAGGAAGCCGAGCCGTTCACCGGCCTCGACCGCCGGTCGCGACAGGATCAGGCGCTGCACCGAGCCCGACATCAGCTGCGCCACGGCCTGCGCCACGGCGACATAGGTCTTGCCCGTGCCGGCCGGGCCAAGTGCGAAGATCACATCGTTGCTGACCAAGGCCTGCATGTATTCGATCTGCGTGGCAGAGCGCGGGACGATGGTTTTCTTGCGGGTGCGGATCATGATCGGAGGGGCACCACCCGGCGCGCCCGTGATGATGCCTTCCAGGGTTGGCTCCACGCTCATCGCGATCAGTGAATCGACCGCGCCTGAATCGACCTCCAGCCCGGATAGCAGGCGCTGATGCATGCCTTTCAGCACTTCACGCGCGCGATCGACCGAATCGTCCGGACCTTCGATCACGACACGGTTGCCCCGGGCCGAAATGTACACGCCCAGCCGGTTCTCGATATGGACGAGATTGGTATCGAATTGGCCGAACAGCGCGCCGAGAACGGTCTGCTCGTCGAATTCGACTTCCGCTCGGGCACGTCCGGAGCGCTGGTGCGCAAGGCGGTGCTGGTCGGGCCGGTGAAGCGCCTCATCGTGGACGCGGGGGACTTTTCGGGCCATGCGCTCCTTATGCGTTGGGCCTTGAAGAGAAAGGCCAGAATCAAAGCATAAGAACAGATGGGGCGCAAACAAGACGCTGCGCGATTATTCCACAGGGGTATTATACCAACCTGCAGGTTGGTATCAGACGAGACGGCCCGAGAGCGAGTTTGGCCCGGCGTCGATCAATTCCACTGTCACCAGTGATCCGATGTCAGCCTCGCCGATGAAATGGACCGATTGCAGCCAAGGCGATTTGCCCAGCCATTGGCCGGGGAGTTTGCCCCGCCGCTCGACCAGCACGTCGCAGGTCTTGCCGACGCTGGCCTTGTTGAACGCCCACTGGTCGCGGTTGAGCGCCGCCTGGAGCCGCTGAAGCCGCTCGTCCATTACCTCGGCCGGAACGTGATCGGCCATCGTGGCGGCAGGCGTGCCGGGGCGGGGCGAATACTTGAAGCTGAAGGCCTGCGCATAGCCGACGGCATCGACCACAGCGAGCGTCTCGGCGAATTCAGCCTCGGTCTCGCCCGGAAAACCGACGATGAAATCGCCTGACAGCGCAATGTCGGGGCGGACGGCGCGGAACCGTTCGAGCAGCCGCCGGTAGCTGTCGACGGTGTGGCTGCGGTTCATGGCCTTAAGGATGCGGTCGCTGCCCGCCTGCACGGGCAGGTGCAGGAACGGCATCAGCTTGTCCACCTCGCCATGGGCGGCGATCAGGGCGTCGGTCATGTCGTTGGGATGGCTGGTGGTATAGCGGATGCTCGCAAGATCGGGCTCTGCCGCCAGCGCACGGGCCAGGCCATCCAGCCCGACTGTGCGGCCACGGTCATCCTCGCCTGTCCACGCATTCACGTTCTGCCCGAGCAGCGTGATCTCGCGCGCACCGCCTGCCACCAGCAGCCTGGCCTCTTCCACAAGATCGGCGAAAGGGCGGCTGATTTCGGCGCCGCGCGTATAGGGCACCACGCAATACGTGCAGAACTTGTCGCACCCTTCCTGCACAGTCAGGAATGCTGTGGGGCCGGACTTGCGCCGCTTGGGCAGGGCGGCAAACTTGGCCTCGGCAGGCATGTCGGTTTCGGTCGAGCGCTGGCCCGATGCGGCTGCGGCGACCATTTCGGGCAGGCGATGATAGGATTGCGGCCCGACCACGATCTTCACGGCGGGCGCGCGGGCCATGATCTCCTCGCCCTCGGCCTGGGCGACGCAACCGGCCACCGCGATCAGCGGGGCGGTGCCATCTTCGCGGCGCCAATCCTTGCTGATGCGGCCGATGTCGGAATAGACCTTTTCGGTGGCCTTTTCGCGGATGTGGCATGTGTTCAGCACGACCAGATCGGCGTCATCGCCCTCGGCCGCCGCCGTCATGCCCTCGGCACCCAGTAGTTCGGCCATGCGTTCACCGTCATAGACGTTCATCTGGCAGCCGAAGCTTTTGACGCGGAAGGTCCTGGGGGCGGAAGGGGTGCTGGGCATGGCCGGGCCGATAGTGGATTTGGCCCGCTTTGTCTAACGTGCCGCATCCATCGCGGCGAGGATACGGTCGCGCGCCGTTGTGGCCATGATCTTGCGGTTTGCGGTTTCCTCGGCAGTCAGCGCGGGCAGGAAGTGGGCGGTTACCGCGATGGGTTGGCGGCGTGCCAGGATCTTGAGGAAGTTGTCGAGCCCGTGCTCTTCGCCGACCCAGGCGATGTCGGCCACATCAGGGCCATAGTCCATCCACATCGGCTGGATGGCGATGCCCGGCGGGGGCGGGTCCAGCGCGGACAGCAGCGAAGACTTGAACGGCAAAAGCCCGCGCCCATCGCTGGTGGTGCCTTCAGGGAAAACGGTCAGTGCGCCAGTATCGGTCAGCGCATCGCGGACCACCGCAACCTGCGCGTGGACCGTGCGGCGATCGTGGCGGGCGATGAACACCGTATCGTTCATCTCGCAAAGCCATTTCAGCAGGCCGATCTCGGCAAGACCCGAATGGGCGATGAAGGCGCTGCCGCTGACACTGGCGATCACCGGAATGTCCAGCCAGCTGACATGGTTGGCCAGCAGAAAGGCGCCGCCGTCCGCCTTTTTCCCGGTCACGCGAATGCGCGCACCGGCGATCCGGGCGATGCCGCCCAGAAACGTGCGCGGCCAAGGATTGCGCAGCCGTGCCAGGCGCCAGAGATAATAGAGCGGTACGCACACCACCAACAGCAGCAGCATTGCCGCCAGGCGAAGGCCGATCCGCAGCCGTCCGACCAGCGGGATGGCCCGGCGATCAAGCGCGTCAGCCGTCGCGTTCAAGCTTCACGCCGTAAAGCTCCATGCGATGATCGACGAGCCTGTAGCCAAGCTTTTCGGCAATCTGGCGCTGGAGCTGTTCGAGTTCGGGATCGACGAATTCGATGACCTTGCCCGTTTCCACATCGATCAGGTGATCGTGATGTGCTTCGGGCGTGGCTTCGTAGCGGGCGCGGCCATCGCCGAAATCGTGCCGATCGAGGATGCCCGCTTCCTCGAACAGGCGGACCGTGCGGTAGACGGTTGCAATCGAGATGCGCGAATCGATGGCCGATGCGCGCTCATGCAGCTTTTCGACATCGGGATGGTCTTCGCTTTCCGACAGGACGCGCGCAATTGTGCGGCGCTGGTCGGTTATGCGCAGACCCCGCTCGGTGCAAAGAGCTTCAATGTCGATCGCCTGGTGCACAGTGTACTCGTGAGAAAGAGGATACATTCGTCAAAAAAAGCATCGGCCCGCCAGTCTATAGACGGGCGGGCCAAATCTTCAACTGCGTGCAATCGTATTGCCCGCAGATCGGGTGCTTGTCAGACGGCGGCAGCTGCCGCCTTGCGGCCACGCTTTGGCGCGGGCTTGCGGCCAAGGCCGATCTTCTTGGCAAGTTCCCGACGCTTTTCAGCATAGGCCGGGGCCACCATCGGATAGTCTGCAGGAAGGTTCCACCGCGTGCGGTACTGATCCGGGGTCATGTTGTAGCGCGTGGCAAGATGACGCTTGAGCATCTTGAGCTTCTTGCCATCCTCGAGGCAGACGATGTGATCGTTCTTGACCGATGCGCGAATGGAAACTGCAGGTTCCGGAGCCGGTTCTTCGACGGGGGCGGGCTGATCAAGTCCGGCGAGCGCCGAATAGACGTTGGTGATCAAGGTGCCCAGATCGCTGACCGATACGCTGTTGTTGCTGACATGTGCTGCCACGATGTCGGACGTCAGCGTGATCAACGTTTCCCGCATATCGTTCTGGATTTCACTCATTGTGAACCGGCCTTCTTTGATGGTGATTTGAGATCAGGGGGTGCGTGATTTATTTTTGTGATCCAAGACACATTACATAGTCGACCATACGGCAGATACAACCGCAATTACAGGAAAAAATCATACTAATAATAGTTAATATGAGAATTCTATGTAAGTAACTGCCAGTTCCATCCAGATCTCAGAAGACAAGCTCCTGGCTGATCGCATCAATCCGGCTGCCATCGGGCGTCCGGTAGTATGATGGCCGTACCCCGATCTCTTGAAAGCCGTGGGCGGCATAAAGGAAGGCTGCCGGATTGCCCCTGCGCATTTCAAGAAAGACGCGCGACATCCCGGCTTGCTTCGACGTTGCAAGAAACCGCGACAGCAGCAAATGGCCGAGACCTTTGCGGCGGTGGGCCGGCGCAATCGCGAATAGCAGCAGTTCTTCTTCGTCGAGAATGGCGCGGCTCAAGAAGAACCCTGCGGCGTCTTCGTGGTCTGCCAGCGTATCATGGCCATCGCTGCCGATCAGGCCATAGCGACAATTGCCGACAACCAGCGCATCGCCAACCTGCCGCCGGTTCCACGCTTCACCGAATTCAGGCTGGAAGGCCCGCTCCATCACGGACATGATCCGGTCGATGTCGTCGAGCGGGGCGTTCCTGTCCGGCGCGTCCATGGCAGGCGCGGCGGCTCAGGCGGCCGAGGGCAGTCGCGCGTCGGGCGCGCGGCCATAACTGGGGCGGGGGTTGGCGTGGAAGGCGCCTTGTGCCAGCAGCGCAAGACTGCGTGCGTCAGGGCGCAGATCGAGCGCCAGCACATCGCTTCTGCGCTGGGCCATGCCTGGTGCCTGCGTTCCGGCGACAATCCCGGCCATGCTCAGCGCGGCGGCCTGTTCGGGCACGAGCGATACAGCCGCCTGCAAGGCCACGCCATCGCTGTCGAACGGCTGGAAGAACCATTCGCCATGACCGCCGGTCATGCAGACGTCGATGGCCTGATCCGGGTGCTGCGCCCGGACCATCGCGGCGACAAGCGCAAGGCTTTCGTATCCCTCGACGCGCGCCTGCCAGGCGAGGCCAAGCGCCCGCGCCGCAGCCAGCCCTACGCGTATGCCGGTGAAGCTGCCGGGTCCGACATCGACCGCAATCACATCGGCGCGGCCCTTGCCGGGCAGCGCTGCGATCATCGGCACAAGCCGTTCGGCATGCCCGCGGCCCAGTGTCAGGCACTCTCCTGCGATCAGCACGTCGTCTTCGAACAGGGCGACCGAACACGCGTCAGTTGCGCTGTCGATCGCCAGCCGGCGCATTCAGGCAGCCCGCACTTCGCTGACTTCGGGCACGTAGTGCTTGAGCAGGCTTTCGATCCCGTTCTTGAGCGTGGCGGTCGACGATGGGCAGCCCGAGCACGCCCCCTGCATCTGCAGATAGACCACGCCTTCGCGGAAGCCGCGATAGATGATGTCGCCGCCATCGTTGGCCACGGCGGGGCGCACGCGGGTTTCGATCAGATCCTTGATTTGCTCGATCACGTCGGCATCGGCCGGATCATCGGCGAACTGGTCGTCACCCTCGGCCGGCACGGCGATCTCGCCGGCGCTGCCCGGCGCGAACAGCGGGGCCTGGGACACGAAATGGTCGAGCAGGATCGAGAGCACCTGCGGCTTGAGCGAAGGCCATTCCACCCCGGGCGCGGCCGTGACCGAAACGAAATCCCTGCCGAAGAACACGCCGGTGACGTCTCCCAGGTCGAAGAGCGCCTGCGCCAGCGGCGATGCCTCGGCCGCCTCGGGCGAGGCGAATTCGCGCGTGCCGCTGGGCATTACCTGCTCGCCGGGCAGGAACTTCAGCGTGGCCGGGTTGGGCGTGGTTTCGGTTTCTATGAACATGCCTCGCATGTAGGCCGGTCACGCGAAGGGTCAAGTGGTCCAGACGTCTGAAGCGGCCGCAAATACAGGAATGGCGCTGCCGCCACGGCGCGGCTATGAGGCGCGCATGACACTGAAATCCCGCGCCCTGCGCTGCCTCGCCCCTGTCGTCGTTCTTGGTGCTGCGGCGCCCGCGCTTGCCGCGCCTGCACCCGTCGCGCCATCGACCACGGCAATACCCTTGCCGCTCAACCCGATCGTTGCCGCGCCCCAGCGCCTGTGCGGTGCAACGGCGGCCAGCGGCCTTGGATCGCTGGCGCTCAAGCCCGCCGAAGGCGCAAGGCCGGCAAAGGCGGACTTCGTGCTGGTCAACTATATCGGGTATCTCGCTGCCACCGGGGCTGTTTTCGATCAGGGCATGCAATCCGCGTTTCCGGTCGAAGGCGTCATCCCCGGCTTTTCCGAAGGCCTGCAGATGATGGCCAAGGGCAGCACCTGGCGTTTCTGCGTGCCCTCTGCGCTTGGCTACGGCGCGCAGGAATCCGGCCCGATCCCGGCCAATTCGGACCTCGTCTTCCAGGTCGAACTGGTGGACTTCAAGACCAGCGCCGAAATCGAAGCGATGCGAGCTGCACAATCGCCTGCTCAGCAATCGCCCGCTCAGCAATCCCAGGGGCAACCGGCAACGCCGCCCCGGCAATAACCGTCTGAAACAATAACCGGTCTATTCACTGGTCCTTCATCCGAAGGCTTCCTATAGTCGGGCGATGCAATCCTATACCCCGCGCGCCCGGCGCTTTGGCCTGTTCCTGTCCCTCCTGCTGGTTTCAACCG
>JAPLPG010000315.1 GCA_026400375.1 Novosphingobium sp. | reverse complement strand
GGCGCTCAGCTGGCTGGTCATGCCCTGGGCAAAGGCAATCACCCAGACCCGGATCCCCTTGGCCTTGACCGCTTCACACAGGGCCAGGAAGCGCGCATTGTGCCGCTCGGTGTCCTTGTTCACGCCATCGTCGGTGACGCGGCGGTCGTGGTATTCGATGCCCCAGGCCGACTGGATCGAATAGGACGGGGCCATTTCGCCGTCGGTCATGAAGATCATGTGCCGCGCCGCCTCTCCGCCGTTCCCGGGAGCTTCCCGGACATTGGACGACCACATGCCATCCGGCGAAAACAACCGCGCGCCCCAGACCATGCCGATATCGTGATACGTCGCGCCTTCGGGCACCAGTGCATCGGCGTAGGCAAAATAGGCGGCCCTGCTCATCGAGGTAAGCAACTGTGCGGGCGTTGGGCAGAAGGACGGTGCCTGTTGCCCGGTGGGCGAGGGCAGGGCGGTGTTCATGTAGACCGTCCCGTTGATCGTCTGCGTCCTGATGTACGCCACTTCGGGCCACATCGGTGCCCATTTCGAACTGGTCGAACCATCGGGCGGCGTGTCGATATCCAGATCGCGCGCGCCCGAGGGCGTGAATCCTGCCAGCGCGGACCAGCTGTACGTATCGCTTCGCACGGTCGCGCGTTCCTCGATGCACCCGCGCCAGGTCGAGGAAACCGATGCGCCGCTGTCGCCGGTATTGGTGCTGACCGATCCGGTGCGGCGCTGGAGTTTGAAGAACAGCACCTGCCAGTTGCACTCGTAATCGATCATCGTCTGCGCTTGCGTGGTGACCGTGGTGGTGATCTGCTGCCCCGAACCGTTTATCGTCGTCGTGCTGACAGAGGTGGCGGCACCGCTGTTGGTCCACGCCGTATCGGCAGGACGCGCCGCCACGCAGCTGCTCGATAGCGGGTAGGTTGTAGCGACATGGTCGGTCCAACCCGTATAGGTGGGGTTCGATGTGGTGCTGGTTCCCGGTGCCGCCGTTGGCGCTCCGTACCCGGTAAGCGTCTGGACGGTACGATAGACGGCCTGGCGCGATTGGATCGTCCAGTTGTCGACCAGATAGTCAGGGTTCAGGTTGCGGATCAGGCGCCCGACGTTGACCGACGAGCTATAGGGCACGAAACCGAAGCGAATCCGCGCGTTGCTTCCCGAAGTGGCGGTGGCGAGGGTATCGTAGAAGCTCTTCATCGATGCCCGCAGCGCCTGGATGCGCGTCTGCGTGCTTCCCGAAAGCTGGAAGTTCATCGAACCGGTCGTGTCCAGCACCATCATGATATCGCTGTTGCCCACGCCCATCGTCGCGGTGCAGGTGGTCCGAAGCTGAAAGCCGCCGAACCCGAACAATTGCATGATCAGCGGCGGCAGTTGCGCAGTTGCCACGCCGTCGATAGTGCCACCCTTGTTGGCCGACGTGGCCACGAACGCCGTGTTGAGCGCATCCATTCGGTCCGCGTCGAAGTTTGCGTAGAAGTAGTTTTGCGCCTGAACCTGGGCATTGGTATCGAACCCGTTTGCCGTAACCGCCCGCCGCCCTGCCAGCACGCCAGCGTCACAGGCCGCCTGCAACCGCGTCTGCACCCGCCAGCCCCGGCTCATGTCCACGGCCCCGCCGATCAGCGCGGCAACGGCAAAGATGGCCATTGCCGACAGCGGCAGGATATTGCCCGAACGGCAACGAAGAAGCGCGCTTATCATGCGGCAAAAGGCGAACATGGATCGAATGGGCGGCAGCCTGTGGTGGATGGTCGGGGTTAACCGCCGATCCACCAAAACATTCGGTCCGCCCGATTAGGGAAAACCCCGTATCGCCTGCGCAATTCGCTCGATCAGACTGAGCACAACGCTGCCTTTGCAATTGCCGCGTCCGACAGGTAAAGGCCTCCCCCTTGAAAGGAAGCAATTGTGGCACAGAATTGGACTGCGGATTCGTGGCGTGGATTTGAGGGGCGGCATCTGCCGACCTATCCGAACGCGCAAAAGCTGAACGAGGTCGAGCAGACCCTGACGAGCTTTCCGCCGCTGGTCTTTGCCGGCGAGGCGCGTGCGCTCAAGGCCGATCTGGCGCAAGTGGCGGCGGGCCAAGGCTTCCTGCTGCAAGGCGGCGATTGCGCCGAAAGCTTTGCCGAGTTCCACCCCAACAACATCCGCGACACGTTCCGCGTGCTGCTGCAGATGGCCGTGGTGCTGACCTTTGCCAGCAAGCAGCCGGTGGTGAAGGTCGGCCGCATGGCCGGACAGTTCGCCAAGCCGCGATCTTCGCCGGTCGAAGCCATCGGCGGCGTCGAACTGCCGAGCTATCTGGGTGACAACATCAATGGCATCGATTTCACCCCGGAATCGCGCATCCCCGATCCCGATCGCATGCTGCGCGCCTATAGCCAGGCGGCGGCCACGCTGAACCTGCTGCGCGCGTTCTCCACCGGCGGCTATGCCAATCTGCGGCAGGTCCATCAGTGGACGCTGGACCACATCGGCAAGAGCCCGTGGGCGACCAAGTTTGCCGAAATGGCCGACAAGATCGGCGAGGCGCTCGATTTCATGGAAGCGTGCGGGGTCGATCCGCGCACCGTGCCGCAGCTTCAGGGCACCAGCTTCTACACCAGCCACGAAGCGCTGCTGCTGCCGTATGAAGAGGCGATGACGCGGCAGGATTCGCTGACCGGCGATTGGTACGATACCAGCGCGCACATGCTGTGGATCGGCGATCGCACCCGCTTCGAAGGATCGGCGCATGTCGAATACCTGCGCGGGGTGAACAACCCCATCGGCATGAAGTGCGGTCCGTCGCTCACGCCGGACGCGCTGCTCAAGATGCTCGATACGCTGAACCCCGGCCGCGAAGCCGGGCGGATGACACTGATCAGCCGCTTCGGGCACGACAAGGTCGAGGCCGGGCTGCCTGCGCTGGTCCGCGCGGTAAAGCGCGAAGGGCACCCGGTGGTGTGGTCTTGCGATCCGATGCACGGCAACGTGATCAAGGCCGACAACGGCTACAAGACGCGGCCGTTCGACCGCATCCTGACCGAAGTGAAGGGCTTCTTCGCGGTCCACCGCGCCGAAGGCACCCACGCGGGCGGCATCCATATCGAGATGACCGGGCAGGATGTCACCGAATGCACCGGCGGCGCCATCGCGATCACCCAGGAAGGCCTGGCCGACCGCTACCACACCCACTGCGACCCGCGTTTGAACGCGGCCCAGTCGATCGAACTGGCATTCCTGCTGGCCGAAGCGCTGAACGCCGAGCGGGCAGGGGCCAAGGCCGAAGCGGCCTGACGCCACGCGAAGTTGGCGGGCGGGTACCAAATCCAATCCCGCTCGTCCTGAGCCTGTCGAAGGACGCTGGCACATTTCCCGCGTCCAGGCACCCTTCGACAGGCTCAGGGTGAGCGGTGTTTTTTATGTGGGCGAGCGGGCGTTACCTTGGATGCCGCGCGTTCAGCGCAATCCCCGCAAGGTTCTGCGCTCGCCTGATCCAGCGAATGCGGGCAGGTGGATGGCTGGCCGAAAGTGCCTGAAACCGCGCCAGATGGGCCCGGTCAGCCTCTGACCGCGCCTTCACGCGCCCGTTGGCCTGCTCGACCACCGAAACACTGTCTCCGATCAGGTCGAACGCCAGCGCGCCGCTTGCCTGCGCGCACTCCAGCGCGTGGATCAGCGCCAGCCATTCGGCATCGCCGTTGGTTCCGTCACCCAGATCATCGCGCAAGTGCGCCACGCCACGCATCACGCAGGCAACCTCGATCCGGCCCGGATTGGGGCGGCAGCCACCGTCGAAATAAACTTTCAGCCGCCGCTCCATCCAGCCGCCGTATCAGGCCCCGGCCTTCACCGCAAAGCTCAGCGCCAGTTCGGCCAGCGGGCGCACCCGTTCCGACATGGCCTTGGCATGGGCGCTCGATGCCGTGCCGTCGATCACGCGCTTCTTGATGCCTTGGATGATCCCGGCGAGGCGGAAGAAGTTGTAGGCGATGTACCAGTCCAGGCTGTCGAGCCCGTCCCGCCCGGTCTGCGCGCAGTAGCGTGCCACCACCTCGTCGAGTTCGGGAATGCCCAGCGCCTTGCGGTCAAGATCCTGCACGCCCGATCGGCCCGCATTGTCCTGAACCCACGCCGTGCAGAAATAGGTGAAGTCTGCCAGCGGATCGCCCAGCGTCGAAAGCTCCCAGTCCAGCACGGCCACCACGCGGGCGTCGGTGGGGTGGAAGATCAGGTTGTCGATGCGGT
>JAPLPG010000215.1:7676-8824 GCA_026400375.1 Novosphingobium sp. | reverse complement strand
GGCCGGGCCGAACGAGCGGCTGCCGGTGGTGTCGCTGGAAGCGGGCCTTGAACAGATGATCGTTTCGGGCATGCACGATCCGGCCACCGGACAGCCGGTGATCGAGCCCGATCTGGCACGTGGCATCGGCGAGCGGGTGTCCGACCTGATTGCCGAGCGCGGCCCCGGTGCGCCGCAGATTGCATTGATCGTGCAGCCACGCGCGCGCCGTCCGCTGGCCAACCTGCTGCGCCTGCGCGCGCCCGGTTGCCTGGTCCTGTCCATCGCCGAACTGCCGCCATCGCAGCCGATCGAGGTCATCTCGGTCATCGGCGGGGAAGCGCCGCCTGTCCAACACGAAGAGCAGCCGACCCTTGAGGGAATTGCCGCATGAAATACGACCAGCGCGGTTTCGCCGCCGCACGCGCCTATAGAAAAGACGAGACCGCCGACCGCATCCGGCGCTTCCTGCCGATGGTGAAGCGGCTGGCATGGCATGTCCACGGATCGGGCCGGGCCGGGATCGAGATCGAGGATCTGGTCCAGGCCGGGCTGGTTGCCCTGACCGAGTGTTCGCAGCGGCACGATGGGCCGACCGAGGACGGCTTTGCCGCCTACGCCAAGCTGCGCGTGCGCGGGGCGATGGTCGATCTGGTGCGCCGCTCCACGCCGCTGTCGCGTTCTGCCACCGAGCGGCGCCGCGTGCTGCGCGAGAAGACCGCCGTGCTGACCAATGAGCTGGGCCGTCCGCCCAGCGATGACGAACTGGCAGCCGCGGTGGGCCTGACGACACGCGAACTGGCCGACCAGAAAGCGGCGGACGAGCCGCTGCGGTTCGAGGCGATCGACGATGCCTATTCCGACAGCAACGCCGCCTTTGCCGACGACCGGCCCGACAGCTTTGCCCTGCTGGCCGACGCCGAGATGCGCGAAGGGGTGATTGCTGCGATCACCGATCTGCCCGAGCGCTTGCAGCTGATCATCCAGCTCTACTTCGTCGAGGAACTGAACCTTGCGGAAATCGCCGAAACGCTCGGCGTGAGCATTCCGCGCGTCCACCAGTTGAAAGCGCAGGCGCTGGACAAACTGCGCAGCGCGCTGGGCGAGGGGTACGATATTCTCTGACACTATGCTCTGACGCTATTCTCTGACATTGGCGCAACACGCGC
>JAPLPG010000215.1:0-7662 GCA_026400375.1 Novosphingobium sp. | reverse complement strand
CGCTTGCCAAGCTCCTGTGGCTGAATTAATCGATCGATTAAGAAGCTATGGGAGAGCATGGTGAGAATAGACGGCACGATCAGTGCAGTGGTGACCGGCGGCGCATCCGGCCTTGGCCGCGCCACGGCAGAGGCGCTGGCGGCGGCGGGCGTGAAGGTTGCGATCTTCGACCTGAACGAAGAGGCCGGGCAAGCCGTGGCGCAGGCCATTGGCGGGCTGTTCTGCAAGGTCGACATCATGTCCGAGGAGTCGGTCGTGGCCGGTCTTGCCAGTGCCCGCGCGGCGCATGGGCAGGAGCGCATCTGCGTGCACTGCGCGATGACCCACCGCAAGGGCAAGACCGTGAGCCGGAACAAGGAAACCGGCGAATTCACGCGCCTGTCCACCGAAGATTACGAATTTGCAGCGCAGGGCATCCTGATTGCCAGCTACCGCATCGCCTCGCTCTGCGCGCTGGGCATGGCCAGCCTCAATCCGCTGGACGATGGCGAGCGCGGGACGATCATCTTGACCGCATCGGTCGCCGCGCAGGATGCGCAGATCGGGCAGGTGGCCTATGGCTCGCTGAAGGCGGGCGTCAACGGCCTGGTCCTGCCGATGGCGCGCGACCTGATGGATCTTGGCATCCGCGTGAATGCGATCATGCCAGGCATCTTCGGCACGCCACTGCTGGGCCGCCTGCCGGAAAAGGTGCTCGACAGCCTCAACGCATCGGTCCCGTTCCCCAAGCGGCTGGGCCGACCCGACGAATTTGCCAGCCTCGCCATGGAGCTGGTGCGCAACGCCTATTTCAACGGCCAGGCGATCCGCCTTGATGGCGCGATCCGCATGGCCCCCCGCTGAGGACGCAGGACATGGCGCAATCCCCCTTCCGTGACGATGTCCTTGCCGGAAAGACCGCGTTCATCGCCGGTGGCACCAGCGGCATCAATCTGGGCATCGCCCGGCGCTTTGCCGATCTGGGCGCGCGCGTGGCGGTGCTGGGCCGCAACCCCGAAAAGGCTGAGGCCGCTGCCGCGCAGATCGGCCGCGGCGCCCTCTGGCGCGCTGCCGACGTGCGCGATTACGGCGCCTTGTGCGCGGCTATGAAGTCGATCCACGACGAGATCGGCGGGCTGGACATCGTGATTTCCGGCGCGGCGGGCAATTTCCTGGCGCCGGCGCTCGGCATGTCGGCCAATGCGTTCAAGACCGTTGTGGACATCGACCTGCTGGGCACGTTCAACGTCTTCCGGGGCTGTCACGAACTGTTGAAGCCCGGCGCATCGCTGATCGCGATCACGGCGGGGCAGGCCGAACAGGCCATGGCGATGCAGGCCCATGCCTGCGCGGCCAAGGCGGGGATCAACCAGCTGGTGCGCACACTGGCGATCGAATGGGGACCGGACGTGCGCGTCAACGGCATTTCGCCCGGGCCGATTGCCGATACCGAAGGGATGGCCCGGCTTGCGCCCGATGAAACCACGCGGGCGGCGCACTATGCCCGCATTCCGATGAAGCGCTGGGGCACGGCTTTCGAGATCGGCGAGGCGGCGGTGTTCCTGTCCACGCCTGCGGCCAGTTACGTGACCGGCGCGATTCTCGACGTCGATGGCGGCAGTTCGGTGGGCGATGCCTCGCGCACCAGCACGGAGAAGGGGCTGGCGTAGCGAAGGTCTTGCTTCAGCTTGCGTGTTCGCCGGTCAGGATCGGATCGCCGATGGTCATCTTGCGGCCATCGGTGATGATCACCTTGTCGCCCAGTTTTGCCTGGGCAAACAGCTTGGCGGCAAAGTCATCGGGCACGCCGACGCAGCCGTTGGTGGCATAGCCCTTTTCCACCTTGCTGCCGTGAATCGAAACGCCATCGTTGGTCAGGCGCAGCATGTGGGGCATCGGCGCGTCATAGATGTTCGAGACGTGGTCGGCGTCCTTCTGCGAGATCGGGAACACGCCGGTCGGCGTCGGCTTGTCACCATAGCCCTTGAGAATCGCGGCAGCGCCGATTTCGTGCCCGTCGCGGAACACCGAGATCACGCGGGCGGTGAGATCGACCGTGACCACCAGAGGGCCAGTGGCGGGGGCACGGGTTTCGTCCCAGTAAAACTTGCCGAACTTGATCGGCTCGTTGATCGGCAGGATGGACTTGACGACAAAGGGGCTGTCGACCGGTTCGGGCACGGCCACGGCCGGCGTCATCCGCGCGGGATCGGCGGCGGCAGTGACCATCGGCGCCACCATCGGCGCGGCTTCGGCCTTGCCGTTGCCGAACACGGCCCCGGCAATGTCCTGTCCTGCATGAAAGGCGAGAAGCGAGGCGGCACCTGTGGCGAGCATGCCCAGCGGCATCCGGACCCAGCGGTTGCTCATCAGATTTGCCAGCTTTGTCATCTGCCATGCTCCTTTCCCGTTAAGGAATAAGCATTAAGGCAGGGCCTTGCGAGTCCCGATCCGGCGGCGTCCCGCGCCGGGACGGCGGGCCCTGGGCGGGTTACCGAAGAAGGTTAATGCGGGGGAGGGCAAGCCTGCGCCACAGCGCTTCGAGCGGCCCCTGGCGGAAGCGGGCAAGCCACCAGCGCGGCCAGGCGATCATCGCGATCCAGCCCAGCAGCACGAAGGCCGGCAGCCACATGCGCGGCAGTTCGGGGCCGAGGCCCAGGCCCCAGCCGCTGAAGATCGCGCCCATCAGCACGGTCGTGCCGATGTAGTTGGTAAAGGCGCAACGCCCCGCTGCGGTCAGCCGCTGGCCGATGCCGGTTGCCGCAACCAGCGGAAACAGCAGCACCAGCCCTGCCGCATAACCGATGGCCATCAGCAGGTGCGGCACCGCCATGCCATGTTCGATCGCCGCAAACATTGCCCGCGGCGGCCAGTCGTGCGTCATCAGCCAGTGCAGCGCCAGCACCGTGGCCGCGCTGCCAAGGCCGATGCCCAAAGCCGCAACCCTGGCCAGCAGGTGCCGGTGACGGTCGGAGAATAGCGCGTGCTCCAGCCCGATTCGCATCAGTGCCATCCCGGTCAGCATCAGGGGCAGCGTTTCGGCAAAGTTCGACAATGTGCTGGTCAGCGGGTGCCACGCGGAATGGGCCAGCCGCAATCTGATCGCTGCAAGGAAACCGGCATTCAGCACGGCATTGTCCTGCGCTGCCGAAGCGGCAATGCGGTCCATCATCGCGGCCTGTTCGGCCATGTCCGCAGCAGGCGCGGTGCCTGCCAGCACAGCCTGTTCGGTAAGGATTCCAGGCAGTTCGAGCAGCGCGTCCACGCCTTTTGCCAGCACATAGAACGGCAGGGCGATGGCCAGCATCTGCCCCGGCGACAGGCGCAGCAGGAGCACCGCGGCGAGGCCGCACAGGGCGTAGGCAAACAGGATGTCGCCCCACCACAGCAGCAGGAAGTGGAGATAGCCGAAGAGCATCAGCCACAGCAGGCGGCGCACTTGCGCCCTGTCGGGATTGACGCCCTGGCGTTCGGCGGCCTGTGCAAACAGCACCTTGCTGGCGCCGAACAGCAGCGTGAACAGCGCGCGCATCTTGCCTTCGAAGACCACGAACGACAGCGCAAACCACCAGTCGGCTCCGGCTTCGGGATAGGGCAGGGCCGGCGAAAAGACTGCCAGCGACGGGCCCCAGAAACCGGTGATGTTGACAGCCAGAATGCCCAGCACGGCCACGCCGCGCAGGAAATCCAGCGCCTCTATCCGGTCCGTGCGGCGGTTTTGGAGATCGGGATCGGCCAAGCCATCAAGGCTTTACCACCAGACAGGTAAACCCGCCAGACTTCAGCGCAGCACAGGCCCTGTCGGCATCAGCCTGGTTGCCATAGCCGCCCGCCAGCAGGCGGGTGACGCTGCCCGAAGCGATGTCGACGCGGCCATGCCCGCCGATCTCCGGGCGGCTCTTGACCCTGGACCACAGGGCATCGGCATTGGCCTTCACGCCAAAGGCCCCCAGTTGGACACGCCAGTTTCCGCCCGCCGGTATCGTTTTTGGCGCGGCTGCGGGTGCAGGGGCAGGAGCTGGGGCCGCTGCCAGTTGCGGCTTTGGCGCAGCAGGCTTTGGTGCGGCCGGAGTGGCCACTGCCGGTGGTCGTGATGGCGAAACAGGCGCCTGCCCGCCCACCGTTCCAGCGCGGACAGGCGGGGACATGGCTACGGGGTTGGCATAATCCGCCCCTGCGGTAATGACCGAAGGGGGCATGTCGGCCCGTTCGAGCGGACCTCCGGCCGAGGCCGTGCGAATCGGTGCGGTGGGCGCGGCCTTGACGCCAAGATCGGCCGCGGCGAACTGTTCGCTGCGCCGTGCCTGCGCTTTCTGTTCAAGGTCTGACGCGAGCGAAACGCCCATCTGGCGCTGCTCCAGCGGGATCATCCCGTCCATCGTGGCAAGGCCGCGCTTGGCCTGTTCCAGCCCGGCCGATGCCGCGCGGTTCATCAGGGCATAGGCGCGGACCCAGTCCTTGCCCACGACATCGCCGTTGAAGTGGGCAATGCCCAGGATATACATGGCCCGCGGTTCGCCGCGCTCTGCCGAGGCCTGAAGATAGGGCAGGGCTTCGCTCTTGCGGTTGTCCTGGAACAGCAGCAGGCCCATCGTGTCGGACGCCTTGATATGGCCTTGGCTGGCCGCCTTGCGATACCATGCCTCTGCGCGCTTCAGGTCGAGCGGGACGCCTTTGCCCAGCTTGTAGGCCTGCCCCATGTTGAACTGCGCATCGGCATCGCCGGCAGCAGCCGGGCCGAGCCATTCCTTGACGGCGACTTCATGCTCACCCCGCGACCACGCATCGACCCCGGCCTTCACGTCGGCATGGGCTGGCATCGCCAGCGACAGCGCGCCAAGCGCAAGGCCGATGGCCATTCCGGTGGCGGTGGCTTGTTTCATTTCACCCATATTTCAAATGCCCGTCATCGTTCAGCCAGTAAAACGCCTGCTGCTGCCCATGTTGCTGTCTTCAACTGGTGAAGTCCTTCGACGCGGAGCAGCGGGCGCGGCACGGTTTCCGGTGTTTATAGTCAACAAGGCGTTAGCGAAGTCTTAGCGCAACTTGCCAAGCGGGTCTGCACTTTTCCCCACCTGCAACCACATCGGACAATTTGCGGTGTTAACCAAAATTTCAGTCACGTCTGCGAAACCCCTCATCACGAGATTGCGTTTTCAGGGGGTTTGGTTTTGCGCGTACTGGCATTGGCATCGCAAAAAGGCGGTTCGGGCAAAACCACGCTGTCCGGTCATCTCGCCGTGCAGGCGCAGCGGGCTGGCGCCGGCCCGGTGGTCCTGATCGACATCGATCCGCAAGGGTCGCTGTCGGACTGGTGGAACGAGCGCGAAGCCGAACTTCCGGCATTTGCCCACACGTCGGTCGCCCGCCTTGCGTCGGATCTTGCGATCCTGCGCCAGCAGGGCTTCAAGCTGGCGGTGATCGATACGCCGCCGGCCATCACGATGGCGATCCAGTCGGTGATCTCGGTCGCTGAACTGATCGTCGTGCCGACTCGCCCCAGCCCGCACGATCTGCGCGCCGTTGGGGCCACGGTCGATCTGTGCGATCGCGCCGGCAAGCCGCTGATCTTCGTGGTCAACGCCGCAACGCCCAAGGCCCGCATCACCGCAGAAGCCGCTGTCGCGCTGTCGCAGCATGGCACCGTTGCGCCGGTGACGCTGCACCATCGCACCGATTTTGCCGCATCGATGCTCGATGGCCGCACGGTGATGGAGGTCGATCCCAACGGCAAGTCCGCCGCCGAAGTCACGGCGCTGTGGACCTATATTTCCGAGCGACTCGAAAAGAACTTCCGCCGCACGGTCTTTGCCGTGCCGCAGCAGGCTGCCGCTATGCCGGTTGCCGGTGCCCAGCGTCCGATGGGTGGCTTCGGCCGCCGTGTCGTCGGCTCTTGAGAGGGAGGCGCCCGTGATGACGGCAGTCAAACCTCTCGCATCGTTGTCATCGGGCCTGCTGGCGCGCAAGGGCGGCGCTCGCCCGGCGATGCGCCCGCAACTGGCGCTGGACAACGATCAGCCCTCGTCCTTGCTCGTCGGCAATGGACAGGCCGTACCGGCGCTGATTGTCGGCGGGTTCGATCTTGATGATCTGGGCTGGAACGATCTGGGCGAGGGAGCCCCCGAACAGGCCGAAAAGCCCCATGTCGTCCGCCAGCAGGAAGCGCTGGCCGAGGCGGTGGCGCCTTACGAAACCGATGCGACTCCAAGCCGACGGATGAAGGGCGGCAAGGAAGTGCGCTCGGCCCTGGCCGAAGGGCGCAAGGCCGCCTTCACGCTGCGGCTGGACAGCTATCGCCACTTGCGGCTGCGGCTTGCCGCGACGCTGTGCGATCGCAGCGCCCAGGCCGTGGTGACCGAAGCGCTCGACCGCTTCCTTGCAGATCTTCCGGAAGTCGAGGCCATGGCCCGGCGTGCCGGAAGCCGGAACTGATCAGGAGCATTGCGTATGACCCGCTTTTCCGCATTCACTCCCAGCAGCCGGTCACGGCTGATCGTCTACACCGCGCTGGCTGCAGGCCTGCTCACCGGTTGCGGTGCTGCCGGATTGCAGCACGCCAGGCTCGCCTCGACCGCGCAGGCCGCGCTGGCGCAGGGCCATGTCGAGGCCGCCGTCAGCAATGCCGAAAAGGCGGTGCTGGCCGATCCGCGCAACCCGGCCTACCGCGTCTTGCTGGGCAACGCCTACCTCAAGGCAGGCCGCTTCGAATCCGCGCGGCAGGCCTATGACGATTCGATGGAATTGGGCGAGGACAGCAGCCGGACCGCGCTCAGCCTGGCGCTGGCCGATCTGGCGCTGGGCCGGTATTCCGAAGCCATCGATACGCTGAATTCCTATCACGATACCGTCGCGCCCTCCGATTATGGCCTGGCGCTGGCGCTTGCCGGACAACCCGCGCAGGGCGTTGCCGTATTGAGCGACACGCTACGCCGGGGCGACAATTCGGCCAAGGTGCGCCAGAATCTGGCGCTCGCCTATGCGCTTGCCGGCCAGTGGCGTGAAGCGCGCGCGATGGCTGCGCAGGACATTCCTGCCGAGCAGCTGGGCGATCGCATGGAACAGTGGGCTCTGATGGGCTATACCGACAACAGCCGGTTGCGCATTGCCAGCCTGCTCGACGTGCCGATGCGCGGCGACAAGGGCCAGCCTGCGGCCCTTGCCCTGGCCAACTTCCCGGCCACCGAACAGCTTGCCGCAGAGGCCGCCACGCGGGCACAGCCCGCCGCTGCTGCGCCTGCCTTGGCAGAAAAGGCCCTGAGCGAACTGCCTGCCATCGACGCAGCGGAGCCTCCGGCGCCGGTACTGGCCGATTCGTCGTCACAGACCAAGTCGGCGCAACTGGCGCTGCTCGACCTGCCGCCAGCGCAGACTGGGGCGCCGGCGCCCCTGCGCGTCGAGGCCAAGCGTCAGCCTGTTGTGCCGGCGCGCGTCGCGATGCCTCAGATCAAGCTGGGCCAGGCCAAGCCGGCCGGCATGCAGAAGCCTGGCACGCACATGGTGCAGCTTGGCGCCTTTGCGACCGAAGAGGGCGCACGCCGCGCCTGGCGCCATTATACGTCGCGCAATCCCGGCCTGAAGGGCTTCACCCAGGTGACCACGCAAGCCACCGTCGATGGCAAGCAGTACTGGCGCCTGAAGGCGGCAGGATTTGCCGGTTACGCTTCGGCCAGCGCCATGTGCGGT
>JAPLPG010000191.1 GCA_026400375.1 Novosphingobium sp. | reverse complement strand
GGGTTGTCCTGATGCGCGGGCGCGGTCTTTGCACTCTTGCCTGCCGCGATTTCGGCCATCGTCAGGCCGGATGCCACGCTGTTCAGTTCGCGCTCGACCAGCACGTCCCCTACCTGCGCAAAACTGTCGTGAACCTTGCGCAACAGCCAGTTCTCGCGCTTATCCCCGGCGCGCGGTTTCATGCGCACCAGCAGCCATTCGCCCTTCATGCGCTCGCCATCGAGCGTGAAATGAAGGTGGCCGTCCTCAAGGTCCTTCGCGCTCTTCCCGGCAATCGGCGCCCAGGTGCCCCGGTCCCACAGCATCACGGTGCCGCCGCCATATTCGCCAGCGGGAATGATGCCCTCGAACGTGGCATAGGACAGCGGGTGATCCTCGGTCCGCACGGCCAGCCGCTTGTCATCAGGATCGGCACTCGGTCCCTTGGTAACGGCCCACGATTTCAGGACGCCATCAACCTCCAGCCGCAGGTCGAAGTGCAGGCGGGTGGCGTCATGCTTCTGCACCATGAACATGTTGCCCGAAGCCGTACTTGTTGCTTTGCCTGCAGGTTCGGCCGTTTTCGCAAAATCGCGCTTGCGATTGTATTCGGCGAGGGGGTCCGTCCTGGTCATGGCTCAGGCCGACTTGCGCGACCGCGGCGATGATGCGCGCGTCTTGGGTTTTGGCTTGGCTTTCTTGCTGGGCGCGGGTTCGTCTTCGTCGGCGCTGCTGCCAACGGATTTCTTGAGTGCGGCCATCAGGTCGATCACGTTCGATCCCTTGGCGGCCGGTTCGTCCACGTCCTCGAGGATCTTCTTGCCCTTGCTCTTGGCCTTGCGGGCGATCAGCGATTTGAGCGCTTCGACGTAGCGATCCTCGAAGGTATCGGCCTCGAAAGGCGCCGTCTTCTTTTCGATAAGGGTCGTTGCAAGGTCCAGCAACTCGCTGTCGGGCTTCTGGTCGGGAATGTCCTTGAAATAGGTCTGCGCGCGTTTGACCTCATCGGCGTAACGCATCGTTTCAAGGATCAGGCCCTTTCCGCAGGGCTTCAGGCTCGCAAGGATCTCCCGGCCGCGCACCGAAAGCTGCCCCAGCCCCACCTTGCGCGCCTTGCGCAGAGCTTCGCGCAGCACGATGAAGGCTTCGTCGGCCAGATCGTCTGCCGGAACCACGAAGTACGGCTTTTCGAAGTAGAGCACGTCGACTTCATGCTGATCGACGAACTGGACCAACTCGAACGTCTTGCGGCTTTCGATCTTTACCGCCTCGATCTCGTCGTCTTCAAGCAACACGTAGTTGCCCTTCGAAATCTCGTACCCCTTGACGATGTCATCGCGGTCCACTGCGCCAAGACCCTGAACGGTCTTTTCGTAGGAAATCGGCTTGCCGGATGGTTCATGGATCTGGCGAAAGCTGATCGATGCGCCGGATTTGGTGGCGGGATAGATTTCCACCGGAATGGAAACCAGCGCCAACCTGATCTGCCCTTGCCAGTATGCCCGCGCTGCCATGTTCAAACCTGCCTTCCGGCGATAAAACTCGCTGTTGACGCAGAGAGTTCCAGACAATCGCATGGCCGCTTCCATCGCCGGTCACGCAAAGCAGCTTTTCGGGATATGGGTGATGCGGCAGGCGAGGTCAGCCTCGCCCGAGGCCACGATGTAATGGTCACCTGCGTCGACGATGCCGGTCGTGAAGACCACGTGGTCGATGTACATCTGGTCTGCCAGCGGCGCGGTCAGCGCAGGATTTGCCTCCAGCAGTGGCTCGTGCTGGGTGCGGATCGTCTGGCTGGGATTGTCCGGATCCAGCAGCGTCCAATAGGTCCGGTAGATGCCCACGATCTCCTTCGGCTCCACCCCGTGCCATAGTGTCAGCCAGCCCTGATCGGTTCGCATGGGCGGCGTGCCCCCACCCATGCGCGCAGTGTGGACCGTTGCGGCGTGGGGGCGAATGCCGGGGTTGCGGTGGGGTTTCCAGTGTAGCGCATCGGGCGATGTGGCCAGATTGATCGATGGCCCGCCACGCCATTCGCTCCCCGGGGGATAGGCGAAATAGAGGTCGCCCAGCGGCCGCGTCTGTGCCCAGTACTGACCATCGATCAGGCCTTCGAAGATCAGCATATCCTTGTTCTGGTGATCGAGGACGATATCTTCGAACACGAAATCAAGCCCGTTGGTCGAGGTGTAGAGCGTCGTCGAATGCCGTTCCGGGCTGACCGAACAGGTCGTCATCAGCCAGCGGTCGCCCACTTTCGAGACACGGGCGTCCTCGATGCCATAGCACTGGAAGCTGCCTTGCGGCGCGATGGCCTTGTCATAATGGATGGCGATGACGTCAAGCCCGTCCGGGGTCAGCTCGACCGGCAGGATCCACGATAGCGAGGTCAGCGCCATCACTTTCCACCGCCCGCCGCGGATCAGGAATTTGCGCGGATCGGCGGTATCAACCAGATCGAGCGGCCAGGCATCGAGGACATAGCTGCCCTCTGCCCAGCGAATGGCATGAATCTGCCCGTCGAACACCGGTTGGCGCAGTGCTTCGGCCACGCGAACGAACATCGCCAGATTGCCGTTGGGCAGGCGGGTGAGCCCCGGATTGAACGCCCCAAGCACGTATGTCTCGCGATCGAACTGGCCGGCAAGCGGGGAGCGCGCAAGATCAATGTCGTCCGGGCTCAGGTTGAGGCGATCGACCTCATAACCGCTCACGGATGATCCAGTCGCGTTTCCACGCGGATCAGCGATACGGCGGTCCGCCGTGGCTGGGTCAGCATGAAATGGGTTGCCGCAGCGATGTCCTCGGCGCGCAGCATTTGCGCCGCGTCGATCAGTTCGCGCTGCTTTTCCGGCGGGTAATCTGGGTATTGGAAATCGGCGCCGGTAAAGCCCGGTTCGATCAGGCCGACCTTGATGTCCTTTTCGCCCATCTCCTGCCTCAGCGAATGGGCAAAGCCCTGTATTCCGGTCTTGGCAGCCACATAGATCGATGATCCCCCGCCCTGGGACACGGCTGACATCGAACCGATCAGAACGACGTCACTTCCCGCTTCCATCCGATCCAACGCTGCCTTGGTGGTCGCGAGATAGGCCGTGAAATCGACGGCAATCTGATAGTGCAGATCATCCATCGGCGTTTCGGCCAGCGCATCTGCGGGCACTGCAGCGTTGATCACGGCGACATCAAGTCCACCCAGATAGGCGTCGGCGGCCTTGAACAGGCGATCGATGGATTGAGGCTCTGCCAGATCGATGCTGATGCCGTCGCCTTCGCCGACTTCGCAGATGCGGGCAAGCGCATCGTCAAGGTGGCGCGGATCGCGTCCGCAGATGTACACCCGTGCGCCTTCAGAGGCGAGCAGGACCGCAATGGCACGACCGATGCCGGTAGTGCCGCCGGTCACCAGCACGCGGCGACCGGCCAGCCCTGGTTGCGCGGTATGGGCGTCGGAGAGTTCTGGCATGTAGGGTGCTCCTGAATTGGCGTTCGCTACTGAAACTTTGAGGATAAACGAGGTTCCCGCTCACCAGGTCACCGCAACCCGTCCATTGGCGGGCACGGGGAAGGCGATCCGGTCGCCGTCCTCCTGATGCGGGCGGATGCGGTCGCCGTTTGCGGTCGTCACGGCGACTTTCGGCAAGGTCTTGCGGCCATCGCGCAGGATGCACAGGGATGCGGTGCGCCCTTCGCCACCGCCTAGCTGGAAGCTTATCGTGCGGTCGGTTGGCCGGTCGGCTGCCAGCAGGAAGTGATCGCAGAACAGCACGAACGGTGCACCGTCGAACCGGTGAAAGGACCGGCTGGCAAACACGAAGGCCGATCCGCAACCATAGATTTCCTGACCGACCTGGCCCGCCTGCTGCCCATCGACATAAAGGTCTTCGACAGGGAAGGAGAGCCTCGCATCGACATGGCCGTTGTTCTCCCGCTGCTCGGTGGCGATTGCTTCCTTGGGCAGGGCATCGGGATAGTAATACCATGCGCGGTCAAGGGCATAACGGCAGTATTCACTGGTCAGCAGGCGCGCGCCTGCGTGGAAATCGGGCCCACCATCCATCAGCAGCCGTTCAAACGCGGCAAAGCTGTCAAAGCATTCGTACATTGCCATGTACGGCGCGTCGTGAAGGGCGGTCACCCCCAGGAAATTCGAATAGTGGCGCGCATGGCCGATCTGCGATTCCCACATCGCCGTGTTGTGGAAGAAGCTGGCGAGATAGACCGATGCCTGCGCCAGAAACGCCGGATCGTTGTCTATTCTCCAAAGCCGCATGCACGCCGCCGCACCCCAGGCGGTGAGGTTCGCCTGGTAATTAAGCTCGAAGCGCATGCCCTTTGCCGCTTTGATCGCCCTGCGGGCTTCCTCAAGGAAACGCTTCTCGTCGGTAAGCTCGAACGCGAGCAGCATGACATAGGCATAGATGCCGCCGACATCGGTCTGGCCAAGGCCCTCGTCGTCACGCGCCTGCGTGATGACCGAAAAATCCTTCACGTCATACTGGATCGGCCATTTGTAATCGAAATGGCGTGCCGCCCGGATGGCGAAATCGATCGACTGGCGGAACAGGCGCTCGGCGCGCTTGTCGCCGGCAAGGGCGCGCTGGCCGAGATTGCGCAAGGGATGGTAAAGGTACCAGCTATCGACCGCGTCCTTGTCCTTGTCCTTGCCCACGTTGGGCAGGTAGCGGCGCAGGGTCTTCAGTCCCGGATCATAGAACTTGCGCAGG
>JAPLPG010000324.1:46067-61378 GCA_026400375.1 Novosphingobium sp. | reverse complement strand
GGATCACCACGTCGCCCGCATCCACCAGCACCCAGTCCGCCGCCGGAAGCCCTTCGATCCGCACGTGGCCAAAGCCACCGTGCTTGATCCGCTCGGCCAGCTTCTGCGCCATCGTCGCGACCTGGCGGGTCGAACGGCCCGAGGCGATCACCATGTAATCGGCAACGGAGCTCTTGCCCTCGAGCGGGATGGAGACAACCTCCTGCGCCTGATCATCGTCAAGCGAAGCCAGCACGAGATCGTGCAGCGCGGCAGGGGTGTATGGGGTCTTGCTTGCTGTGTCGGCCTTGGCCGACAGCGGTTGAACGCTGGTCATGGTGCGCGAAAAGGCCTCCGTGGCTCAAGAGTCAAGTGATAACGATCGAAAGGCGCAAGAGTTTCGGTGCGCCAGCGCAGGGCGAAACGCCGGACAAGAGCCTGCGCGATCAGGATTCAGCCTGCGAAATCATGTGTTTGGCTATAGAGCGATGCGTGACGGCATCGCGCAGGCCCGCGGTGTCGCAGCGGGCGGCCCAGTCCGGGTTGGTAGCGCGAATCGCGCTAGCTGAACGGGCATCGGGATCGAAACGCAGCAGGGTCAGCGCAGGAGCGCTCCGCCTTGCGCCGGAAACGAGCTGTCCGGGCCGCTGGCGCCAGCGGCGCAGCCAGGCCATGGCAGGGCTTGCCACGGCAGCAGCATCATACCCCGGGCGCGCGATCACCGCAATCGGCATCTCGCGCGCGATCTGGCGCCAGTGTTTCCACTTGTGGAACTGGGCCAGGTTGTCGGCGCCCATGATCCACACGAAGCGCCGTTTGGGATAGCGGCGCTTGATCGCGCGCAGCGAATCCACGGTAAAGCGCGTGCCCAGTTCCCGCTCGATCGCGGTGGCGCGGATCGGCGCGTTGCGGCTCATGGCCTGTGCCGAGGCCAGCCGCGCTTCCAGCGGGGCCATGCTCTTCGCCGGTTTCAGCACGTTGCCCGGCGAAACCAGCCACCACACCTCGTCCAGCCCGAGCGCGTGATGCGCAAACAGGCTCACCCGCCGATGGCCGCCGTGGGCGGGGTTGAAGCTGCCGCCGAACAGGCCTGTGAGCGGGCCGGTAAGCGGGCCGGTAAGCGGGCCTCTCAGGGCCTCACCTGCCCCGAACCGCGCACCAGCCACTTGTAGGTCGTCAGCCCCTCGAGCGCGACCGGGCCGCGCGCGTGCAGGCGCCCGGTGGCGATGCCAATTTCCGCGCCAAGGCCGAATTCGCCGCCATCGGCAAACTGGCTCGATGCGTTGTGCATGACGATGGCGCTGTCCACTTCGGTCAGGAAGCGGTCGGCCACGGCCTGGTCCTGCGTGACGATGGCGTCGGTATGGCCCGATGCATGGGCGGCAACATGCGCCAGCGCCTCGTCAATCCCGTCCACCACGGCGACCGACAGGATCGCATCGAGATATTCGGTGTCCCAGTCGTTGGCGGCGGCAGGCAGGATGCGCGGATCGATGGCGCGCGACCGGGCATCGCCGCGCAGTTCGCACGCTGCATCGAGCAGCGGCTCGACCAGTCCGTGCGGATCGGGATAGGTCGCGTCGATCAGCAGCGTTTCCATTGCCCCGCAAATGCCGGTGCGACGCATCTTGGCGTTGAGCACGATGGCCTTTGCCATCGCCGGATCGGCGGCGGCGTGGACATAGGTATGGTTGATGCCGTCAAGGTGGGCGAGCACCGGCACCCGCGCATCGGCCTGCACCCGGGCGACCAGGCTCTTGCCGCCGCGCGGCACGATCATGTCGATCAGCCCCGCCGCAGCCAGCATCGCCCCCACCGCAGCGCGATCCTGCGTGGGCAGCAGCTGCACGGCTTCGGCGGGCACGCCGCCTTCGACCAGTCCTGCCACAAGCGCCTTGTGGATCGCGCGGTTGGAATGGACCGCTTCGGATCCGCCGCGCAGGATCGCGGCATTGCCCGACCGCACGCACAGCGCGGCGGCATCGGCAGTCACGTTGGGGCGGCTTTCATAGATGATGCCGATCACGCCCACGGGAATGCGCAAACGCTGCAGAACCATGCCATTGGGCCGTTCCGACTGGGAGATCACTTCGCCCACCGGATCGGCCAGCGAGGCGACCTGTTCCACCGCATCGGCCACCCCGGCAAGGCGTTCCGGCGTCAGCTTCAGCCGATCGAGCATGGCACCCGTCAGGCCGTTCGCCGCGCCAGTGGCCATATCCTGCGCATTGGCGGCAAGGATGTCGGCCTCGGCCGCACGCAGCGCTGCCGCCGCCAGCTTGAGCGCGCGCTCCTTTGCCGGCGAATCCATCCGCGCCAGAACGCGCTGCGCGGCGCGGGCGCGGCGGGCGAGGCTTTCGACCAGTTCAGTCACGGATTCGGCGGCGATCTGAGGCTGTGTAGACATGGCCGCGCTCTAGCAGTCCACGCGGTCGCTGTCATCAATCGTGCGCGTTGCCACTGCGGTTTCAGGCCCCTGCGGTGCGCGCGATCACAGCGCTGCAATCGATTCGTCCGGGGACTCACACGACTCGGCGCGGATGGGGCCATTCGGATTCGCCAGCCGGGAACCGGACGTCTAACGCGCGCAGCGACGGGAAACGATCAAGACACAAGAACGACGGGGGTCGCCTTATTGTGCCATCACTGAAGCCAGTCCGCTTGCGGATCAGCGATGCCGCGTCTGCGGCAATCGCCCAGGCGCGCGCCTGGTTTCCCGAGCGTGAGTTCTTCATGCGCTCGCACGGGCAGGTCCGCTTCATCAAGGTATCCTCGCGCCTGCAGATGGGCGTGGCTGGCGGCATCGCCGCCGCCCTGCTGCTGTGGCTGGGTGCGATGGGCATCGCGCTGATCTCGCAGTTTTCCGCCTCGCGCAATCAGGCTGCCTTGCTGGAACGCGAAGCTGCCGTTGCCAGCGCCGAAAGCCGCGTGGCCAAGTATCGCGGCGGCATCGAAGGCGTGGCCGACGATCTGGTCCGGCGGCAGGACTTCATCGAGAAGGCCATCGAAGGCACGATCGGCGAATTGCCCAAGGACCTGCCGCAGGGCACGGTCTCTGACAGCAGCGCCGAAGCGGCCAGGACCGTCCAGAAGATTTCGATGGAGCTGCCCGAGGCACGCGCGCTGGCCCAGGTGGAAGCCCGCCAGCTTGCCTTCATCGAGCGGCTGACCCGCTTTGCCGATGCCCGCGCGGCCCAGGCCGAAACCGCGATCCGGCGCGTGGGCCTCAACCCGGCCTTCCTGCGCCAGTCGCGCGCCGGCGAAGGCATGGGCGGCCCGCTGATCCGCCTGTTCACCGGGGCCGACAACACCACCGATCCGCGCTTTGCCCGGCTTGGCGCCAGCCTTGAACGCATGGCCGCATTGGAAAAGGGCCTTGCCCGCATTCCCAACACCCTGCCCGCCAGCCTCGAATATATCTCCAGCGGATTCGGCTATCGGTCCGACCCGTTCACCGGCAGCCCGGCGATGCATGCCGGGCTCGATTTCCGCGGCCCGGTCGGCGCGCCGATCTATGCTGCGGCGGCTGGCACCGTCAGCTTTGTGGGCATGAAGCAGGGCTATGGCCGGGTCGTCGAGATCGACCATGGCAACGGACTGATGACGCGCTACGCGCACATGTCGCGCACCGGCGCGCAAGTTGGCCAGAAGGTCGGCGCCGGTGCGGCCATCGGCCAGATCGGCAGCAGCGGCCGTTCCACCGGGCCCCATCTCCATTTCGAAGTGCGGATCAACGACCGTCCGGTCAACCCGCGCCCCTTCCTTGAGGCAAACAGGCATGTTCAGGAAATCCGCGCCGGAAACGCTGCGCAACACGACGATCACGGGGAATAACGGCGGCATGGCAGCGACATTTTCGATTCTCGGCGCAGACGTTGCCATCAAGGGCGATCTTTCGGCCACGGCAGACCTCCACATCGATGGCGCGGTCGAGGGCGACATTACCTGCGCCGCGCTGGTACAGGGCGAGAAGAGCACCGTGACCGGCGCGATCAAGGCGCAGAGCGCGCGGCTTTCGGGCACGGTCAAGGGATCGATCGAAGCGGGCGAGCTGGTGATCCTCAAGACCGCGCGCATCTTTGGCGATGTGACTTACGATGCGCTGACCATCGAACAGGGCGCGCAGGTCGATGGCAAGTTCGCGCACCGCGTGCAACTCAACGACGAGGCTCCGCTCGCACTGGTACGCTGAGCGCCGGTGAACCTGACTGCCAGTGAAACTGACTGCTGGTCAACCGGCCGGGCAAACAAAACCTTGCCGTTTTCCCATTCCCGGCTTACATCGGCGATGTTCAAGGCCGCTCCGCAAGGGGCGGCCCTTATTGTATCCGCTTTTCAGGTCGGGTCCGCATCTTGCCGGACTCACCATTCGGGAGACTGTCCGTGAGCACCCAGCCCACGTATCCGCTGATGCCACATGCGACCGCTTCGTGGCTTGTCGACAATACCGCGCTGACGTTCGAGCAAATCTCGGAATTCTGCGGGCTGCACATCCTTGAAGTGCAGGCGATGGCCGATGATCTGGCCGGGCAGAAGTATACCGGGCGCGATCCGCTGCATTCGGGCGAACTGAACCAAGCCGAGATCGACAAGGGCCAGGCCAACCCCGAATACAAGCTGAAGATGCAACGCGCGCCGATCTCGGTCAGCCGCACCAAGGGCCCGCGCTACACCCCGGTGTCGAAGCGCCAGGATAAGCCCGATGGCATCGCCTGGATCCTGCGCAACCACCCCGAAGTGTCGGATGCGCAGATTGGCAAGCTGATCGGCACCACCCGCACCACCATCGCCGCGATTCGCGATCGCAGCCACTGGAACATTGCCAACATCAACCCGAAGGACCCGGTAACCCTGGGCCTGTGCTCGCAGCGCGAACTCGATTCGCTGGTGGCCAAGGCCGCCAAGAAGGCCGGCATCGAAGACGATGGTTCGGCCGCCGTGCGCCTCGGCACCGATCGCGATGCCCTGATCGAGGAACTGCGCGCCGAACGTCAGGCCTCGGTCAAGGCCGCATCGGAAGCCGCGCAGGAAGCCGAAGCCGCCGCCTGGCTCGCCGCGCGCCGCGCCGAGGGCATTTCCGACAGCTGAGCTGTGGCGAAACGCTGATTTGAAAAGGCCGCTCCTGCGAAGGGGCGGCCTTTTTCGTGGGCGACGCCACGGCCCACCCCGCTGCGACTAGCTTCACTGCGTTCAGCAAGTCTCGCGGCCCTCCCGTAAACGGGAGGCCGAGTTAGCGCGCTCCTTCTCCCTTCCCGCTTGCGGGAGGGGTCGGGGGTGGGCAGCAAGCCGCCCCTACCCCACCGCCAGCACGATCTTCCCGATATGCGCGCCCTGCTCCATCCGCGCGTGCGCCGCTGCCGCATCGGCCAGGGCAAACGTCTGGTCCATGATCGGGCGCAATTCGCCCTTGGCCACCAGCGGCCACACCGTCTCGCGGATTTCCGACGCCAGTGCCGCCTTGAAGGCCTTTGACCGCGGCCGCAGTGTCGATCCGGTCAGCGTCAGGCGGCGGCGCATTACTTCGGCCATGTTGATTTCGGCTTTGAGCCCGCCTTGCACGGCGATGGTCACGTGCCGGCCGTCATCGGCCAGGCACTTCAGGTTGCGCGCCACATAATCGCCCGCAACCATGTCGAGCACCATGTCCACGCCCTTGCCGCCGGTGATTCGCGCCACTTCGGCAACGAAATCGGCGCTCTTGTAGTCGATGGCATGAGCCGCACCGATTTCCAGCGCCTGCGCGCACTTTTCCGGCCCGCCGCACGTGGCGATGACGGTCACGCCAAACAGCTTGCCCAGCAGGATGGTCATCGATCCGATGCCGCTTGTGCCGCCATGGACCAGGATCGTCTCCTCCGGCGCGGTCATCCCGCGTTCGAACACGTTGTGCCACACGGTAAACAGCGTTTCCGGGATCGCCGCCGCTTCTGCCAGTGAAAGCCCGGTCGGCACCTGCAGGCATTGCGCGGCTTCGGCGATGCAGTATTCGGCATAGCCGCCGCCTGCCACCAGCGCACAGACCGGAGTGCCGGTGAACGGCCAGGTCACGCCTTCGCCCATCGCCACGACCTGGCCTGACACTTCGAGGCCTGGCAGCGGCGAAGCATCGGCGGGCGGCGGATAGAAGCCCTGCCGCTGGATCACGTCCGGGCGGTTGACCCCGGCGAAGGCCACCTTGATCAGGACCTGCCCCGCGCCGGGTTGCGGCACGGCCACCGATTCGGGCCGCAACACGTCAGGTCCGCCGGGCGCATCCCATCCGATTGCCGTCATCGTTGCCGGTATGGCAGTCATCAAGCAGCCCCTGTCATCCACGAAAACATCCACGTATACGATTTGAACTTGGGTTAGCCACGCAGGGCGTTGACAGCAAGGCATAGCGGCGCACAATGTGGCCCTTAATGGACTTAGATGAGCGCCCTCGCCCGCAAGGGGATCTGGCCAGCAAGCTGGCAAGCGAAGTGCTCGACCCCTATTCGCACGATGAACTGAACACGCGCATCCAGCTGCTCGAACGCGAAATCATGCGCACCGTGGCGCATCGCGACAAGGCCAGCGCGCACCGCGCCGCTGCCGAAGCGCTGTTCGGAAAGCCTCCGCCTGCAGGTGAGGCAGGATGAATTCGGCCGCCCTTCCTTTTGCGCAAGGGCGTTCCCATATCGTGCCATATACCGATGCCTTTGGGGCATCTGTTGTCACACTCACACGTGGTTTAGCCTCGGTTAATAACGCGTGTGCACTCTTCCTCATCAGGAACCCATCGGCGCCAGCCAGAAAGTAGCCGCAACATGCCCAGTTTCGCCCAGAGCCTCGAGAAAACGCTGCACACCGCGCTCGCCAATGCGTCAGAGCGCAGCCATGAGTATGCGACTCTCGAGCATCTCCTGCTGGCCCTGATCGATGATGCCGACGCTGCGCAGGTCATGCAGGCCTGCGGCGTGGACCTTGGCGATCTGGGTGACGTGGTGCGCCAGTACCTCGATCAGGAATACCAGTCGCTTAAGACGCAGGAAAAGGCCGATCCCCAGCCCACCGCCGGGTTCCAGCGGGTGATCCAGCGCGCCATCCTGCACGTGCAGTCCTCGGGCAAGGACACCGTGACAGGCGCCAACGTGCTGGTCGCGCTGTTTTCCGAACGCGATTCCTATGCGGTCTATTTCCTGCAGCAGCAGGACATGAGCCGGCTCGACGCGGTCAGCTTCATCAGCCACGGTATCGGCAAGGGTGGCCGTCAGGTCGAAGGCCGCAACCCCAAGGGGGCCGAGGAAGACGCGCCCAAGCAGCAGGAAGAAAAGGCCGACGCCAAGGGCCAGAAGAAGGAAACCGCGCTCGACCAGTTCACCGTCAATCTCAACGAGAAGGCGCTGAACGGCAAGGTCGATCCGCTGATCGGGCGTGGCCCCGAAGTGGACCGCACGATCCAGATCCTGTGCCGCCGGTCGAAGAACAACCCGCTCTACGTGGGTGATCCGGGCGTTGGCAAGACCGCGATTGCCGAGGGCCTTGCCCGCAAGATCGTCGAGGGCGAAGTGCCTGAAGTCCTGGCCGAAGCGGTGATCTACTCGCTCGACATGGGCAGCCTGCTGGCTGGAACCCGCTATCGCGGCGACTTCGAGGAACGGCTCAAGCAGGTCGTCTCCGAACTCGAAAAGATGCCGCATGCGGTGCTGTTCATCGATGAAATCCACACCGTGATCGGGGCCGGCGCCACCAGCGGCGGCGCGATGGATGCCTCGAACCTGCTCAAGCCCGCGCTTTCGGGCGGGACCATCCGCTGCATCGGGTCGACCACCTACAAGGAGTTCCGCAACCACTTCGAAAAGGACCGCGCGCTGCTGCGCCGGTTCCAGAAGATCGACGTGAACGAACCCACCATCGAAGACACGATCAAGATTCTGCGCGGCCTGCGCACGGCCTTTGAAGACCATCACAAGGTCAAGTACACCCCCGATGCGATCAAGACCGCGGTCGAACTTTCGGCGCGCTACATCAACGACCGCAAGCTGCCCGACAAGGCGATCGACGTGATCGACGAAGTGGGCGCGATGCAGATGCTGGTGCCGCCTTCGAAGCGCAAGAAGACGATCACCGCGCGCGAGATCGAGCAGGTCATCGCGACGATGGCGCGCATCCCGCCCAAGTCGGTGTCGAGCGACGACAAGAAGGTGCTCGAACATCTCGACCGCGATCTGAAGCGGCTGGTGTTCGGACAGGACCGCGCCATCGAAGTTCTGTCTTCGGCGATGAAGCTGTCCCGTGCCGGCCTGCGCGATGCGGACAAGCCGATCGGCTCGTTCCTGTTCAGCGGCCCGACCGGCGTCGGCAAGACCGAAGTGGCGCGCAGCCTTGCCCAGATCATGGGCATCCCGCTGCAGCGCTTCGACATGTCCGAATACATGGAGCGGCATTCAGTCAGCCGGCTGATCGGTGCGCCTCCGGGCTATGTCGGCTTCGATCAGGGCGGTCTGCTGACCGACGCGATCGACCAGCAGCCGCACTGCGTCCTGCTGCTCGACGAGATCGAGAAGGCTCACCCCGACCTGTTCAACATCCTGCTGCAGGTGATGGACAATGGCCGCCTGACCGACCACCACGGCAAGACGGTGGACTTCCGCAACGTCGTCCTGATCATGACGACCAACGCGGGCGCATCGGACATGGCGCGCCAGGGCATCGGCTTTGGCGACGTGTCGAAGGCCGACGCAGGCGACGAGGCGGTGAAGAAGATGTTCACGCCTGAATTCCGCAACCGTCTCGATGCGATCGTGCCGTTCAGCTACCTGCCGACCGAAGTTGTCAGCCGCGTGGTCGACAAGTTCATCCTCCAGCTCGAACTGCAGCTGGCCGAACAGAACGTCCACATCCAGTTCGATGCCGACGCGCGCAGCTGGCTGGCGAACAAGGGCTATGACAAGCTCTATGGCGCCCGCCCGATGGCCCGCCTGATCCAGGAGAAGGTCAAGAAGCCGCTGGCCGAGGAACTGCTGTTCGGCAAGCTGGCCAATGGCGGCGAAGTCCATGTCAGCCTGAAGGAGGACGCACTGTCCTTCGAATTGACCCCGGCCGCGCCCAAGCTGGTCAAGAAGAAGGCGAGGAAGGGCAAGGCCGGCTCTGCTGCAACCGAAGAGCCGAGCGCCGACGAAGCCGAATAAGCTTTGGCCTCAAGCCCAAGGATCAAGGCCTGCCCGCAAGGGTGGGCCTTTTTCGTTGGGGAGGGAGGGTTTCGCGCAGAGGCGCAGAGAGAGCAGAGGGCGCAGGGAAAGAGAAAGAGTATACGGCTGCGCCGCAAGCTTGCCCTTCTTCCCTGCGTGCCCTGCTTCCTCTGCGCCTCTGCGCGAAACCCGCTCCCAGCACAAAGTTGCGCGGCGCAACTTCATGGCAGGAAGGGCACTGGAACCCAAAGGCCGAACCGTCCATTTCATGACGATGGCCCCGCCCTTCTCCTGGCTGAAACCCGAACCGTTCGGGCTGCACGTGATCCCCGCCGATGCGTGGATCGATCCGGCGCGCGCGGTCGATACCGCACTGGTCACGCACGGCCACGCCGATCACGCGCGCGGCGGGCATGGCCTGACCGTCGCCACGCCCGAGACGCTGGCGATCATGGCCCTGCGCTATGGCGTTCTGGAAACAGCGGCAACGCCTGTGGCCTATGGCGAGACGGTGACGCTGAAGGGCGGGGTCAAGGCCACGTACCTGCCGGCGGGCCATGTCCTCGGCTCGGCCCAGATCCTGCTCGAACACGCCGGCGAACGCGTGATCGTGACCGGCGATTACAAACGCCGCGCCGATCCCACCTGCCCGCCATTCCAGGTGACCCCGTGCGACGTGTTCGTGACCGAGGCAACCTTCGGCCTGCCCGTGTTCCGCCACCCGCCGATCGCCGATGAAATGGCCAAGCTGCTGGCCGCGCGCGAGAACGAGCAGGGCCGCTGCGTCCTCGTCGGGGCCTACGCCCTGGGCAAGGCGCAGCGCGTGATCGCCGAACTGCGCGCGGCCGGCTACAACGACACGATCTGGCTCCACGGCGCGATGGAGCGCATGTGCCGCCTTTACCAAGACCACGGCGTGGACCTTGGCGATCTGCAGGCGGTGGCCGGTGCGCCCAAGGCCGCGCTGGCCAATGCCATCATCATCTGCCCGCCCTCGGCCCTCAACGACCGCTGGAGCCGCCGCCTGCCAGAGCCCGTCACCGCCATGGCGTCAGGCTGGATGCGCGTGCGCCAGCGCGCCCGCCAGCGCGGCGTCGAACTGCCGCTGATCATCTCGGACCATGCCGACTGGGACGAACTGACCCAGACCATCGGCCAGGTGAACCCCGCCGAAACCTGGATCACCCACGGCCGCGAGGAGGCGCTGCTGCGCTGGTGCGAACTGACCCAGCGCAAGGCCCGCGCGCTGGCGCTGGTGGGGTACGAGGATGAGGATGACTGATGAACCGCTTCGCCGCCCTGCTCGACGCGCTCGTCCTCACCCCGTCGCGCAATGCCAAGCTGGCGCTGCTGGCGGACTACATGCGCGAGACGCCCGATCCCGACCGGGGCTGGGCCTTGGCCGCGCTGACCGATGGCCTCGATTTCCCCGCGGTCAAAGCCAGCCTGATCCGCAGCCTGATGGCGCAGCGCGTCGATCCGGTGCTGTGGACATTAAGCCGCGATTACGTGGGCGATACCGCCGAAACCGCCAGCCTGCTCTGGCCCGAACCACCGGGCACGCGGCTCCCCGCCCCCAGCGTCGCCGAAGTCGTCGAAACGCTCCACGCCACCACCCGCGCCACCGCGCCCACCATCCTGGCCGACCTGCTCGACCGTCTTGACGTCAACGGGCGCTATGCCCTGCTGAAACTTGCGACCGGGGCCATGCGCATCGGCATCTCGGCGCGCCTTGCCAAGGTCGCTTTCGCGCAGGCCTTCTCGGTCAGCGTGGAGGACGTGGAGGAGTACTGGCACGGGCAGGCCCCGCCCTACACCCCGCTGTTCGATTGGGCGGCCAATGGCGCAGAGCCGCCGCGCACCGATCTGCTGCCACTGTTCCGCCCGTTCATGCTCGCCCACCCGCTCGAAGCCGAAAGCCTCGACCTGAAAGACTACGCCGCCGAGTGGAAATGGGACGGCATCCGCGTCCAGATCGTCCATGTCGCCAACGAACTGGGGCGCGAGACACGGGTTTATTCGCGCAGCGGTGACGATATCTCCGGCGCCTTCCCCGAGGTGACCGCCGCGCTCACCACACCTTGCGTGCTCGACGGCGAGTTGCTGGTGCGCGGCGCGCATCAGGGCGGCGAAACCGGCGGCGCGGCCAGCTTCAACGCCTTGCAGCAGCGCCTTGGCCGCAAGACGGTGTCGAAGGCGATGCTTGCCGATTATCCTGCCTTCGTGCGGCTTTACGATCTGTTGATCGAGGATGGCGAGGACTTGCGCGAATGGTCGTGGGAGCAGCGCCGCGCCCGGCTCGAAGCGCTGGTCCCGCGTCTTGACGCCACACGCTTCGATATCTCGCAAGTCATTGCGGCAAGGGATTTCGACGATCTGGCCGAAACCCGCAGCCGTGCGCGTGACGAGGCGATCGAGGGCGTCATGCTCAAGCGGCGCGACAGCCCCTATGTCGCCGGCCGCCGCACCGGGCTGTGGTACAAGTGGAAACGCGATCCGCTGCTGATCGATTGCGTGCTGATGTACGCGCAGCGCGGGTCGGGCAAACGCTCGTCGTTCTATTCGGATTTCACCTTTGGCTGCTGGAACGGCGATCCCGATGCCGGGGCGGAGCTGCTGCCGGTGGGCAAAGCCTATTTCGGCTTCACCGACGAGGAACTGAAATTCCTCGATCGCCACGTGCGCCAGCATACTATCGGCAAATTCGGCCCGGTGCGCGAGACCGACAAGTCGCTGGTCTTCGAAGTCGCCTTCGATTCGGTCCACGCCAGCAAGCGCCACAAATCCGGCGTCGCGATGCGCTTTCCCCGCATCAGCCGCATCCGCACCGACAAGCCCGCGCACGAGGCTGACCGGCTGGATGCGCTCAAGGCGCTGATCGCGGACTGAGCCGCCGCTCACCCGCTCATCCTGAGCCTGGGCGTTTCGGGCGAGTACGGGTTTGCGTGGAACCGCGCCAACCCATCCCCGTTTATCCGGCAAACATCGGGGAGAGATCGCTAATGCCCAGTCTCATGCTGGCCGCACCTGCCGCCGTTCTTGGCAAGCTTGCCTGGGTCTCGCTGCGCACGGGCGGCGAATGGACGAAGTATCGGCAATGGGACGCGGTGGCGACCAATCTGGCCATCGCCGCCGTGCTTGGCGGCATGGCGGCGGGCCTGGCGCTCAAGGCCTTTCCGCTGCGAAATTGATGACGGTCAATGCCGCTGGGCCGGCGGCGCGGCATGGGCAAGGCTTCGCCATTCCATGCGGAGCCGCCACGTGTCCACGCAAGCCCATGCAGATGCCCCCGCCGCCACCCCGTACGAACGCATCGGCGGCAGCACGGCCTTGCGCCGCCTGACCGACCGGTTCTATGACCTGATGGACACGGACCCCGCTTTTGCGGCGTTGCGCGCGATGCACGCCGCAGACCTGTTGCCGATGCGCGAATCGCTGCCCGAATTTCTGGCGGGATGGTGCGGCGGACCACGCCGCTGGGCCGAGGCGAACCCCGGCAAATGCATGATGTCGCTGCACAAGCCCTTCCCGATCAGCGGCAAGACGGCAGGCCAGTGGGCCGATTGCATGACCCGCGCCATCGCTGATTCCGCCCTCGAAGATTCCGAAATCGCCAATGCCTTGGCAGACGTCCTGACGCGCATGGCGCTGGGCATGGCGCGAGAGGGCATGGAACAGCACTGACATTGGCCCTATCCTGGCGCGCATGATCGAATATGACCGCCCGCGCCGCCGCTTTGCCATTGCCCTTGCCGCGATGGCGGGCTTCATCGATGCGGTGGGTTTCCTGTCGGCCGATGGCTATTTCGTGTCGTTCATGTCGGGCAATTCCACCCGGCTCGGCGTGGCGCTTGGCACCGATCCGCGGCATGCGGCCATGCCTGCGGTGCTGATCGCGGGGTTCCTGGGCGGGGTTACCGGCGGTGCGCTCCTGTCGCATCGGGCGGGCAGGCGGCGCAAGGCGGTGTTGCTGGCCTTCGTCACCGCCATGCTGCTGCTGGCGGCCCTTGGGCGGATGCTCGGCCAGCCCGCACTGCTGCTCGGCGGGATGGTGGTGGCGATGGGCGCGCTCAACAACACCTTCCAGCGCGGCGGCGAAGTCACTGTCGGCCTGACCTACATGACCGGGGCGCTGGTCAAGCTGGGCCAGGGGCTTGCCAACGCCCTTGCGCATGAGCGATCGGGACAGCGCAACAGCGGATGGACCGCGTGGGCCAGCCTGTGGGGCGGGCTGCTGGCAGGTGCCGTGCTTGGCGCGTTCCTGCAGGATCGCCTGCCCACCGGATGCCTGTGGCTGGCCGCGGCCTATTGCGCGGCAATGGTCGTGATCGCATTCAGGCTTCCGGACGAAGCTTTGCCAGCGGAATCCTGAACAGCTTCTCGCGCGAAGTTGCGCCGCGCAACATTTCCACGGCCGAAGGCGCAACGCCCAGCGCCTGCGCCAGCAGATCGGCCACCGCCGCGCTGGCCTTGCCATCCTCGGGCCTGGGCCGGACTTTCACCAGCACCCGGCCCTCGACGATCTCGATCCCCTCGCTGCGCGCGCCCGGCGTGACGCGCACCGCCAGCCGTCCTTCGTCATCGGCCATGGCGCGCAGGGCAGCGGCGGCGGGAAATTCAGCCCTGGGCCGCGCCAAGGACAGCGCCCTCGTTCACGGCAAGCTTGTGCGCCTGGCCGTTGCGGACATAGTGCTGCACGCCGCGCTGCATGTCGGCAATCGCCGCATCGTTCAGATCGCGCATGTAGCTTGCCGGTCGTCCGCTCCACAACTGGCGCGAAAGCACGCGCTTGCCCCCGGTCAGCATGGCGCCTGCCGCCAGCATGCCGTCGCTTTCGATCACCGCCCCGCTCATCACGATGGCCCCCAGCCCGACGAACCCGCGATCCTCGATCACGCAGCCGTGCACCATCGCCAGATGGCCGATCAGCACATCCTCGCCGATGATCGTGGGAAAGCCTTCGGGCTTATTCGGTGCAGGGCTGTCAACGTGGATCACGCTGCCATCCTGCACGTTGGTCCGCGCGCCGATGCGGATCTGGTTCACATCGCCGCGCAGCACGCAGTTGTACCAGATCGAAACCTCGGGCCCGATCTCCACATCGCCGATGATCCGGCATCCCGGCGCGATGAAGGCGGATTCATGGATGCGCGGCGTCTTGCCGTTCAGCGTGACGATCGAAACGTCGGGGTAGTGCATGCTACTTGCCCATCAGCCGCGCGGCATGGGCCGCGTGATAGGTCAGCACGCCGGAGCAGCCGGCGCGCTTGAATGCCAGAAGCGTTTCCAGGACCATCGCATCGCGGTCTGCTGCGCCGGCCGCCACGGCCGCCTCGATCATCGCGTATTCGCCGCTCACCTGATAGGCAAAGACCGGCACGCCGAAGGCTTCTTTCACCCTGCAGGCGATATCCAGATAGGGCAGGCCCGGCTTGACCATGACGCTGTCGGCACCTTCGGCCAGATCCATTTCCACCTCGCGCAAGGCTTCCTCGGCGTTGCCCGGGTCCATCTGGTAGGTCTTCTTGTTGCCCTTCAGCAGGCCACTCGATCCCACGGCATCGCGGAACGGGCCGTAAAAGGCCGAGGCATATTTGGCGGCATAGGACATGATCTGGACGTTGGCGTGGCCCGCGCTTTCCAGCGCCTCGCGGATCGCGCCGATACGGCCGTCCATCATGTCGGACGGGGCGATCACGTCGGCCCCCGCTGCCGCCTGGTTCAGGCTCTGCCCGACCAGCACGTCCACGGTGGCATCGTTCAGGACATAGCCGGCATCGTCGATCAACCCGTCCTGCCCGTGGCTGGTATAGGGATCGAGCGCGACATCGGTCAGCACGCCGATATCGTCCCCGCACGCATTCTTGATCGCGCGGATCGCGCGGCACATCAGGTTGTCCGGGTTCAAGGCTTCCTCGCCACCTTCGCTGCGGCGGTCGGGCTGGGTGTTGGGGAACAGCGCAAGGCAGGGGATGCCGAGCGCCACGGCCTCCCTGGCGCGGGCGACGATGCCATCGACCGACCAGCGCGAAACGCCGGGCAATGACAGGATCGGATCTTCGACGCCCTGCCCCTCGGTCACGAACAGGGGCCAGATCAGGTCGGCCGGGGTCACCAGCACTTCGCGGTGGAGAGCGCGGCTCCATGCAGTGGCACGGGTGCGGCGCAGGCGAGTCATCG
>JAPLPG010000324.1:0-45987 GCA_026400375.1 Novosphingobium sp. | reverse complement strand
GTCATCGGGTAGCTGGTCATGGGCCAAGGCCTAGCGACTGCGGCCGCCCGGTGCAATCATGCGCCCGCAAATCAGCGGGAAGCGCTGGTCCTGATCGCCGTGACTTGCGCCAGCCGGGCCTTGAACGCAGCCAGTTCGGCCGGGTCCACCGTGGCGCGCTGGACGATGGCCGACATCGACAGCGGATTGACCGTCTGGCCGTTGCGATACATCTCGTAATGCAGGTGCGGCCCTGTGGAAAGGCCGGTGGAGCCGACATAGCCGATCACCTGCCCGCGCCGCACGCTCATCCCCGGAGCCACGGCGATGCGGCTCATGTGTCCGTAGCCGGTGGCGATGCCGCCGCCATGATCGAGCCGCACGTAGTTGCCGTGCCCGCCGTGCCATCCGGCAAAGTTCACGCGGCCATCGGTGGTGGCATAGATCGGAGCGCCCCAGCTTGCGCCGAAGTCCACCCCGGCGTGCATCCGCACATAGCCCAGAATGGGATGGCGGCGCGCGCCGTAGTACGAGGTGATATGGCCATTGACCGGCGATCCGAAGCCGCTGGTGGTTTCCTGCGATCCCTCGGCCATGCCCTGCGGCGAATAGAACGTGTCGTCCTTGCCCCAGCGCAGCAGTTGCACCACCGGCTTGTTCGCGCGCACCACGGCGGCATAGATCAGCTCCCCCGCCTGCTGCTCGCCACTGGCGGCGCGGCGGTTGGAGAAGACGAGGTCGAATTCGTCGGCGGGTGCGATTTCCTCGAACGCCATGTGTTCGTCGATCGTGCGCAGGTAGTCCTGCACGGCAGACGGCGGCGCACCGGCGGCGCGGGCCGAGCGGTAGAGGCTGCCGCCGACGATGCCGCGGATGCGCACCGGCGCGCTGTTGACCGCGATGGCATTGGTCGCCAGCGAAAGTGCGCCACCGCCGCGCCTTACCTCGAGCGCCAGATCGAAGCGGGGGCGGAACGTCAGCTGCTCCAGCGGGCGCGGTTGTGCGGGCGAACTGCGCGCGCCGAGGCGAATGGCAAAGCGGGTGCCGGGCGGGATCGTCCCCGGCTTGATCTGTTCGCCAACCAGATCAAGCACTTGCACGATATCGCTGCTGGCAAGACCGGCGCGCTGCAGCATGCGCGGAAAGCTGTCGCCCGCCCCCAGCGTTGCGACAAGATCGATGCTCGGCCGTTCGGGCGCGGCGGCGAGCGGGATGACGGCGGCGCTTGCGGTCATGTGGCGGCCATTGTCGGCGCCCATGCCCAGCGGGCGGATGCCCTGCACGCGAAATTCGTCGACCGCCGCTTCGTCGAGCGCGGTGAGCGGCGCGGCCTGGAGCGGGGCGAAGTCGGGCCACATCAGGACGGCGGCTGCTCCGAGGCCGAGCATCGTGCCAAAGCCGCGAAACCAGCGTGCGCTGCCGATGTCTTCGGCAAGGTCGGTGGCAGGGTCGTTTGCCGCGAACCAACGTTCGATTGCGGCAGTCAGCGTGCGCGCAGGTGCGCGTAGGTGCATCTTGGTGCTGTTCGGAACGGCAGCTGCCGCGGGCACAGGCACGGGTGCGGTGCGCTGGCCAAAGCCGCTTCCGCCACCGGCACCTGCGAATGCCATCATCTGATCACGCGGTGTGAACACGTCCCGTCCTGTAGCCTCTTGCTCAACGGACTGCACGGACAAGGTTAATCTTCCGTGAAATCGGCTCGACGGAAGGGTGTGGCGGCATCGTGCCGACGCGGTTATGCTGCCACGCTCAGCAGGGGGATCATCTTGAGCGGCACCGAGACACTGGGCGGACTGGCAGAAGCATTTGCGGCGGCGCGGGCGGTAGAACCGACCGCGGGAGAATACGCAGGGCCGGGCCACACGCACGAAACGGCCTGCCTGAACTGCGGCACCGCGCTGGTCGGCAGCCACTGCCACGCCTGCGGGCAGGCAGCGCACGTGCACAAGACGCTGGGCGCGTTCTTCCACGATCTGCTGCACGGCGTGTTCCACTTCGAAGGCAAGATCTGGCGCACGCTGCCCATGCTGGTGGCCAAGCCGGGCACGTTGACCCGCGAATACATCGACGGGCGGCGGGCAAGCTATGTCTCGCCCATCGCGCTGTTCCTGTTCTGCGTATTCCTGCTGTTCACGACGATCAATTCGCTGGGCGGGGACATCGGCGGCAGCGTGAACATGACGGTCGACCAGGGCCTGAAGAAGGAGCGCGCCGAACTCGTTTCGCTGCAAGCAGCCCGAACCGAAGCTAAGGACGATGCCGACCAGCTGGCCCGGATCGACCAGGCCATTGTCGAATCGCGCAAGAACATCGCCGGGCTGGAACAGATCAAGAAAAGCGGCATCAGCGTCGCCAATGTCGATACCAGCGGTATCGAAACGGCAAGCGACATCGGCTGGATCAACGAGGCGGTGAAGAAGGCCAAGGCCAACCCCGGCCTGGCGATCTACAAGGTGCAGACCTACAGCTACAAGCTGAGCTGGGCGCTGATCCCGATCTCGGTGCCGTTCCTGTGGCTGCTGTTCCCCTTCAGCCGCCGCTTCGGGCTGTACGACCACACCGTATTCGTCACCTATTCGCTGTGCTTCGTCACGCTTCTGGGCATCGTCGCGACGATAGGAGGCAAGCTTGGCATCGCCAATATCGGAATTCTCGCGCTGCTGCCGCCCGTGCACATGCTGTTGCAACTGCGCGGAACATACGGGCTTTCGTGGTTCGGCGCGTGGTGGCGCACCTGGTTCCTCAGCATGTTCGCGTTCATGGCGATGCTGCTGTTCGCGGTGATCATCCTGGTTGAAGCGGGCGGCTGACCGCGCGCCAGATGCGTGATGGCGCCAAGGCTCCTGGCGCAGGCAAGACAGAGCAAGCGGCCCACACGCAAAAAAGGGCAGGGTTTCCCCCGCCCTTTTCTGGTTGTTTCAGCGCCGATCAGGCTGGCTGCGGGCTGGCGGTTCCGCCGAACTTCTTGCCCGAACGCGGCACGGCAGAGCCCTGGGCCGCCACGGGCCGCGAGGTGCCGCTGGGGTTCTGCGGGCGATCGATCTTGCCGCTGTCGAGCAGTTCCTTGATCTCGTCACCGGTCAGCGTCTCGTATTCGAGAAGCGCCTGGGCAAGGAGGTGGAGCTTGTCTTCATTGCCCGTCAGAATTTCGGTGGCGCGGGCATGGGCACCATCGACGAGGCTGCGGATTTCGCTGTCGATCAGCTTGTTGGTTTCATCCGACGAGAACAGGCGGGCCGAACCGCCCATGCCGAGATAGCCTTCCTGCTGGTCTTCGTACTGCAGCGGCCCCAGCTTTTCCGACATGCCCCACTTGGTGACCATCGAGCGCGCCAGCGAGGTGGCGTACTGGATGTCGGACGAGGCGCCTGACGAGACCTTGTCATGGCCGAAGATGATCTCTTCGGCGACCCGGCCACCCATGGCGACCGAAAGGTTCGCGTGCATCTTGTCACGATGGTAGGAATAGCTGTCCCGCTCCGGCAGGCGCATGACCATGCCAAGGGCCCGGCCGCGCGGGATGATCGTGGCCTTGTGGATCGGATCGGAGGCCGGTTCGAACACCGAGGCGATGGCGTGGCCAGCCTCGTGATAGGCGGTCATCTTCTTTTCATCGTCGGTCATGACCATCGAGCGGCGTTCCGCGCCCATCATGACCTTGTCCTTGGCGTCCTCGAATTCCTGCATGGCGACCAGGCGCTTGTTGCGGCGCGCGGCGAGCAGGGCGGCTTCGTTGACGAGATTGGCGAGATCGGCGCCCGAGAAGCCCGGCGTGCCCCGCGCGATGGTGCGCGAGTTGACGTCAGGCGCCAGCGGCACCTTCTTCATGTGGACGGCGAGAATCTTTTCTCGGCCTTCGATGTCGGGGATCGGCACGACCACCTGGCGATCGAAGCGGCCCGGACGCAGCAGTGCCGGATCGAGCACATCGGGACGGTTGGTGGCAGCGATGATGATGATGCCTTCGTTGGCCTCGAACCCGTCCATCTCGACCAGCAGCTGGTTCAGCGTCTGTTCGCGCTCATCGTTCGAATTGCCCATGCCATTGCCGCGATGGCGGCCCACCGCGTCGATTTCGTCGATGAAGACGATGCACGGTGCGTTCTTCTTGGCCTGTTCGAACATGTCGCGCACGCGGCTGGCGCCGACGCCGACGAACATTTCGACGAAGTCCGAACCGGAAATGGTGAAGAACGGTACGCCCGCCTCACCGGCAATGGCGCGGGCCAGCAAGGTCTTGCCGGTGCCCGGCGATCCGACCAGCAGCGCGCCCTTGGGGATCTGGCCGCCGAGCTTGGAGAAGCGTGACGGATCGCGCAGGAACTCGACGATTTCCTCAAGCTCTTCGCGGGCTTCATCGATGCCGGCAACGTCGTTGAAAGTGACCTTCCCCGACCGTTCGGTGAGCAGCTTGGCCTTCGACTTGCCAAAGCCCATGGCGCCCGATCCGCCGCCCTTCTGGACCTGGCGCAGGGCGAAGAACGCCACGCCGAGGATCAGCAGGAACGGCAGCGAATTGGCGATGATCCACATCAGCATGTTGGGCTGTTCGGCCGCCTTGCCGGCATATTGCACGCCATTGTCCTGCAGCAGCTTGGGCAGGTCCGAATCACCCGGTACGGGAATGGTGGAGAACTGTCCGCCATTCTTGAGCGTGCCGACGATGCGGTCCGGCGCGATCTCCACCGAGCGGACGGAGCCTTCGGCGACCTGGCCGCGGAAAGCCGAATAGGGAATCGATGTGGTGGCTTGATCCACGCGCGATCCGAACATCGAAACCACAAGCAGGAGTGCGAGGAAAATACCCCCCCACACCAGGAGGCTCTTGATCCACGGGTTGCCCTGGGGCTGGTCGTCGTTCATCGAGGGTCTTTCGCAAAAGGCAGGTCCGGGTGGCGTGACTGCCGTCAGAACCTGCACCGTACGGTCCAATGTAAGACCGTCCTGGTGAATCGCAATATAACGCGATTACGGTTTTTCAGCGACCTGCCCTCTAGGCGGAAACCGCCCCGCCCTTTCGGGCTGGCGCACGGGTGAAACGCCATGGCGCGCGACGGGCATCGCCTTTTACGCCGCCCAGCGTGGCGACGCCCCCGGACTGCAGAATCGCCAGCCAGCGCGAGAGCTCCGGCCCGCGCACTGGCGGCGATTCCTGGGCGGCGAGAATCCGTTCGAGAATGCGCAGGGCAAGGGCTGGGGGCAATCCGGCCGGGGGGTTCCACGTGAAACCGGCATCATCGCGCGCCAACTCCTGCCACAGCCGGTCGACGATCCATTCGAGCGCCTGATCTGCCTGCGCGAGATGATCGGCTGCGGCGGCGAAGCCCAGCGGATCGAAGGCTTTGCTTGCCGTCATGGCGGCGCGCACCCGGACGCGTTCGTAGGCGGCATCGCGGTTCGACGGATCGTCTGCCGCAGCAAGGCCTGCCATCGTGACGACTTGCGCCAGATCGGCCCTGCGCCATCCGAGCAGGGGCCGCAGCAGCGGCAGTCCGGCTGTGCCGGGCACGATGGCACGCGGGCGCATTGCGGCAAGGCCGCGCAGGCCTGCGCCACGATTGAGGCGCATGACCATGGTTTCGGCCTGATCATCGGCGTGATGCGCGGTGACCAGCGCGGCAAGGCCCTGCGCGGTGCACCAGTGGCCCAGCGCGGCGTAGCGGGCGACGCGGGCGCGCTGCTGCACCGCGCTGCCCTGTTCGAGCGAGAGGGTCAGCGTGTGGTGTGGAACGCCAAGGCGGGCGCACAGCGCGGCAACCATTGCCGCTTCTGCCGCCGCTTCGGGCCGCAGACCGTGATCGACCGTGGCGACAAGAAAGTCGCGCGGCGCAACTTCGTGAAACAGCAGGAGCAGGGCAAGGCTGTCTGGCCCGCCGGAAACGGCGATGCCGACCTTGCCGGAAGGGGGAGCAACCGCCCGCCACTGCGCGGCAAAGCGCGCAGCGGGGGCGGTCAGGCTATTCCCGGCACCGTCATTTGCACTTCACGGAAGCGCGCGCGGCATCATACTGGTTCTTCAGGCGGCCGACCGTTTCTTCGGGATAGTTGGCGGCAAGTTCGGCAAAGGCACCACAGGCTTTCTCGGTGTCCCTGAGCTTTACCATCGCATTGCCGAGGTAGAGCAGGCTGTCGGGCGCGCGGGCGCCCTTCTTGTCGGCCAGGTAGTTCTGCAGGAAGAACTGCGCTGCGGTGCCGGGCTTGCCATCATCGAGCCATGCGCGACCGAGCAGGTTGCGGCCGTGGCTGATCATCTTGTGCTTGGGATAGCGATCGACGAAGATCTGCAACTGCTGCTGCGCCTCGGGATAGAACCTGGCTTCCCACAGGCGGAAACCGTACATGTATTCGTCCTGCCCGGCATCTGTGGTCGCCGGCTTTTCGATGGCCTGAACCGCAGCCACGCGCGCGGCGGGCGGCGTTGCCGGTGCCGTGACGGGCTTGGTCGGCGATGTCGTGCTTGCCGTAGTGGCGGGTTTGGGGGTCAGCGATGCTGCCGGCTTTGGCGTGATGGCGGCGCCGGTGGTGGCAGTCGATGGCGCTGGCGACGACGCCGGATCGTCTGCGCTGGCAGCGGCAGCTTCGAGACGGGCAATCCGCTCATCCAGGCGGGCAGCGCGGTTCTGGCCTTCTTCGACTTGCGCGGTGAGCCGCGCCATCTGCGCTTCCATCGCATCGATCCGCGCCAGCACGTCGGACACGACCGAGGCGGCGGGCGTGCCGGTTGGCGAAGGGGCGACCTGCCCCGGCGTGATTTCGGGCACGAATGTCTTGCCCGCGCCTTCCGGGAAGACCTTGCGCTGGAGCGCGCGGACCTCGGCCTCGATTCGGCGCAGGCGCACTTCGGAATCCGCCTGGGTGGTGGATTGCGCGTGAACCGGCGCTGCCATGGGCGCAGCAAGGCCGAGCAGAAGCGCGGCAAGCGGGTAAGCGTTGCGGAATTTCACAGTCATCGTCGTTCCCGTTGATCGGATACGCCTGATCCGGGTGCGCATCCGTTAACCTGCAGGTTGAACCCTGTAGCGTGAATGCCCCAGTGCGGCCCGCAAGTCGAGACGCGTCAGCGCAATCCGGTGGATGCAGCGGGCGTTTCCGCGGCAGGCGCGGGGGCGGCTGGCAGCGTTGCCCCACCGGCGGTCGGCTGCACCGCAGGGGTGGCGCCGGTGCGGCGCGCGCCGGCCTGCCTGGGCGCAGTGCGCACGGGCGCAGGAGCCGGGGCGCCCTGGTTTGCGCCGGGGGCGGGGGCTGCGGCCTGGGGGGTGCCGCGCGCGAGAAGAGCGGCCGCGCTGACCGGCACGTCCTTGACGATGCCTTCACGCTCGGCAATGCGCGGCACGGGCTGGCCACCGACGGTGATGGTCAATGCATCCGGCCGTCCGGTCCACAGTTGCGGATTCTGGGCGGTTTCCGGCACGGTGAAGCTTTCGCCCATGGCCAGCTGCTTTTGCAGGATCTGCTGGCCCTGACCGTCATAGAACTTGACCCAGATCGCGTTTTCGGTGGCCGTGAACACGACCGGGCCCGATGGCGCCGCGCTGGGTAGCGGGACCACAGCGACCTGGCCGGAGGACGCGGCGGCGGGCGCCTGCTCCTCGGGGCCGACAAGCGAGGGCAGGTCTGCCGAAGGGAGGTAGTAGCTGCGCCAGAACACCAGCCCGGCAAGCGCGATGGCCACGGTCAGGCCGAGCGCGAGCCACGTGGTCAGGCGCGTCGGGGTCTTGGCCGGATCGCCGACTTCGAACTGGTTGATCACGCGCGGCGGCGGTGGCGGGGCCTGCGTGCTCAATTCGGCGCGGATCGCCTCGGCGATGGCCTTGTCGTCAAGGCCGACCGCGCGGGCATAGCTCTTGGAAAAGCCCAGGGCATAGGGGCGGCCCGGGAGCGCCGCGTAATCGCCGCTTTCAAGCGCTTCCAGATGGCGCGAGGTGACGCGGGTGCGCTGCGAGAGCTGCTTGATATCGAGCCCCGCCGCTTCACGCGCGGCGCGCAGGGTCTGCCCTACGGACAGCCGACGCGGCTCTCCTGCAGGAATGGGAGCATCGGTATCGGTGGCAATGGCCTGCAACCCGCCGGCTTCGGTCAAAATGCGACTCCCGTCTTCTTTGTTCAGTATTTGGCAACCGTTGGTGAAAGCTTCGCTGCAAAGCAACGAAAGTCAACGTCGTTAGCGCACGAATGGCGGATTTCGGCGACGAAACGCTCTTGCAGCGGCGTCAATCGCACTCGATTCCACGTTCCGCAGCCCATGCGGCGAGCGTGGCGCGCATATCGTGCGGAGGTTCGGCAAGCCAGCGATCCATCGCCGCACGGATCTCGGCGATATCGACCTTGCGCACCAGTTCCTTGACCGGGCCGACCGCAGCGGGCGTGATCGACAGGCGGGTGATGCCTAGGCCGAGCAGGCCCAGCGCCTCGAGCCGGCGGCCGCCCATTTCACCGCAGACGGTGACATCGGTGCCGAAGGGCGCGACCGTGGTCACCACGCGGCGCAGGAACCGCAGGATGGCGGGCGAGAGCCAGTCGTAGCGCTCTGCCAGCTTGGGATTGGCGCGATCGGCGGCGAAGAGGAACTGCGTGAGGTCGTTGGTGCCGATCGACAGGAACGACAGGCGCGGGGCCAGAACGTCGAGCCATTCGGCCAGCGCCGGAACTTCGAGCATCGCGCCATAACGGATCGCTTCGGGCAGGATCTTCTTGCGCTGGCGCAGGAAGGCCAGCTGGCCTTCGAACACGGCCTTGGCGGCATCGAATTCCCACGGTTCGGTGACCATCGGGAACATCACGTTGAGCGTGCGACCACCGGCAGCTTCGAGCAGGGCGCGGGCCTGGACCTTGAGCAGGCCATCGCGTTCCAGCGCGACGCGCAGCGCACGCCAGCCCATCGCCGGGTTTTCCTCGGCCTCACCTTCGTTGTGGCGCAGATAGGGCAGGACCTTGTCTCCGCCGATGTCGACCGTGCGGAACACGACCGGCTTGTCTCCGGCCGCTTCGAGGACATCGCGATAGAGCCTGGTCTGGCGTTCGCGCGAGGGCAGCGTGGCCGAGACGAGGAACTGGAATTCGGTGCGGAACAGGCCGATCCCGTCCGCGCCGGTAAAGCCCAGCATCGGCGTATCGTCGCGCAGCCCGGCGTTCATCAGCACGGTGACGCGGGTGCCATCGCATAGTGCGCCTGCTTTTCACGGTTGCGGGCAAAGCGCGCCTCGAACGCCTCGATCAGCGAAGGCGCGGCGCGGACATCGACCACGCCCTGATCGCCATCGAGCAGCAGGTGATCGCCTTCGCGCACCTTGCCGCGCAGCGCGCGCATGCGGCCGACCACGGGAATGCCCATGGCCCGCGCCACGATGACCACGTGCGCGGTCAGCGAGCCTTCTTCGAGGATGACCCCCTTCAGCCGCCGCCGATCATATTCCAGCAGTTCGGCCGGGCCGAGGTTGCGGGCGATGAGGATGGCATCGCCCTTCAGCCCCATCGTGGCCGCCGTGCCCAGCTGGCCCGAAACGATGCGCAGCAGCCTGTTGGACAGGTCTTCGAGATCGTGCATGCGATCGGCGAGCAGCGGATCGTCGATCTGGCGCATGCGCATGCGGGTGCGCTGCTGCACCCGCTCGATCGCGGCTTCCGCGGTCAGGCCGGAATCGATGGCCTCGTTGATGCGCCGCGACCAGCCTTCGTCATAGGCGAACATGCGGTAGGTTTCGAGCACCTCCTCATGCTCTCCGCCCATGCCGAATTCGGCCTGGCTCGCCATGCGATCGATCTGCTGGCGCATCTTGTCGAACGCGAGATAGACCCGCTGGCGTTCCGCCTCGGTATCTTCGGCGACAACGTGCTCGATAGTGACGCGGGGCTGGTGGAACACCGCAATGCCGCTGGCGAGGCCCTTGACCAGGGTCAGCCCCTTGATCCGATCGGGCCCGGTGAGGTGCGCGGGCACGCCCAGCACTTCTTCATCGTCGATCAGTTCGGCATTGGCGATCAGTTCGGACAGGACCATGGCCACGGTCTGCAGCGCCTCGATCTCCACCTCTTCATAGCGGCGCGGTTCGACATGCTGGACGGCCACGACGCCGACCGCGCGTTCACGCCGGACGATCGGCACGCCGGCAAAGGAGTGGAACTTCTCCTCGCCCGTTTCGGGGCGGAAGGCAAAGTCCGGGTGGGCGGCGGCTTCGGCCAGGTTGAGCGTTTCGACATTGCCGGCAATCGTGCCGACAAGACCTTCGCCCACCGCCAGCCGGGTGACGTGGACCGCCGCCTGATTGAGGCCGCGCGTGGCGAACAGTTCCAGCATGCCTTCGCGCAGAAGGTAGATCGAGCAGACTTCAGAATCGAGGTTTTCACCGATCACTTCGACGATCTGGTTGAGCTTGGCCTGGGCACCGGCGCGCGAGGCCATCACCTCGTGCAGCGAGGTCAGAATCTGGCGGGCGGCGGTGACGGCGCTAAGCATGGGCATAGGACTACCCTAGCGCGGACGATTTGGGAATGTTGCGTGAAATCCGATGCGGTCGGGAACGCGATGAATTGGTATGTGCCGCCTGAAATGCCGGTACAGCGCCTTTGCGCCATGGGCGGGAAGTGGCAGGCGGCAGTGACGCAAAAGCCCGCCTCCAACGCAAAAGAGCCGCCCTGCCGGGCGGCTCCGTCATTGCCATGAAATACGGCGTGATCAGTGAAGAGCGTTGATTTCTTCCTTGATCTTCAGCTTCTTGCGTTTGAGCTGTGCTACCAGCGTGTCATCAGGGAGGGGCCGCGACATTTCTGTCTGTATCTGTCTTTCAAGACCGGCATGCTTGTTCTGGAGAGCGCTGATATGCGTCGATTCCATGCGTTTTCCTCCTTCAGGGAAAAGCCCCCTTCAAACACCTGCAACGCCTTATCCGAAACGGCAGGGTTGCTGCAGGCAAGAGCCACGCGGACGGGGTGGTTTCGGCAAGTTTCCGACTCGTACCGTCAGCGCGTTGTCATGCTCCCACATTACTCGTATCTTGCAAGTCCAACCGCGTTGGATCGTGCCGGTTTACGGGTTAATCCGTAGGTCGCCGGCACAGCACATTCTGGCGGGGACGGTGTAGCGCTTGGATGTGTGCGAGGGAGTTGGGCTGGACGTGACCGAAGAGGAAATGCGCAAACGGCTTGCGGCGTTGACCATCGAGCATCGCGATCTCGATGCGGCCATCGACGCCCTGACCGCAGCCGGAACGCGCGATCAGTTGCAGATTGCCCGGCTGAAAAAACGCAAATTGCTGCTCAAGGACCAGATCGCGATGATCGAGGACTACTTGATCCCGGATATTATCGCCTGATTTCAATGCCATGATGTATCTTTCGCGGGCCTGGCACCTGTCCCGTTAAGAAACGTTCAGGAAATGGGACAGGTCGCGGGCCGCAGGCCGGTTGGCGAACCTGCATGTTGGGGCCTATGCGAAAGCCATGGCCCTGCTGCCCAGTCTCAACCCGCGCATCGTCGAAGCGCTTTATGCCCAGGCGATCGGTCTGGCCGATGCCGTGCGGCACCGCTTCGAACGCCTGCGCATCGAAACGGCCGCAATGGCCAGCTCCGAAAGCAGCTCCGATGGCGGGGCCGATGATGAGGACCTGCGCCGCGTGCAGGTGAGTTGCGAGGCACTGCGCACCACCACGCGGGTGATGCACTGCCTGGCGTGGCTGCTGAATCATCGCGCCCACTTTGCCGGCGAGCTTTCGGAATTGCAGTTGCGCCGCCATGGACGCCTGATCGCGAACTTTCCGGCAAGCGAGACCGCCATTGTCGAGAGCCTGCCCGAAGACGTGCAGCTGCTCGTCCAGGAAAGCCAGCGGCTGTACCAGCGCATCCAGCGTCTGGAAGCATCGTGGCGGATGCAGAGCGCAACCGGGGAAAGCGCCGTGCGCAAGTTGCGCGAACGCCTGATGCGCGCCGTGGACGACGCCTCGACAGCGGCCTGACTTCACGCGCCGGGCCTTGAAGAGGCTGTTGATCTGGCACGATCAGCGTGACGTCATGACGCCACGGGCAGCAGGCTTTCGAGCAATGCCACCTCTTCGGCACTGAACCACAGACCGAGCTTCGAGCGGCGCCACAGCACGTCTTGCGCTGTCTGTGCCCATTCGCGGCGGACGAGATGGTCAAGCTCGGCCTCGGTGAAGCCCTGGCCGATCGCCCGCCCCATGTCCCCGCGCACAAAGCCGAGCGCTTCGGTGCCGTAGGCCCGGGCGAGACGATGGATCGTGGCGTGGGACAGGTTCTGCGCCTGGGCACGGATTTCCTGTTCCAGCGGAGCCAGATTGTCGGCCTCGTCCATGCCATCCGGCTTGAAATCGCCACCGGGCAGCGGCGCGCCGGCGGTCCACCCGGCGTTGTCCATCTGGCCAAGCCGTTCGAGCGCAGCCTGCGCCAGCGTGCGGTGCGTGGTGATCTTGCCGCCGAGCACCGTCAGCAGCGGGGCGCTGTGCCGGTCGGTCCCGCGGTCGAGTTCGAAGCGGTAGCCGCGCGTGGCGGCTTCGGGCTTGCCGCTGCCATCATCGGCCAGCAGGCGCACCCCGGCGTAGGTCCAGACCACGTCCTTGCGCGAGAGCTGGCGGCGGAAGTGGCGGTTGGCGGCATCGAGCAGATAGGCGATCTCCGCCTCGGCCGCCTGCGGTGGGTCGGCATCGGCACCATCGGCGCTGCCTGCGATTTCGACGTCGGTCGTGCCGATCAGGGTAAAGGCATGTTGCCAGGGAATGGCAAAGCACACGCGCCCATCGGGCAATTGCAGGAACAGGGCGCGCGGATCATCGTGCAGGCGGGGCACGACGATGTGCGAGCCGCGCACCTTGCGCAGCGTTTGCGGCCGTGGCGCGTGGGCAACGCCGAGCAGGTCGCCGACTTGCGGGCCAGCGGCGTTCACGGTCATCGCGGCATGAAAGACCTCGCCGCCTGCGTCGATCCGCCACAAGTGGCCTTCGCGGCGCAAGGCGGTGACCGGGCAGCGCGTGCGCACGTCTGCGCCACGGTCTGCCGCATCGCGGGCGAGCAGCACGACGAGGCGCGCATCATCGACCCAGCAATCGGAATATTCGTAGCCACGGCGGATATCCGATTGCAGGCCCAAGCGGCCTTCGAGCCGCACCCGGCGGGTGGGCGGCAAGGTCCTGCGCCCGCCGATCCGGTCATAGAGCCAAAGCCCGGTGCGCAGCATCCACCATGGGCGGCCTTCGGGCACGATCGGCAGCACGAAGCGCATCGGCCAGACGATGTGAGGCGCCTGGTTCCACAGGATTTCACGTTCGTGCAGCGCTTCGGCAACCAGCGCGAATTCGCGATGTTCGAGATAGCGCAAGCCGCCATGGATCAGCTTGGTCGAAGCTGACGAGGTGCCCTGCGCCAGATCGCCACGTTCCAGCAGCAGCACCGACAGGCCGCGACCCGTGGCATCGCGCGCAATCGCCGCGCCGTTTATCCCGCCGCCGATCACGGCCAGATCATACGGCACATCCAACCGGCTTTCCATGCGCGCATCCTGATACGACCCGTCACGTTGTGCAAGGTTGCATGGCACGGGGACTATGCCCATACCGGGTCCATGGCCCAAATGCCCCCCATCCCCGATCGCAGCGAATGGCCCGTGGGCCGCGCAGAAGTGCTGGAGCCGCTGGTGCGGCGCGTGCTGGCTCCCAATCCTTCGCCCTATACCTTCACCGGCACGCAGACCTACATCGTCGGCGCGGGGGCCGACGTGGCCGTAATCGATCCCGGTCCTTACGGTGCAGGCGACGCCATCGGCATGGAAAGCGCAGGCCATGTCGAGGCGATCCTTGCCGCCGTGGGCGATGCCCGGATCGCCGCGATCGTGTGCACGCACACCCACCGCGATCACAGCCCGGCCTCGCGCCCGCTGCAGGCCGCCACCGGCGCACCGATCATCGGATGTGCCGCGCTGGTGCTCGACGATGATGGCCCGCGCGCCGATGCCTCGTTCGATGCCGATTATGCGCCGGATCTGGTGCTGGCCGACGGGGACGAGATTGCGGGCGACGGGTGGACCCTGCAGGCCGTGGCCACGCCCGGACACACCAGCAATCACTTGTGCTATGCGGTCGTCGAAAGTGGCGCGCTGTTTACCGGCGATCATGTGATGGGCTGGTCAACCTCGGTCGTATCGCCCCCGGATGGCGACATGGCCGCCTATATGGCGAGCCTGCAGAAGCTGTACGACCGCGAGGACCGGGTGCTTTACCCCGCCCACGGCCCGCAGATCGACAATCCGCGCCAACTGGTACGCGGGATGATGGGTCACCGCCGCCAGCGCGAACGCCAGATCGTGCGCCTGCTGGAGGAAAGCGGGCCGCATGCCATCCCCGAATTCGTCGGCGCGATGTACAAGGGGCTTGATGCGCGGCTGCATGGCGCGGCCGGGCGTTCGGTGCTGGCCCATCTGATCGATCTGGAACGGCAGGGGACCGTGGCCGTTGAGGGTGAACGATGGATGATCCGCACCTGACCACCTCGCCCGCCACGGCTGCAAAGCGAGAAGCTTCGCTGGCGCGCGTCTCTTTTGTGCCATGGGCCCTGTTTCTGGTGGCCCTGAGCGCTGCCGTCTTCTTTGCGTGGAAGTGGTGGCAGCCCGAAGATGTCGGCGATCCGCTGGCAACCAGCCTTGTCGCCTTTGCAAAACAGGACAAGCTGACCGTGTTCAGCGCCGAATTGGCTCCGGTGGTATCGAGCAACGATTCACGGATGTTCGGACTGGTCAATTCGAAGCAGGTGGCCGTCATCCCGGCAAGGATCGATTATACAATCGACCTTGCGAAAGTGGGACGTGACCGGCTGAACTGGAATGCCGAAACGCAAACGCTGGGCGTTAGGCTGCCACCATTGGCAGTGAGCCGTCCGAACCTTGACGAAGCACGCGCGCAATATCTGCGCGATGGCATCTGGATCACGCGCGAGGCGCAGGACAAGCTGACCCGCGACAACACCCGCCTGGCCGAGGCGCAGGCGGTGCAGCAGGCGGCCAATCCGGTGCTGATGAACCTTGCCCGCCAAGCGGCAAGGGAAGCGATCAGCCAGAATGTTTCGATCCCCTTGCAAGTGGCGGGGTACAGCAAGGCCAAGGTCGTGGTGTCGATCGACAACTGAATCCGATACAAGCGGTTGGTGCAGGTGTGACCGGAGTCACCGCCAAAACGGATGGAACTCTCTAGGGGCTGCTGCGGGACTGGTGGAGACACCCCATGGCAACCGCCGCAGCTTCTGACGCATATCCTCATACCCGCGACCAGCGGTTCTTTGCCCGCCTGGCGATGGGCCTTGCCGCCTTCATCGTCTTCGCCTTTGCCCAGTGGGGCCTGCGCGGCTTCGTCAGCCCGGCGACGGTGCCGGTGTGGGTCCACCTGCACGGAGTGGCGATGCTTTCGTGGCTGGGCCTGTTCGTGACGCAGAACGTGCTGGCGAACGGGCAGGACATGACCCTGCACCGCAAGCTGGGCTGGCTGAGCCTGGCGCTGGTGATCGTCATCGCGGGCCTTGGCATGTTCACCGGGCGCATGGCGGTGGAGTTGCACCGCGTGCCGCCGTTCTTCACCAATGGCTATTTCCTGGCGCTGACTCATGTCGAGGCAACGGCCTTTGCCGGGATGGTGGGCGCCGGCATTGCCATGCGCCGCCACACCCAGTGGCACCGCCGCCTGATGTTCGGGGCCGTCATCCTGATCATGGAGCCGGCGTTCGGCCGACTGGTGCCCGCGCCGATCCTGGGGCCGGTGCTGACCCCGATCATCCAGCTGGCGCTGCAGCTGGGCGTCTTGGCGATCATCGCCTGGCATGACCTGCGGCAGACAGGCGCCATCCATCCGGCAACGCGCATGGTCGGGACTGTGCTGATGCTGGTGAGCGGCATGATCATGGCGCTGTCCGTCTTTCCGCCCTTCGTCATGCTGGCCGACGGTATTGCCGGAGCAGGTATTGCGGGAGGCGGTTGACGTCCCTAAGTCCGCTTTTCGCCCGCATGCCAAGCGGGCGGGAGGAAGCTTGCGATGACTGCCCAGCCGACCACCCTTGCCGGACTTGACCTGCGCGCCGAGATCGACCGCTTGCGCAAGGAGCGCAATGCAGTGATCCTTGCGCACTATTATCAGCGCCCGGAAATTCAGGATCTGGCCGATTTCGTGGGCGACAGCCTCGAGCTTTCGCGCAAGGCGGCGGCGACCGATGCCGACGTGATCGCGTTTTGCGGCGTGAAGTTCATGGCCGACACCGCCAAGATCCTGAGCCCGCAGAAGATCGTGGTCCTGCCTGATCTCGACGCCGGATGCAGCCTTGAGGATTCCTGTCCTCCCGACAAGTTCCGCGCATTCCGCGAGGCGCATCCCGATCATATCGCGCTGACCTACATCAATTGCTCGACCGAGGTGAAGGCGCTGTCGGACGTGATCGTGACGTCATCGAGCGCCGAGACGATCCTGGCGCAGATCCCGCCCGAACAGAAGATCATCTTCGGCCCCGACCGCCACCTTGGCGGCTACCTGAACCGCAAGTTCGGGCGCGACATGCTGTTGTGGCCGGGCGTATGCATCGTGCACGAGGCGTTTTCGGAAACCGAACTGCTCAAGCTGATGGCCCAGCACCCCGGCGCGCCGGTGGCCGGCCACCCCGAATGCCCGCCGCACATCATTGACCACTGCGATTACGTGGGATCGACCAGCGGCATCCTGCAATTTGCCAAGACCTTTACCGGCGATACGCTGATCGTGGCGACAGAGCCGCACATCATACACCAGATGCAGCTGGCGATCCCGGACAAGACCTTCATCGGTGCGCCGGGAGCCGACGGCAACTGCAACTGCAACATCTGCCCGTACATGGCGCTGAACACGATGGAAAAGCTGTACGTCGCGCTGCGCGATCTCAGCCCGCGCATCGAGATCGAAGAACCGATGCGCCTTGCTGCCAAGAAGAGCCTCGACCGCATGCTCGACATGGCAGGGGGAACGGTCGGCATGGGCGATCTGGGGGCAAGGCCTTTCGGCAGCTGAATCAGGCAGGCCCTTCTCCCGCCTTCCCCTCGCCCACGCGCGCCAGCACCAGCGCTGCGCCGACGAGCGCCATGCCGACGGCATCGGGCAAGGCGAGGACCTCGTCAAAGGCGAGCCAGCCGACCAGCACCGAGATGGCTGGCTGGGTCAGCAGGACCAGGCCAATGACCAGCGGCGGGAAGTGGCGCAGCGAATAGACCAGCAAGCCCTGGCCGACGATCTGGCTGGCGAACATCAGCCCGATCACGGGCCACCAGTCGGTGGGCCACACCGGCTCACCCAGCAAGAGCGCCGTTATCAGCATGACCGGCACACCGGCAAGGCTTGACCAGAACAGCAGGCTCCACGATCCGAAGCGCCCGCGGATGCCCTGCACCAGCAGGATATAGACGACATAGAACAGCCCGGCGAGGATGCAGAACAGATCCCCCGCCAAGGTGCGCGTATCGATTTCCATCGACCGGCCAAGCAGCAGGCCCGCCCCGCCCAGCGCCATGGCAACGGCGGCAAATTCGCGCGGGTGCGGGCGGCGGTGCATCGTCACCAGGCCCCAGATCATCAGGATCACGCTGCCCGAATTGCCGAACAACGTGGCATTGCCGAGCTTGGTCATCTCGATCCCGACATGCCAGCTGGCCAGATCGAGCGCGAACACGACACCGGCAGCGAAGATGATCCACCAGTCCTTGCGGGCAAAGCCCCACATCGGCTCGCGCGCGCGAAAGGCAAACAGCGCGAGCAGCGGCAAGGCCAGCGCCAACCGCCAGAATCCGGCCGAAACCGGTCCGCTATCGGCAATGCGCACGAACCATGGTCCCAGCGCCAGCGCAATGTTTCCTGTCAGCAGCGCAAGGAAATGCTTCGGTCCGGGGCGAAATGACAGGTCTGCGTCCCTTGAAATCGTCATCGGCGCCGCTTAATCCAGTTGCAAAGCGAAACCCAGTGCGGTTCGCGGAAAGTTCAATCGAAAGGTCTCCTAGCATGCATGACCCGCTGTTCCAGCCCGTGCGTTTCGGCGCGATCGAAGCGCCCAACCGGATCGTCATGGCCCCGCTGACCCGCGGCCGCGCCACCGGTGACAGCGTGCCCACCCCGATCATGGTCGAATATTATCGCCAGCGCGCCAGCGCCGGACTGATCATCACCGAAGCCACCGGGATCAGCCGCGAAGGGCTTGGCTGGCCCAGCGCGCCGGGCATCTGGAGCGATGAGCAGACCGAAGCGTGGAAGCCGATCGTCGAGGCCGTGCATGCCGAGGGCGGGCGGATCGTGCTGCAGCTGTGGCATATGGGCCGCATCGTGCATCCCTACTTTCTGGGTGGCGAACCGCCGGTATCGGCATCGGCCACGCGCGCGCCGGGGCAGGCACACACGCCCGAAGGCAAGCAGGATTTCGTTACCGCGCGGCCCTTGCGCGCCGATGAAATGCCGCGCCTGATCGGCGATTACCGCAGAGCTGCCGTAAACGCGAAGAAGGCCGGGTTCGATGGCGTGCAGCTTCATGCCGCCAATGGCTACCTGATCGACCAGTTCCTGCGCGATGGCACCAACTTGCGCGATGACGATTACGGCGGCAGCCCGCAGAACCGCGTGCGGCTGATGCGCGAAGTGGTGGAAGCGCTGATCGCGGTCTGGGGCAAGGACCGGGTTTCGATCCGCCTTTCGCCCAATGGCGATTCGCAAGGCACCGATGACAGCAATCCTGCCGCAACCTTTGGCGAGGCCGCGCGCGTGCTCGAGGCGTTGGGCGTCAGCTTCGTCGAACTGCGCCAGCCGGGGCCGGACGGCACGTTCGGTTCGACCGACGTTCCCCAGCAGGACGGCCTGATCCGCTCGATCTACACCGGACCCTTGGTGCTCAACAGCGACTACACGCCGGAACAGGCCGCTGCGGATGTGACATCGGGCCGCGCCGATGCGATCAGCTTTGGCCGTCCGTTCATCTCCAACCCCGATCTGGTCGACCGCATCCGTCAGGGCGCGCATCTCAATATCCCAACGTTGATGTGCCGCAGACGTGGTATTTCCCCGGCGAACACGGCTATACCGACTATCCGACGCTTGCCCAGGAAACTGAGGCAGCACCAGCAACGACCTGATTTCAGGAGAATACCCGCATGCCGCCCCGTTCATGGCTGTTCGTTCCCGGTGACAGCGAAAAGAAGCTGGGCAAGGCCATGTCCACGGGCGCGCATGCGGTAATCGTTGATCTGGAAGATGCGGTTTCAGCGGCCGCCAAGCCGCAGGCGCGGGTGCTGGCACGCGACTGGCTGGCAGCGCACCGCCAGCACCTGACCGAAAGCCGGCCCGTTGCGCGCTGGGTGCGAATCAACGCCTTCGACACCGGCATGTGGCAGGAAGATCTGGCGGTGGTGATGGCGGGCGCGCCCGATGGCGTGATGCTGCCCAAGTGCGAAGGCCCGGAGCAATTGCGCCAGCTTGCCGCCGAAATCTATGAGCTGGAACAACGGCATCGCATCGCCAACGGCGTGACGCGCATCCTGCCGCTGGTGAGCGAGACGGCCCGGTCGGCGCTGACGATCCCGGCCTATGCCGATGCGCCGATGCCGCGACTGGCCGGTTTGACCTGGGGCGCAGAGGACCTGTCAGCCGTTCTGGGCGCCAGCCGCAAGCGCGATGCCGACGGCGCATGGACCGATGCGTTCCGCTTCATCCGCGCGCAATGCCTGCTGGTAGCCCACGCCCGAGAGGTCTGGGCCATCGACACGCTGAACGACGATTTCCGCAATGAAGCCGCAACGCAGCGCGCCGCGCAAGCCGCACGGGCCGATGGCTTCACCGGCATGCTGGCGATCCACCCTTCGCAAGTTGCGGTGATCAACGCAGCCTTTGCCCCGACCGAAGCCGAACTTGCCGAAGCTCAGGCGATCATCGACCTGTTCACGCAGAATCCGAATGTGGGGACGCTGCAATATAACGGCCGGATGATCGACCAGCCGCACTTGCGCATGGCCCAGCAGCTAGTCGGTTCCGCCTGACGCGGCAGCGGCCGGGGCCTGATCACTGGCCGGCGAATCGGCCTCGGCATCGGCATCGGGCGATGCCTTGGCTGCGGATCTTGCCTTTACCGCAGCCAGCGGTGGCGTGGCGGTGGACGTATCGAGATCGATCATCGCGTCCGAAATCGTTCCCGGCAGCACTTCGCCGCCTTCGACAGGCGCTGCCTTCTGTTCACCCTGCTGGTTGCAGGCAGCCAGCAGTACGCACAGCGCGAGAGCATAAGAGCGGTGGTGTTTCATGCAGACTCCGGCTGATTGGCGTCCGGCCCGGCGGCCGGGGGGCAAGGCGTATCGAGCTTTGCCAGAAAGCTGTCGAGATGCGCGAGCAGGGCTTCGTCCCATTGGTCGGGGGACACGGCATGCCCCAGTGCGGCAAGGCTGGTAACGCCGAATTCGTCGATGCCGCAAGGCACGATGCCGCCGAAGTGCGCCAGATCGGGTGACAGGTTGACCGAGAACCCGTGCATCGTCACCCAGCGCCGGATGCGCACGCCGATGGCGCCGATCTTGGCTTCGCGCCCGTCTGCGCCGTGAGTCCAGATCCCGACCCGGCCTTCTGCCCGCCACGCGACGACGCCGAAATCCGCCAAGGTATCGATCACCCAGCCTTCCAGCGCGTGGACGAAGCCGCGCACATCGCGGGCGCGCTTGCGCAGATCGAGCAGGACATAGCCGATCCGCTGCCCGGGGCCGTGATAGGTGTATCGCCCGCCGCGCCCGGCCTCGACCACCTCGAACCGGGGATCGAGCAGTTCTTCGGGGGCGGCGCTGGTGCCGGCGGTATAGACCGGCGGATGTTCGAGCAGCCAGATCATCTCCTGCGCCGCGCCATCGGCAATCGCCGCATTGCGGGCAGACATCGCTTCGAGCGCGGCGCGATAGGGCACTTGCGCCGCTTCGGCGTGAATTTCGATGGAATGACGGCCGGACATGTTCACGGCATGGCGCAGACGCCCCTTCGCTTCAAGGGTTCGCTTCATGGCGATGCAGGACTTGTGCGCCTGCCAGGTGCGCTGCCCGCACCTGACTGTCCAATCGAACCGCGCGAACTTGTCCTGATCGCGTTTGGACCCTAGACACGCGCCATGACCGTCCGCCTCGACAGCAGCCTTGCCTGGAAAACCGCCACGCGCCTTGTCGCCGCCAACCGCGACGTGCTGATCGCGATCGCGGGGGTGTTCTTCCTGTTTCCCAGCCTGGCCTTCTCGGTCTTCGTGCCCGAACCCCAGATGCCGCCGGGCACCCCCCCGCGCGAGATGATGGAGACGATCGCCGATGCGTGGACGGCTTCGCTGCCACTGCTGATCGTCGTCACCTTGCTGCAGATGGCGGGCACGGTCGCGATGCTGATCGTGATGACGGACCGGCAATTGCCGACCGTGGGCCAATCCATCCGCCGCGGCTTTTCGGCGCTTGGACCCTATGTGCTGGCGCAGATCATGGTCGGTGCGGTGCTGGGCATGGGCTTTCTGGTGCTGGTAAGCGCCGCAGCCCTTACGGGGCAACAGGCGCTTGCCGCCATCGCCATCATCGGTGCCTTCATCGCGATGATCTGGTGCAGCGTGCGCCTGGCACTGGTCGCGCCGGTGCTGGCGATCGAGGCGGAACGCAACCCGGTGCAGGCGCTCAAGCGTTCATGGGCGCTGACAAGCGGCAATTCGGGCCGCCTGCTGACGTTCTTCGTGCTGGCCGGGCTGCTGTTTGCGGTGATCTATGGCCTGACGATGATGCTGGTCGGTGTGGTGCTGGTGCTGATGACCGGCGGCAGCGTGCAGCAGGTGCTGACTGCTGCGGTTTCCAGCACGCTGACGGCAGGCGCGCTGGTCTATTTCGTGGCGATGCTGGCCGCCGTCTACCGCCAGCTTGCGGGAGACGGTGCCGACGAAGTGAGCGACATCTTCGGCTGAAACGCGTTTATCGCAGAAGCCCGATTTATTCCTTCCAGCCCCAGCTGATGACGCAGGGCGGGACGTTGACCGGTTCGAAGCCCTTGTCGATGCGGCGGAAGTACTGGCTCATCAGGTCGCGCGCGCGCGCCGTGTACTGGTAGACCAGGAAGGCGCCGCGGGGCCGCAGCACGTTGTGCGTGGCACCCATGATCGCCGGACCTACCCCTTCGGGCAGGTTCGAGAAGGGCAGGCCCGAAAGCACGTAATCGGCATGATCGAAGCCATTGGCGCGGACGATCTCTTCCACGTCGGTGGCGGAACCGTGCACGGCGATGAACCGGCTGTCGCCGATGGTTTTCTGCAGGTATTCGATGAAATCGGGATTGGTATCGATCACGATAAGCCGGCCATCACGGCGCAGCTTGTCGAGCACCGGACGGCAGAACGTGCCGACGCCCGGGCCGTATTCCACGAACAGGCTGCACTTTTCCCAATCCACCACCGAAAGCACGCGTTCGATCGTGCGATTGGATGATGGAACGATCGCTCCGACCATGGCGGGGTGCTTCAGAAAGCCCCTGAAAAAGATCCCGGCAGGGCCGAGCAGGCGTTCTGCCTTGCGTTTTGCCCGTTGAATCAAGGGCTCACGCGCAACCTGGGTTGAAGTCATTGCAGGAAGATGTCCTCTGCCGGTCAGATCAACCCAAGCGCGTCGCAAATTTGCAACGGCATTGCAAGCACGGAGCGCCAAGCCTAACCGTCGGCCATGACCCAGGTGTAGACAACCGGACTGGAAAAGCGATGACGGAAGGCGCGGTCCGCCTGCCAAAGGAACGCATGGCGCTGCTGTTTACCGTGATGCTGGTGACGGCTGCGGGCAACACGGCCATGCAATCGGTCATGCCATCGATCGGCACGCGGCTGGGCATTGCCGATGTGTGGGTGAGCCTGGCGTATTCATGGTCGGCGCTGCTGTGGGTGATGCTGGCGCCATACTGGGCCCGCCGGTCCGACCGGCGCGGGCGCAAGGCGATGATGGCGCTGGGCGTGATCGGGTTCATCCTGTCGTTTTCGCTGTGCGGGACGATCCTTCATTTCGGCCTTGATGGCTGGACCAGCGGCGTCCTGACGATCAGCCTGTTTGCGCTGGCGCGCTCGTTCTACGGACTGCTCGGTTCGGCCGCACCGCCTGCGGTGCAGGCCTATGTGGCAAGCCGCACCGACCGGGCCGAGCGGACCAAGGCCTTGTCCTTGGTGGCATCGAGCTTCGGCCTGGGCACGGTCCTCGGGCCGGCGCTGGCCCCGCTGATGATCCTGCCGGGTATCGGGCTGGTCGGGCCGTTTGCGGTGTTTGCGATCATGGGGGTGATCGTGCTGGTGCTGCTGCGCACGCGCCTGCCCGATGACGATCCGCGCTTTGCCGGCCGAGGCGAGGTGATGGCCGATCCGTTCGGCGGTTCGTCCAACACGCGCGTGGCGCAAGATGACGAACAGGATCTCCCGGACGAAGGCCGACGGCTGCGCCTCAACGATCACCGCCTGCGACCATGGCTGCTGGCCGGGCTGATCGGCGGGCATGCGCAGGCCATGGTGCTGGGCGTCATCGGGTTCCTGCTGCTCGACCGGCTGGGGCTGCGCGGCAATCCCGATGCCGGTGCGGGACCGGTTGGCCTGGTGCTGATGGCGGGCGCCGTTGCCACCCTGCTGGCCCAGTGGGGCCTGATCCCGATGCTGGGCATGGGGCCACGCACATCGACCCTGTGGGGCATGAGCCTTGCCGCCCTGGGCGTATTGCCGATTGCGGCGGGAAGCGACCTGCACACCATTGCGGTGGGCTTTGCCGTCGCTTCGCTGGGCTTCGGAATGTTCCGCCCGGGCTTTACCTCGGGCGCGAGCCTTGCCGTCACGCGGGGCGAGCAGGGGCAGGCGGCAGGCATCGTCACCTCAACCAATGGCGCGGCCTATATCGCCGCGCCGGCCATTGGCGTGTGGCTCTATGGCCATTCGCAATGGCTGGTGTGGGGCGTGATCGAAACGCTCGCGCTGTCAGTCGTGCTGCTGTGCCTTGTGGCCGTGCGCAAAAGCGCGGATATCTAGCTGAAGGCAGGTGACCCCGGCGGCGGCGGGCCATCCAGCCGCGCGGCGGTGGCCATGGCCGCGCGGTTGTGCAGCTGGACGGAAATGACCAGCAGCACGTTCAGCACCACGGCCTGATAGAAGAAATACCACACCGGGCTGCCTGCAAGCATCGCCAGCCCCAGCACGATCGCGCGCGGGTTGGGGCCGAGCAGCTTGAGAAAATCGAGCAACGGCTTCTGCGCGCGCGCCACTTCGGCGCGAATCGCGCCGAGCCTGCTATCGTCGCCCGATGCCATGGCCGCGCCCACGGCAGCATCGATCTGGCGGGCGTGGGGCGTCATCCCGGCGGCAAGGCGCAGATAGGCCCGCGCAATCGGTTCAAACAGCCGGGCAAAGACGCCGCCCGATCCGAACAGGCCCGCGCCATTGTCCTTGGCGTTGTTGAGCCAGGGCACGCCATAGGTCCAGTACTGGTAGAACCTGCGCTGCACTTCGACATGGTTGGACTGGACGATGTGGCTGAGCCCTGCGGCAACCGTCCACGCCCACGCCTCTCCCGCACCGACCTGCCGCGTCAGCACGAAGGCCAGCAGCACGTAGAGCACGATGTGGCTGGCATAATCGCAGATGCCGTCGACCATCTCGCCAATCGGGCTGGACTTGCCGGTGATGCGCGCCAGATCGCCGTCCGCGCCATCGACCACGTGCCAGCTCATGTGCAGGACCAGCCCGAGCAAGGCGCCCCATGGCCAGCCGAGCGCCCAGGGCCCGCCGGTCGCATCCATGTTGAAATAGACGACGCCCGCCGCCACGACGAGCAGCCCGCCGAAGACCGAGACCATGTTGGGCGTCAGCGGCGTGTAGGACAGCGCGCGCGCCAGACGCCAGGCCAGCGGATGATACAGATGGTAGTTCAGGCCATCCTGCAGTTCACGTGGGCGCTGCGGACGCTTGATCGTCCTTGCCGGATTCGGCGCCCGATTTGCCACGTTCACCCTTGCAATCCCTCTTCTGGAAGCCGACTTGGCGCAATCGGTAGCCCGGTCTATAGGTCGTGGAAAGGGCCTGCGACGCACGCTATAGGGCAAACGCACTTGAACCATCCGTTTTTCGTCGCAATTCCAGCCAGTTCCTTTCTCCGTCGGCGGATTGGTGGCATCACCGGAATCGCGCGTGGCGTCATTCTGGCCGATCATGTTGGTGCACAACACATCTTCATCCTGGCCGATCAACCCGCCGACCAGCCGATACGGGAAGACTCGATAGCGGAAGGTTCGATAGCGGAAGACTGGCACAAGAGTTTTACGCTGCGCGGGCGCCCGTTGCCAACGATCACCATACTTGCCCCTGACGCCGATCTGCCTGCGGGCACCGCCCTGCTTCCCGCCGATGCCCTGCCGACAAAGGCAGCGCTTGAAGCGCTGTCCGCCGAACCTTCATTGCTGCTGACGCGTGACGACCCCCGCCTGGTCCGTGAAGACACCGACGCAGCCACGGTCATGACATTGCTCAGGGCCACGTTGAAACCCACCGAAGGCCCGGTCGGCAGATGGATCAACCGGCCGATTTCCTTCCGGCTTTCGGCCCTGGCGCTGAAGCTTGGCATCGGGCCCGATCCGATCACGTGGTTCACCCTGCTGCTGGCAGCGGTGATGTCGGTAATCCTCGCACAAGGTGGGGCCGAATGGCTCGCACTGGGCGGGTTGCTGTTCCAGGTGGTGTCGGTGACCGACTGCGTGGATGGCGACATCGCCCGCGTATCGTGGTCGATGAGCAGGCGCGGCGCCTTGCTCGACACGGCTTGCGACATGGTCGCCAACCTTGGCTTCGTCATCGGCCTGATGATCGGCGTGGTGCCGACCTACGGCCTTGAGTATGCCTGGATCGCGCTGGCCTGCGTGGTGCTGCTGGTGTGCGGAATCCTCGCGATGACCGTGCTTGTCCGCATGGGGCCGAAACGGGGCAGTTTCGATGTATTGCGGGCCGCGCTGACCACCAGACTGGAAAGCCGCCCCGTGCTGCAGAAGGTCACGCTGACCATCGAACGCCTGTTCAAGCGCGATGTCTATGTCCTGCTTGCCTGCGGCCTTTGCCTGTTCGGCCTGGCATGGCTGCTGCCCGGCATGTTGCTGGTCGGGCTGTTTTTGTGGCTTGGCGCAGTGGCATGGTGTGCGCCGCTGATCGCTGCGGACAGCGAGGGCCTGCTGCTGCCACCTCACATGCGCCAGCTCTGAACCAGAGGCAACTGCAGACCAAAGGCCGAGTGCGAACCAAAGGCCGAGTGCAAACCAAAGGCCGAGTGCAAACCAAAGGCCGAGTGCAAACCAAAGGAAAGACAGGCGCGTTGCGGTCGCCCTCTTGCACGATCCGGCAGGTTCCCCCAAATTGGCGAATAACTGATCCGCAACCGGGAACCGAGAAAACGAATGATAGGCGTCATCCTGGCTGCAGGCCGCGGAAGCAGGCTGGGCATTGAAACCGAAGCCCTGCCCAAGCCCTTGATCGGCGTTGCCGGGAGAACCTGCCTTGATTTTGCGATCGATGCGCTGCTGGCCGTGGTCGATCGGATCGTCGTGGTGACCGGCTATCGCGCCGACCTTATCGAGGACCACATCGCAGCGCACTGGCCCGGTGCACCGGTGCAGACCGTGCGCAACGCGCAGCTTGAGGCCGGCAATCTGACGTCGCTGGGCGCAGCCCGCCCGCTGATCGGATCGGATGCGTTCATCCTGACCAATGCCGACCATCTTTTCCCGGTCGACATGTACACCCGCCATTTTGCAGTGGTACCAGATGGCATCGGCATAGCCTGCGAGCGGGAGCGCCCGGTCCTGTCGGATGAGATGAAGGTTATCGAAAAGCGCGGGAAGCTCGTGGCGATTTCCAAGACGCTGCCGAAATACGATGGCGCCTATATCGGCACCACCTGCGTTACGCAGGGCGCGACCCCCGCGTACTGGGCCGCCTTCGACCGGGTCAACGCGCAGAGCGATCTGGCCACGGCATCGGTGGAAATGGTGCTTCACGAACTTGCCCGCGAAAGCGCAGACAATGAGACGAGCACCGAAAACGGTGCGATGTCGCCCAAGGTGTGCTGGCTTTCGGGGCTGGTCTGGTTCGAGGTCGATACGCCCGAAGATCTTGCCGTTGCGCGCGAAAGCTTGGCTGCGTGATCGAACGCGGCGCGTCCCCGCGCGCAATGGCAGCGAACGGAGCGGCAGCAGCGAGCGCACAGATCGCGGTGCTGGTGTTCGACCTTGACGGCACGCTGGTGCCAACGATGGAAGACTACGCCGACCGCGCTGCGGAACTGATGGCAGAAGCGTTCGGAACGCCGTGGGCCGATGCGCGGCGCGCCTACTTTGCAACGTCCGGCCTGCCGTTCGAACGCCAGTTGCGCCAGCTCTATCCCGGCCAGCAGACCGATCCCGTGGCCGAGCGGTTCGAGACCTGGAAGGATGGCTATCTTTCGGGAATCGCTCTGCCTGCGGGAACGGCTAGCCTGCTGGAAGAATGGCGTTCGCGCGGGTTGGCGGTTGCGATCTCTTCGAACAATCTGGAAGTCTATGTCGATCGCCTGGCCAAGGACTGGCCGGTGGATTGTGCGCTTGGCTACCGCCCGTCGGGGCCGGGCGATCCGGGTTTTGCCAAGGGCGAGGCGCATTTCGTGACGCTGGAAAAACGCTTTGGCATGCCGCGCTCGCGATTCCTGTTCACCGGAGATTCACCGAACGACGCACACATCGCGGCCGCGGCCGGGGTGCGGTTCTGCGCATTGCTGACCGAGGCGTTTGGTGCAGACGACTTCGAGCAGGCAGTGCCGGGCACGCAAACCCTGTCATCGCTTGCCGAGCTTGGTGATGTTTTTGCCACGGTTTCAGCAAACGGGTGATGGCATGCGACAGAGCTTGCGGAAACGCACTATCGCATGCAGCATTTTTCGGTTAAGGGCCGCGTCCCATCGGAAGATGCTGTGTTCTGCGCGCCTGGTCATTTGGTGCAGCGCAGAAAGCAGATTGCGGATGAGGGCGCAGGAGACTGGACGAGGCAAGCGGGGCTAAACCGGCATGCCTGTTCCTTGATTCCTCGTGACCAACTGAGGAATCGGCTTGCATTCGGTAGCATTTCGGTATTTTGAGTCAGTTTGATTACAGCCGCTTTAAAGCGCCTGTCTGAAGGGATCGTTATTCATGAAGCCAATCAAGGTCGCCGTGATCGGCGTGGGCAACTGCGCTAGTTCGCTGGTGCAGGGCGTTGCCTATTACCGCAACAACAACTCGTCGCAGGGCCTGATCCACGATCGTATTGGCGGATATGGTGCAGGGGACGTCGATTTCGTTCTCGGCGTCGATGTCGATGCCCGCAAGGTTGGCAAGGATATTGCCGAAGCCATCTTTGCCGCGCCGAACAACACCACCGTATTTCAGGCCAATGTGCCGATGACCGGCGCAAAGGTGATCATGGGCCGCGTCTCGGACGGCGTTGCCGCGCACATGACCACCGTGGGCGAAAAGGGTTTCGTCGTCGCTGACGAAGCCGAAGCCACGCAGGCCGACATCGTCAAGGCCCTGAAGGATTCGGGCGCTGAAGTGCTGCTCAACTTCCTCCCCGTCGGGTCGCAGGAAGCCACCGAGTTCTACATGGAATGCGCACTTGATGCCGGCGTTGCCGTGGTCAACTGCATGCCCGTGTTCATCGCGTCGACCCCCGAATGGGAAGCGAAGTTCCGCGAGAAGCGCATCCCGATCGTGGGCGACGATATCAAGGCCCAGGTCGGCGCCACGATCGTTCACCGCGTTCTCTCCAGCCTGTTCGCTGCCCGCGGCGTGAACGTCGAGCGCACGTACCAGCTCAACACCGGTGGCAACACCGACTTCATGAACATGCTCGACCGTCAGCGTCTGGGCAGCAAGAAGGAATCGAAGACCGAGGCAGTGCAGGCCATGCTCGCCACGCGTCTCGAGGACGAGAACATCCACGTCGGTCCTTCGGACTATGTTCCATGGCAGAAGGACAACAAGCTGTGCTTCATCCGCATGGAAGGCCAGCAGTGGGGCAACGTGCCCATGAACCTGGAACTGCGTCTTTCGGTCGAAGACAGCCCGAACTCGGCCGCTTGCGTGATGGATGCGATCCGTTGCTGCAAGGTCGCCCTGGATCGCGGTGAAGGTGGCGCGCTGATCGGCCCGTCGGCCTACTTCTGCAAGCACCCGCCGCAGCAGTTCAACGACGATGTCGCCGCGCAGATGGTCGAGGAATATGCTTCGGTCGAAAAGCTGGCCGCTGAATAAGCCGCGGCTGACCGCATGATCGAAGGGCCGGCCAGACAGATCGTCTGGTCGGCCTTTTCGTTATGGCACCCTTTTCATTTGCCGGTGAAGCGGCTACCGGCTCTCGATCATGGATGCCCTGATCATCGCCGCAGGTTTCGGCAGTCGCCTTGCCGATCTATCGCCGTCCAAACCGCTGACCCCGGTTGCGGGCGTGCCGCTGATCGAGATCGGCGTGCGCCAGGCCATGGCGGCAGGTGTCACGCGCGTCATCGTGGTCACCGGGCACCATGCCGAAATGCTCGAAGCGTTTCTGGCCGATCTGTCACTGCGCGCAGGAGTAGAGATCGTGCCGGTACGGCTGACCAACTGGTCAACGCCCAACGGCTATTCGGTGATGGCCGGGGCCACGCGCTGTGACGGCAATTTCCTGCTGATGATGGCCGATCACATGTTCGATGCCGACATTTTGGCCCGGCTCATGCTGGAAGACCGGCCGACGCGCGGCGTGACGCTGGCGATCGATCGCCGGACCGACAATCCGCTGGTCGATCCTGACGATGCCACCTGGGTGCGCATGGATGATGAGGGCCGCATCACCGCCATCGGCAAGGCGATCGCGCCCTATGACGCGGTGGATTGCGGCGCGTTCCTGGCCACGCCGGAACTGCCGCTGGCCATCCGCGATGCCATTGCCGAAGGCAAGCCTGGCAGTCTTTCCGACGGCATGCAGCGCCTTGCCGACGCCGGTCGCGCCGCCACCATGGACATCGAGGATGCCTGGTGGATGGACGTGGACGACCCGCGCGCACACGCGCTGGCTGAAGAGCTGGCTCCCTGGCACCTTGCGCGGACCTTTGCCGAAATCGGCGTGCCCGCAACCGACCTCTAAGGCTTACGGATACTTGAGGTGGACGCGGGTCGACAGGCCCGATTTGGCGATGTTCAGCCGCACCGAACGAAACGAGGGGATGCTCGCGATCGTTGGCGGATTGTTCGAGAAGCCGAAGCCTTCCTCGGGCAACCCCAACACGCCGCTGCGCTTCAGATTCGTGCTCGAATCCTCGTCATGGTACACGGCAAGCGCATAGACGCCCGGCTTGGGCACGAACAGGCACATGCGGGTTTCAGGCGCATCTGCATTGACCCGGCCGACATAGAGCGAGCCCTTCTTTGCCAGGAACTTGCGCGGCTCGTCCGCATAGAGCGTCACAGCCATCAGGCCATTGCCATTGCGCACGCCATCGACCGTCACATTGATCCATGTGTCGCTCTTCGGCCCGGCACAGTTGGGCGTGGAGGCAGCGGCGGTGGTGCTGCCGCCGGCAAAGGCTGAGGCGGCAACAGCACAGGCCAGTGCCGTGGCGTGCAAACGTCTCGGCTTGTTCATAGTCTAAATGCCCCGATTTCGATGTGTCGTTCCAGCCGGTTGAAGATAATTCCGTTCAGCAATCCTGGGCCCGGCCGTTTCCGCCCGTGCCTTACCGGCATATTTCTGGATCGTTAAGTAGGATTCAGGCCGTGAACATCCCCTGAACTTTGCCGCAAGCCATCGTTCACGGTCAAAGCACCTCCATTCTGGGACATTCCGTGTGGATAATGCCGCCAACTGCGCTTGTTCAGCCGATTCGCCAAAGCTAAGCGCAAGAGGTGGGGTAGCCGAAATGCAATGCCAAGGCGCGCGTTACAGTCGATGCTGCCACCTGCAGGATTACGCCGCTACATGACGCCACTTATTTCACCGTCCATCCTTTCCGCCGATTTTGCCCGTCTTGGCGAAGAAGTGCGCGCGATCGATGCAGCCGGGGCGGACTGGATTCATGTCGATGTGATGGACGGCCATTTCGTCCCCAACATCACGATCGGCCCGATGGTGGTAAAGGCGCTACGCCCGCATACGGCCAAGCCCTTCGACGTTCACCTGATGATCTCTCCGGTCGATGGCTATCTCCAGGCCTTTGCCGATGCCGGCGCCGATATTATCACCGTCCACCCAGAATCCGGCCCGCACATCCATCGCACGGTGCAGGCGATCAAGGCGCTGGGCAAGAAGGCGGGTGTCTCGCTCAACCCCGGAACGCCTGCCAAGATGCTGGATTACCTGATCGACGATGTCGACCTGGTCCTGATCATGAGCGTCAACCCCGGCTTCGGCGGGCAAAGCTTCATCACCAGCCAGCTGCGCAAGATCGAAGCGGTGCGCAAGATGATCGACAAGTCCGGCCGCCGCATTCACCTTGAGGTCGATGGCGGAGTCGATACCTCCACGATCCGGTCGTGCGTCGATGCCGGAGCAGACGTGCTGGTGGCGGGAACCGCCTCCTTCAAGGGCGGGCCTTCGCAATATGCCGCGAATATCGCTGCGCTGAAGGCTCTGGGCTGATATGGCGGAGAGCGGCTTCCCCCTGACCGGAAGCCGCCCGGCGGCCAGTTCACGCCGCGCCATCCCGCTCGATGCATCGCAGGAGGAACCGCTGGCCGAAGTGAACGACCCCAGCATCCCCGGAATTCCCTCTGGAGCGAGCCGTGCTGCCAGCACCGGTCAGGCGCCCGCCATCCGGCCCGATACCGCCGCCGTTGAACCAGGCGTGATAGAGCCTGGCCGCGCTCTGGCGCTGGCGGATTTCGCGCCGCCGTCGCTGGGCACGAGCGACCGCCTGGTGCGCTTTGCCTATAGCCTCGGCCTGCCCGCCAGCACGATCCATCCGTTCCGCAAGCGCGCAAAAACGCGATTGACGGCGACCGTTCTGCCTCCCCTGCCCGGCGACCCGGCGACTGGGAAGGCACTGCGCGCGGGGCACTTCCTGATCCATGGGTTCAAGTCAGCCATTGCCGACACCGCGTTTTCCGGGCCGCGTTCGCCACCCCCGATCGAGCGCATGGTTCACGGCTTTCGCTGGCTGCGCGATCTGGAATCCGGCGGCACGCGTGCCCAGTGTGCACAAGTGGCGGAACGCATCCTGGCCACCTGGCTCGCCGCCAATCCCAAGCCCGACCCGACCCCGGCGTGGGACGTGGGCAATGTTGGCCACCGCCTGCTCAACTGGATGATCCATGCGCCGCTGGTGCTTTCGGGCCAGGACCGCGCCTTCCGTGCCAAAGTGCTGAACACGATCGAGGACACCGCCCGCTGGCTCGATCGCCGTGTCGCCCGGGCGGACGACCGGTTGAGCGAAGTCGCGGGCTGGTGCGGCCTTGTCGCCACCGGGCTGATCATGGCCGATTCCAAGCCGCGCCGCCTTTACGCCGAAGCTGGCCTTGTGCGTGCCCTGGGCGAACTGGTCAGCGATGATGGCGGGGTGCTGTCCCGCAGCCCGATCTGCCAGATCGAAGCGATCGAACTGCTGATCGGCCTGCGTGCGTGCTACGAAGCGGTGCGCGCCGATCCCCTGCCACAGATCCAGACCATGCTGACCCTGCTGGTGCCGCCACTGCTGGCCCTGCTGCACGGCGATGGAGGCTTGGGCAACTGGCAGGGTTCAGGCGCGATCGCGGCCGAGCAAATCGAATTGCTGGTCAAGGCCAGCGGCGTTCGCACCCGCCCCTTGCGCGATGCGCGCCAGTGGGGATACCAGCGGGCGACCGCTGGCAAATCGGTGCTGCAATTCGATGCAGGGCCTCCGCCAGTTGCCCGTCATGCGCGCGATGGGTGCGCTTCGACGCTGGCATTCGAATTCAGCCATGGCATGGACCGGCTGATCGTCAACTGTGGCGGCGCCGCCTTTGCCGGAGGGATGATTCCGCTCCGGCTCGAACAGGGGCTGCGCGCCACGGCCGCCCATTCCACGCTGACGATCGATGATTTTAATTCCACCGCCGTGCTGATCAACGGGCGCATCGGATCGGGCGTGTCCGAAGTCGAAGTGGACCGCCGGACGCTTGCCGCCGATGCCAGCGGCCCTGCTGCAAGCGGCGCCGGCGCAACCCGGATCGAGGCGAGTCACAATGGCTATGTCAGCCGTTACGGGCTGGTCCACCGCCGCATCCTGATCCTGCGAGACGATGGCACCGAACTGCGCGGAGAAGACCTGCTGGTGCCAGCCGGGCGCAAGGGCAAGCGCGGCACCATCGCCGTCGCCCTGCGCTTCCACCTCGGCCCGCATATCGAGCTGGCCGCCAGCACCGACGGGAAAGGCATCTCGCTTGCCCTGCCCGACGGCAGCCTGTGGCAGTTCCGGTCAGGCCGGGATCCAATCTCGGTGGAAGAAAGCCTCTGGGCAGACGGCCAGGGACGGCCTATCGGCACGCGCCAGCTGGTCGTTGTGGCCAAGGTCCCGCGCAGCGGAGAAAGCTTCTCCTGGCTGCTCAAGAAGATGCGCTGAAACAACAGGATTTTTTCACGTGAGCGAAGTGATGATCAAACGGGCACTGCTATCGGTGTCCGACAAGTCCGGCCTTGTCGATCTGGGCAAGGCGTTGAGCGCGCGCGGGGTCGAGCTGCTGTCGACCGGCGGCACGGCCAAGGCGCTGCGCGACGCGGGCCTTGCGGTAAAGGACGTGTCCGAACACACCGGTTTCCCCGAAATGATGGACGGGCGCGTCAAGACGCTGCACCCCACGATCCACGGCGGACTGCTGGCGGTGCGCGACAATCCCGAACATGCAGCGGCAATGGCCGAACACCAGATCGGCGCGATCGACCTTGTCGTGGTGAATCTTTACCCGTTCGAAGCGACCGTGGCTAAGGGCGCGGAACGTGCAGAAGTGATCGAGAACATCGACATCGGTGGCCCGTCGATGGTCCGCTCTGCCGCAAAGAACCACGAATACGTGACCATTCTGACCGACGCGGCTGACTACGAGACGTTCCTGCGCGAACTCGACCTGACCAGCGGCGCCACCACGCTGGCGTTCCGCCGCGCGCTGGCGGCAAAGGCCTATGCCGCAACTGCCGCCTACGATTCTGCCATTTCCCAGTGGTTCGCCACGGTCGACCAGCAGGAGCACTTTCCGCTGGTTCTGGCCGCCGCCCACACCCGCGTCACCACGCTGCGCTATGGTGAAAACCCGCATCAGGATGCCGCGCTCTATGTGCCGCGCAATCCGGCGGTCAAGGGCCTGCCGCAGGCCGAACAGGTGCAGGGCAAGGAACTGTCCTACAACAACTACAACGACGCCAATGCCGCGCTGGAACTGATTGCCGAATTCGCCGGCGGGATGCCTACAGTCGTGATCGTCAAGCATGCCAACCCCTGCGGCGTGGCGACGGCTGACACCCTGCTCGACGCGTGGAAAGCGGCGCTGGAATGCGATTCCGTCTCGGCATTCGGGGGCATTGTGGCCACCAATGCGCCGCTCGACGGGCCGACCGCCAACGCGATCTGTGAAATTTTTACCGAAGTCGTCGTTGCCCCGGGCGCGGACGAGGCGGCGCGGCAAACCTTTGCGCGCAAGAAGAACCTGCGTCTGTTGCTGGTAGACAGCCTGCCCGATGCCGATCGCAAGGGTCTAGTCAGCGTTCCGATTGCAGGCGGCCTGCTGGTGCAGGACCGCGACAACGGCAAGCTCGATCGGTCCGATCTGAAGGTCGTGACGCAGCGGGCACCCACGCCGCAGGAACTGGACGATGCGCTGTTTGCCTGGACCGTCGCCAAGCACGTCAAGTCAAACGCCATCGTCTATGCCAAGGACGGGGTAACGGCAGGCATCGGCGCTGGCCAGATGAACCGTCGCGACAGTTCGCGCATTGCTGCGGCCAAGGCGGCCGAAGCTGCAGAAACTCATGGCTTCAGCGCTGTGCGCACGGTCGGCTCGGCCGTGGCATCGGACGCCTTCTTCCCCTTTGCGGACGGACTGATGGCCGCGGTCGAGGCAGGAGCGACCTGCGTGATCCAGCCGGGCGGATCGATCCGTGATGAAGACGTGATCAAGGCCGCAGATGAAGCAGGGCTGGCCATGGTCTTCACCGGCATGCGCCATTTCCGCCACTGATCGGGGCGACATCACACAGCGAAAAGGGCCGGTCCCCGCGGGGGCCGGCCCTTTTCGTGTCAGCGTCATACACCGCCCAATGGCACTGCCTGTGCTATTCAGCGATAGAAGATGTGCCCATCCACCTTGGCCATGCGGGTCTTGCCCCAGCGTGGCGAAACATAAGTTGCATGGAAAAACATTGCGCCTTCGACGGGGCTCTTCCACTCGCCCTCGTCGGCGATTCGAGCGATGCGAACGGCGGTCTGCCAGCCCAGGCTGGTGCGGTTGATCGCCGGCAGCGCCCCGCCACGAACAAATGAGAACTGCGAGGGCTGGAACACCACGCCGCAATAGGACGTGGGGAAACGACCGGAATTGGCGCGAGCCACGATGACCCGGCCGACGGCAAGCTGCCCGGCCAGCGATTCGCTCTTGGCTTCGAAGAACACGGCACCGGCAAGGCACTCCAGCTCTTTTGAAAGCGTAGCGGGAATGGGGGTTTCTGCGACCAGCTCGGCAAGCGAGGAAGCACTGGCTTCGCTGCTTTCGGCCGGGGTATCGCGCTGCGTTGTCGCAAGCGGCTGCACCACGGGCTGGGAGATGAATGTCGCCGCAACGGCGACCGGAGCGTTAAGGCTTTGCGCTGCTGCCTGGGAACCGGCAGTGCTGAAAAGCGTAGTGATCAGAGTGGCTGCAAGGCTGAATGTTGCTGCGTATTTGAATTTTGTGCTCATTGACGTTCATCATTGGGCGGTGGATTTCCGGTCATGGCGCGGCACGAAGGCGCATGCGGAGATCGCAAGCTGCATCGGTGCCGAAGGGCCATGTCGGTTACCCCCCGTCTGCGTGCCAGAGTGTTCGGCTTCGTGCCTCACATCACCGCCTGCGCAAAAATCGGTAGCGCGCCTTTATTGCGCTGCAGCGCGAAGTCAACCCGCGTTCAGGTTGGGGACAGATGTTCGCGGATGAAGCGGTCGCGATCTGCGACAGTCAGTTCAACTATCCACAGGTCACGATCCTGCTCACCACGGCGGGCCAGATAGTCATCAAATTCTGATTTATTATCAGATACTTGAGCCTTGATTAAACTCCATTTTCGGGTGCCATCACGCTCGGGAAGGCGCTCGTACAGCGTGCCAAGACCCTGATTTTCAACGACAACAATCAGGATCGATCCGCTATCCCGGTCACCCTTGTGCAGGACCATCCCGAAGTCGCCAGCGGCCTGCGCTGCACGCAGCAAGGCGCTCACTTCGAGATGGGCAGGAAGCCTTGTTTCCATCGAACCGGCCCGTCAGGCCAGCATCGCGCGCAGGCCGGCGTTGTATCCATCGAGGCTGGACAGCGCGATCCGCGACCGCTGGAAAGTTCCGGTGCCCCGCCCCACTTCCTCGCCATCTTCGTCGATCAGCCGAGATTCGGCCACCAACACACGGCGGCGGCCAGAGACCCAGCGTCCCTCAGCGATCACCCGGCCCCCCTTGATCGGGCGGCTGAAGAACAGGTTGAAGGATGTCGTCAGCAGGAACCGATCGGTAACCAGCGTATTGGCCGCGTAGAAGGCGGCATCGTCGAGCATCTTGAAATAGATCGTGCCGTGCGCCGCGCCTGCGGCGTGAAAGCAGGCCGGGGTCACGTCGAAATGGATGCGCGACAGTCCTTCGCCCACGATTTCCAACCGCGATTCGAACAGGCCGTTGATCGGCGCGGACCCGTAGAGACCCTCCAGTGCGCGCCAGTGCAGGCTGGCACTGTCGCTTCCTGCCTCAGGCGGCATCACGATCGATGATGTTGACCAGCAGTCCATAAAGCGCTTCGGCATCGGTGGCCGATACCAGCCGTTCGTGCATGCGTTCATCACGCATCAGGCGCGAAATCGCGGCCAGGGCCTGCAGGTGCGAGGCTCCTGCCTGCGACGGCGAAAGCAGGCCGAACACGCAATCGACCGGCATGCCATCGGCTGCAGCGAATTCCACCGGCGCAGTAAGGCGCAGGAAAGCTGCCACGGGCCGTTCCAGCCCGTCGATCCGGGCATGGGGAATGGCAACGCCACGCCCGAAACCGGTGCTTCCCAGCTTCTCGCGCTCTTCTATTCCGTCGATCACGGTATCGGCATCAAGCGCATAGACCGACGCAAAGCAGGCTGCGAGATCGGCAAGGATCTGCTGCTTCGATTCCGCGCGCACCACGCGCACAGCCTGTGGATCCAAGTTGAAGAGAGCCGACATAACGCCCAGAACGTATCACAAAAGTGCAAGCGCACGGTGAATTGGGCCGCGCAATGCGCCCGAATGTGTACGAAGGCAAGCGCAAAGCGTTTGATCATACTTCGGCGGGCGGGGCACCAACCGGGGCCGTCACCGGCTCCGGTTGGTGCAGCAAGTCAGTCCGCCCCCCGATCGTGAGGGGCCGACACAATCCTTCGTTTATCCGGGTTCCACCCAGCCGATGGAGCCATCGCCGCGGCGATAGACCATGTTGTGCGTATCGGTTGCCGCATTCTTGAACAGCAAGGCATTGGTGTTGCGCAAGTCGAGCATCATCACCGCATCAGAAACGCTGGCCGTTGGCACATCGACGCGGGTTTCGGCGATTACCAGCGGCGCATCGGCCGGTTCTTCCTCGCTCGCCTCGTCATGCGCAAAGACCGTATATGCCGCATCCTGCACCACGAAGTTGGCTTCGTCCGACTTGCGGGCGTGATCGGCGCCTTCATGCCGGTCCTTGATGCGGCGGCGATAGCGGCGGAGCTGCTTCTCGATCTTCTCGGCCGACTGGTCGAGCGCGACATGGGCATCCTGCGCCACGGCGCTGCCCTTCAGGATCAGGCCTTGCGTCACGTGCGTCACGATATCACATCGGAAACCGCCATGCGGGGCCTTGCCCATCGTGACGTGCGAGGAAAGCGCTCGGGAGAAATGCTTTTCGACGATGGCGCCAAGGCGCTCCTCGGCATGGGTCTGCAGCGCAGCACCGGTATCGACCTGGTGTCCCGAAACGCGAATATCCATAGTTCTGTTCTCCTGTTGCCCGGCCCGCTGACGCGGACCAGATTGCGGGCCAGATCGCTCTGGCCGACCGACTGGACGCGCTTATCCGCGCGACCAGATCGGCTCGCTGAAGCCCGCCATGAACGCTGCATGGCGGGCAAGCTCCTCCGCGCTCGCAGCATGCGGGCGCGGGGAACGGAACGGGCGGGGGACGCTGCTGGAAACCATGACGGTCTCCCTCGTCACGACAGGCCCGGCCCGTGCGGCAACCTCTGCCGCCAGTTCGAGCCCGATCTGCCTTCCGCCTAGTAACTCAACATAAAGCTGTGCCAAGAGTTCCGCGTCCAGCAACGCGCCGTGCTTGGTGCGATGGCTGCGGTCTATCCCATAGCGCGAACATAGCGCGTCCAGACTGAGCTTGGCGCCAGGGTGCTTGCGACGGGCAATGGCTACGGTATCGACCATGCGATCACGGCTGACCGGATCAAGCCCGCACATTTCCAATTCGTTGTTGATGAAGCCGAAATCGAAGCCGGCATTGTGCGCGACCAGCGGGGAATCACCGACGAATTCGAGGAAGGCCGCTGCCTTCTGCGCGAACTTCGGCTTGTCTGCCAGGAACGTGATCGACAGGCCGTGAACGGCCTCGGCCTCTGCCGGCATGTCGCGTTCGGGGTTGAAGTAACAATGGAAAACCTCGCCCGTGGGGACCAGGTTGACCATCTCGATACAACCAATCTCCACCAGCCGATCCCCGCTTCTGGGGTCCAGTCCGGTCGTCTCGGTATCGAAAACGATCTCACGCATCCCACGATATGTGGACCCGTGACGGGGGGCTGGCAAGGGGCGCTAGGGCTTCGCCAGCCGGTTTTTTTCCCCTATCTGCGCGATCAGGTGCGCCACTTGCGCTTTGGTCTGCGCCAGCGTCACGCCGGTATTGATCACGTGATCGGCCCGCGCGCGCTTCTCGGCATCGGGCACTTGCAGCGAGAGAATGTGCGCAAACTTTTCGGCCGTCATGCCCGGCCGTGCCAGCACGCGGGCACGCTGGACTTGCGCCGGGGCCGATACCACCATGACCGCGTCCAGATCATGCCCGTGGCCCTTTTCGTACAGCAGCGGAATGTCGAAGACGACCATCGCCTCGCCCATGTGTTCGATCATGAAAGCCTCGCGCATCCGTGCGACAGCGGGGTGGACAATGGCCTCGAGCTTCGCCAGCGCCGCCGGATCGGCAAAGACCCTGGCCCCAAGTTCCTGTCGTTTCACGCCTTCGGGTCCGGTCGTGCCCGGAAAAGCCGCCTCGATTGCGGGCAGTAGTTCGCCCCCTGCGCCCTGAAGATGATGCACGGCAGCATCGGCATCGAACACCGGCACGCCCAGTTCGCGCAGCATCATCGCCACGGCGGACTTGCCCATCCCGATCGAGCCGGTCAGCCCCAGTACCAGCGGCCTGCTCATGCCTCGAGTCTCTGTCGCAGTGCGATGTCGGCTTCACCGCGTGGCGGCACCGCGCCGAAAAACCTGCGAAAGGCATGGTCGGCCTGCCCGATCAGCATCGAAAGCCCATCGACCGTGCGGAAGCCGGAGTCTCTGGCCGATTTCAGGAAGGCTGTATCCAGCGGCGAGGTGACGATATCGTAGAACACCGAACCCGGGGGCGCATGGCTGATATCGAACGCCAGTGGCGGCTGCCCGGTCATCCCCAGCGAAGAGGCATTGACCACGAGATCGAAGCAGCCTTCGCGATCATCGAAGGCAAAGTCGGTGGCATCGGCAAAGTGATCGAGCGGCGCGACATGATGTTCCCCCGACGGGTCGAGCTCGTCGAGCAGGCGGCGCGCCTTGTCCACATCGCGTCCCGCCAGCACGATCACCATCTTCGCATCGGCCAGCGCGGTAACGATGGCGCGTGCCGCACCGCCTGTCCCGAGCACGCGGGCCATGCGAAAATAGTGTGTGCCAGCCAGATCTTCGCGAAGAGGTTCCAGAAATCCCGGTGCATCGGTATTGTAGCCCACCAGCGCACCATCTTCGGGCACTATGGTGTTGACCGCACCGATCCGCGCGGCCAGCGGGTCCAGCCGGTCGAGCAGTGCGAGCACCGCCTGCTTGTGCGGCATGGTCACGTTGCAACCGCGCCAGTCCGGATCGCCGCGCCGCGCTGCCAGATAGTCCGCAAGACCCTCGGCGGTGACGTGCGCACGTTCGTAGCGTCCCGGCATATCCAGCTTTTCGAGCCAGAAGCCGTGGATGACCGGTGACTTGGATTGGGCGATCGGGTCTCCGATGACTTCAGCGTAAGGCCCGCTCACGATGGCAGTTCCCCCTGCGCCCGCAACGCCGCCAGCAGGGCCAGCAGCGGCATGCCCAGCACGCTGAAGTGGCTGCCATCGATGTGCTCGAACAATTGCACGCCCAGCGCCTCGATCCGGAACACCCCGACACAGCCTGCTACTGCGGGCCATTCCCTGTCGAGATAGCTCTGGATAAAGTCGGGAGAAAGCGTGCGAACCTGCAGTTTTGCGGTCTCGCAGGTTTTCCACACCGCCTGGCCATCGCGCATCAGCACGGCTGCGGAATGGAGCTGCATCTCCTTGCCCGAAAAGAATTCCAGATGCTCTGCGGCATTGTCGCGGCTCACCGGCTTGTCGAACTGGCGCCCGGCCACTTCGACCAGCGAATCCCCGCCCAGCACAAGCCGCCCCGGCAGGCCGAGCGAAACGCACAGCGCCTTGGCTTCGGCCAGAACGCTGGCGATCTGGCAGCCGGGCACTCCGATCAGTTCGCGCTTGATCGCGCCTTCATCGACCTGCGACGCGCGCGCCTCGAACGGCACGCCTGCCGCCTCCAGCATCATCTTGCGCGATGCGCTCTGGCTCGCCAGGATCAGGGTCATCGCACCGCAACTCGCATCATATCGGCTTTACTCCATCGCCGCTTGCACCGGCGGCCACGCGCTCGTTGTAAAGATTGATGACCGCCGCGGCCGTCTCCTCGATCGAACGGCGCGAAACGTCAATCACTGCCCAGCCGTTGTCGGCAAATATGCGGCGGGCATATTGCACTTCACGCGTGACATGATCGTTGTCGACATAGGCCGTTTCGGGCGCCTGGTTCAGCGACAGCAGCCGGTTGCGCCGCACCGCGATCAACCGCTCGGGGCTGGTCGTCAGCCCCACCACCAGCGGCCGGCGGAGCGAAAACAGCATCGGCGGCGGCGGGCTTTCCACCACGATCGGGATATTGGCCACCTTGTACCCGCGATTGGCGAGATAGATCGAAGTCGGCGTCTTGGAACTGCGCGAAACGCCTGCCAGGACGATGTCGGCTTCCTCCCAGTTTTCCCAATTCACCCCATCATCATGGGCAATGGTGAACTGGATCGCGTCGACCCGGGCGAAATAGGCTTCGTCCATCATGTGCTGGCGGCCCGGTCGCCCCTTGGCCTGAACGCCCAGTTGCTGTTGCAGGGCGTCAGTCACCGTGTCGAGCGCCGCCACGCTCGGCAAGCCGAGCGTCAGGCAGCGCTGTTCCAGCCGCGCGCGCGTTTCGGGATTGACCAGGGTGTAGAGCACGAGACCGGGATTTGCCGCGATCTCGCCCATGATGCGGTCCAGATGCTGCATCGATCGCACCATCGGCCAGAAATGCCGCACCACGTCGGCGCCATCGAATTGCGCCAGCGCCGCCTTGGCGATCATTTCCAGCGTTTCGCCTGTGGAATCAGACAGAAGATGCAGGTGCAGACGCATCCGGAGTGGCTTTCATCGGTGGCTGGCGGTCCCGCCGGACAGCCAGCGGAACAACACTGTGGAAACACCGACGATAAACCACGGGAGAGCATCAGGGACAAGTTGAAGCGCCAGATTCACCCTCGTTCCGAGTCATCCCCATGCCGGGTTATGGACAAGTGGACAGGCTTTTCCCCAGCCTGTGGAGAGCGGTGAGAACTTCGCCTTGACGCCGGACTCCTCTGACTCTGTCCAGAGTCGCAGACACCGAAAAGTGTGGAAGCGGACTCACAAATCGGGCAGACAACCGCAAACCCCGATATCCACAGGGCCAACTAACACCATCAACCTGATTCTAAGAATCTAGTTTAAGTAGAATGGATCGACGCACGATGTCCGATACGCCCGAAGCTGGCCCCCTTCTCCGCACGCTCAGAGGGGAAAACCTTGCTTCCCGGCCAATCTGGCTGATGCGCCAGGCCGGACGCTATCTGCCGGAATACCGCGCGCTTCGTGCCGAAAAGGGCGGTTTCCTTGCGCTGGTCTACGATACCGATGCCGCTGCTGAAGTGACCGTGCAGCCGATCCGCCGCTTCGGCTTCGATGGCGCGATCCTGTTTTCCGACATCCTGATCGTGCCTTACGCGATGGGGCAGGATCTGAAGTTCCTCGTTGGTGAAGGCCCTGACCTTTCGCCCCGCCTGCTCGATGTGGCGCTGGACAGCCTCACCGCCGTGCCTGAGCGTCTTTCCCCGATCTACGAGACCGTGGCCAAGGTGAAGGCGCTGATCAGCCCCGAGACGACGCTGCTGGGCTTTGCCGGCTCTCCGTGGACCGTCGCCACCTACATGGTTGCCGGCGAAGGCAGCCGCGATCATCACGATACCCGCGCCTTGGCCTATCGCGATCCTGCGGCATTCCAGGCGATCATCGATGCGATCTGCGATGTCACGATCGAATACCTGTCGGGTCAGGCCGATGCCGGCGCGCAAGGCCTGCAACTGTTCGATTCATGGGCAGGCAGTCTCTCGCCCGCCCAGTTCGAACGCTGGGTGATTGCCCCCAACGCCAGGATCACGGCCGAGATGCAGCGCCGCTATCCGCACGTGCCGATCATCGGCTTCCCCAAGGGTGCGGGCGAAAAGCTTGCCGCCTATGCCCGCGAAACTGGCGTCAATGCGGTGGGCGTCGATGAAACCATCGACCCGCTGTGGGCCGCGCGCGAATTGCCTGCAGGGATGCCGGTGCAGGGCAATCTCGATCCGCTGCTGCTGCTCTCAGGCGGCGCAGACTTGGAAAAGCACACGATCCGCGTTCTCGAAGCCTTCGCCGATCGCCCGCACGTGTTCAATCTGGGCCACGGCATTGGCCAGCACACCCCGATCGAAAACGTCGAGGCGCTACTGAAGATCGTGCGAGGCTGGTCGCATTGATCATCCGCCCCGCCACACCGGCGGACCAGGTATCGATCGGCAGCATCATCCTGCCGGTGATCCGCGCGGGCGAAACCTATGCGCTCGACCGGGACATGACCGAGCAAGCCGCGCTGGCCTACTGGTGCGGTCCGGACCGGTGGACATTTGTCGCAGAGATCGACGGCACCATCGTCGGCACGTACTATCTTCGACAGAACCAGCAGGGCGGCGGCGCACATGTCGGCAACTGCGGGTACATGACTGCAGCCCGGGCAACCGGCAAGGGCGTGGCGCGGGCGATGTGCCTGCATTCGCTCGATGAAGCGCGCAGGCGCGGCTTTGCGGCAATGCAGTTCAACTTCGTTGTCAGTTCCAACACGCGCGCGGTCGGCTTGTGGACTTCGCTGGGTTTTGCGGAAGTCGGCCGTCTGCCGGAAGCGTTCGATCATCCCGCGCTCGGGCGGGTCGATGCTCTGGTGATGTTCCGGGCACTCGGGCCAGACCCGGCATGATGCCCCCTTGCAAAGCGATTGCTACACGCCGAAATAGCCGCCTGAGGGGCGCAGACGGCAGGCGAGAGCGCAACACATGCAGCAGGTATTGGCGATGCTCTATCTCTGGCTGAAGGCTGGCCATGTCATTTTCGTGATCTTCTGGATGGCCGGCCTGTTCATGCTGCCGCGCTTCTTCGTCTATCACCAGGAAGCGCCCGAAGGCTCGCCCGAAAACGCGATCTGGGTGGACCGCGAGGCCAAGCTGATGAAGATCATCATGTGGCCGGCGATGGTGGTGGTCTGGGTGCTGGGCCTTGCGCTCGCCGTCAACATAGGGGCGTTTCAGCAAGGCTGGTTCCATCTCAAGCTGCTGTTCGTGCTGGTGCTTACCGCCTATCACTTCTGGTTGGCACACTATGCGCAGAACCTTGCGGCCGGCGTGCGCAAGCTGTCGGGCAAGAAGCTGCGCATGCTCAACGAGATCCCCGGCGTGGCAGCAGCGGTGATCGTCATCGCGGTGATCGTTAAGCCGTTCTGAGATCGGTGTTTCGCGCGGAGACGCGAAGGCGCGGAGAGACGCAGGAGAGGTGGCGAGGACGCCTTGCAGGCTGTCGGGCTATCCAGCCTGCGGCATGAGATCTTCTCTGCGCCTCCGCGCGAAAGCTCTTCAGATATTTCCGCGTACAGTCCGCAAGCCTTTGCCCATGGCAGTGCGTACGAGCTTCATTGGCGAACGCGGCAAGTGCTTCCATTGCGAACCCCAGGCATTGGCCGGGGCATCATGGGCTTGCGGGCGGGGGAAAGTGCCCGAGCGGCGGGGCAGTCTGATCATTGCAATGGTCCTCTCGTTCCGTCTGGCCGGTTTCCGGCTCGATGAACGCTGGATACCACCGCCCTGCCCCGATCCACAATTGACTATCGTCCTGCCGAGGCATATCTGCCGATGAACCGGAAGATAGATGCGTTGCCGCTGATGCAGCCGCCCTCTTGCTTTCTCCAAGCCCTTCAGAGGTTTCCGGCCATCTACACAACCCTTTGGAAATACATGAAATGCACCTGAAGGAACTCAAGAAGAAAACGCCTGCCGAGCTGGTCCAGATGGCCGAAGAGCTTGAGGTTGAAGGCGCGAGCACGCTGCGCCGCCAGGATCTGATGTTCGCGATCCTCAAGGAAATGGCCGAAGACGGCGAGGAAATCCTCGGTATCGGCACGATCGAGGTCCTGCCCGATGGCTTCGGCTTCCTGCGCAGCCCCGAAGCGAACTACCTTGCCGGGCCTGACGATATCTACGTCTCGCCCAACCAGGTCCGCAAATGGGGCCTGCGCACCGGTGACACGGTCGAGGGTGAAGTGCGCGCGCCCAAGGATGGCGAACGCTATTTTGCGATCACCCGCCTGATCAAGGTCAACTTCGACGAGCCCGACGCCGTGCGCCATCGCGTCAACTTCGACAACCTGACCCCGCTCTATCCCAACGAGCGCCTGAAGCTCGACACGCTCGATCCCACGGTCAAGGACAAGTCGGCCCGCGTGATCGATCTGGTCAGCCCGCAGGGCAAGGGCCAGCGCGCGCTGATCGTCGCTCCGCCGCGCACCGGCAAGACCGTGCTGCTGCAGAACATGGCCAAGGCCATCACCGACAATCACCCGGAAGTGTTCCTGATCGTCCTGCTGGTCGATGAGCGTCCGGAAGAAGTCACCGACATGCAGCGCAGCGTGAACGGTGAGGTAATCTCCTCGACCTTCGACGAACCCGCCACGCGCCACGTGCAAGTGGCCGAAATGGTCATCGAAAAGGCCAAGCGCCTGGTCGAGCACAAACGCGACGTCATCATCCTGCTGGACTCGGTCACCCGCCTCGGCCGCGCCTACAACACCGTCGTGCCCTCGTCGGGCAAGGTGCTGACCGGCGGTGTCGACGCCAACGCCCTGCAGCGCCCCAAGCGCTTCTTCGGCGCGGCGCGCAACATCGAGGAGGGCGGATCCCTGTCGATCATCGCCACCGCGCTGATCGACACCGGCAGCCGCATGGACGAGGTGATCTTCGAGGAGTTCAAGGGCACCGGCAATTCCGAGGTCATCCTGGACCGCAAGCTGTCGGACAAGCGCACCTTCCCCGCCATCGACATCACGAAGTCCGGCACCCGCAAGGAAGAGCTGTTGGTGGACCGTGGCACGCTCAGCA
>JAPLPG010000134.1 GCA_026400375.1 Novosphingobium sp. | reverse complement strand
CCATCGCGACGCCTGGAGCATCGTGCGCGATGTCGATCACCCGGCCATCGGCCTCGTGCTCGACAGCTTCCATTCGCTGTCGCGCCGCATACCTTCGTCCAGCATCGGCGATATCCGTGCCGACAAGCTGTTCATCGTGCAGGTCGCCGATGCGCCGGTGCTCGACATGGACCTGCTGCAATGGAGCCGCCACTTCCGCTCGATGCCAGGCCAGGGCGATTTCCCGCTGGATGACTGGGCGCAGGCCATTCGCCGGATCGGCTATGACGGGTACTGGAGCCTCGAAATCTTCAACGACCGCTTCCGCGCCGGATCGGCCAGTGGCGTCGCGCTCGATGGCTATCGCGCGCTGCGCCTGCTCGAAGGCGGCGTTGCCCCATCCTCACAGGCCAGGCCCGCTGCCGCCGCCGCCGAGTTGCCGCCGCGCACGGCCACCACCGGCGTCGAGTTCATCGAATTCGCCGCCAGCCACGAAGAAGCCGAGGCGCTTGGTGCCATGCTCCGCCCCCTCGGCTTCCGCCCCACCGCGCGCCACCGCAGCAAGGACGTGACCCGCTGGACGCAAGGCGCGGCCAGCATCGTGGTCAACTGCGAACCCGAAGGCCTCGCCCACAGCTTCGACATGGTCCACGGCGCGGCCGTCTGCGCGCTGGGCCTCACCGTGCCTGATGTGCCCGCCGCCCTTGCCCGCGCCGATTTCCTGCGCATTCCGCGCTTCGAACAGGCGGTCGGCCCCGATGAATGGCCCATCCCCAGCGTGCGCGGGGTTGGCGGCAGCCTGATCTATCTGGTCGACGAAGCCAGCCGCGACGCGATGTGGGCGCACGAATTCCCCCATGCGCTCGAACCTGCGGCCGAACCGCTGCTCACCGGGGTCGATCACATCGCCCAGACCATGCAGTACGAGGAATTCCTCAGCTGGCTGCTGTTCTATGTGGCGCTGCTTGATGTCGAAAAGACCCCCCAACTGGAAATCGCCGATCCGATGGGCCTGGTCCAGAGCCAGGCGGTAGAGAACGCCGACCGCTCGGTGCGCTTCACGCTCAACGGCTCGCTCGCCAGCCAGTCGCTCACCTCGCGCTTCGTGCAGAACTACTTCGGCGCGGGCGTGCAGCACATCGCCTTTGCAACGGCCGACGTTTTCGCCGTGGCCGAAGCCGCCCGCGCCGATGGCCTGCCTATGCTTGAAATCCCGCGCAACTACTACGACGACCTCGAAGCGCGCTGGGGCCTCGATCCCGACTTGATCGAGCGCATGGCCCGGCTCGGTATCCTCTACGATCGCGATGGCGAGGCGGAATATTTCCAGTTCTACAGCCGCGCCTTCGCCCGCCGCGTGTTCTTCGAAGTGGTCGAACGGCGCGGCTACGGCGGATACGGCGCGGCAAATGCCCCGATCCGCCTTGCCGCCCAGGCCCGCCACAAGCCCGCCTATCTCGATTGAGGAACCCCATGCGCTCGACTATCGCTTTTGCCGCCCTCGCCCTTTCCCTCCCGACGGGCGCAACAGCCGCTGAGCCTGCGCTTGAATTCGCCTTCGAGGAGACCGTCACGCTCGCTGCCGATGTACCGGCAGGCCAGACTGCGCTGGGCACCCGCAACATCGTGCCGATCACCGGGGGCACGTTCAGCGGCCCCGGCCTTCGCGGCACGATCATGGGCGGCGGCTGGGACTGGCAGTTGCGCCGCGCCGACGGCTGCCTGCAGATCAAGGCCGATTACATGCTGCGCACCGATGATGGCGCGGTGATCAACGTGGTCAACACCGGCGTCAGCTGCCGCGCCAGAGACCCGAAGGCCGTGGTCCGCACCCACCCCGTGTTCGAGGCGCCCATCGGCAAGTACGACTGGCTTTCGCAAGGCTGCTTCATCGGCACGCTCGATCCGGTCAGCCTGCCCGATGGCCAGCGCGCGGTGCGCATCCGCTTCTACCGCGTCACCTGAAGACCCAACGATAACCGATCAAGGAGAGGACAAGATGGCCCGTTTCAAACCGATGCTCGCACTCGCCTGCGCAGCGCTGCTGGCCACGCCCGCTGTCGCCAGGGCTCCGGCCGAACGCTCCGTCCCGGTCAATCCGGAACCCTCGATGGCCGACAAGTTCCCGCAAGTGCCCGTTGCCTTCCCGGGCGGGGTCAAGGCGTGGCGTGATGTGACCTATCAGGTCAACCCCGGCTATCGCCCGCAGATCGTCGACATCTATGTGCCCGCCGGCAAGGGTCCGCATCCGCTGGTGCTCTATGTCCACGGTGGCGGGTGGATGGGTGGCCACACCCGCCAGTCCGGTGCCTTCGACAACTTCCCGAAGATGCTCGCCGCCTTTGCCGCCGAAGGCTTCACCGTTGCCAGCGTGGAGTATCGCCTGTCGGGCGAGGCGACGTTCCCGGCGCAGGCGCACGATGTCTTTGCCGCCTTGCGCTTCCTGCGCCAGAACACCGTGCAGTATCACATCGACCCGGCCCGCGTCGGCGTGTTCGGCGGTTCGGCCGGCGGCCATCTTGCCGCGCTCGCCGGGCTTGCCTGCACCAATGGCAGGATTGATGCCACGCTCGATCCCGCGTCTGCCAACGACGCCTGCGTTCAGGCGACGGCCGCATGGTACGGTATCCACGACTTCGCCACCATGCCCCGCATCACCCAGAAGGATTCCGCCGAACAGCGCCTGCTCGGCTGCAAGGACGGCACCTGCACGCCCGAAGCGATCCGGGCCGCCAGCCCGATAAGCTATCTCGATGCCAAGGATCCGCCGTTCCTGCTGCTCCACGGCATGGATGACAAGGTCGTCCCGGTCGCACAGTCGCACCAGCTCGAAGCCGCGCTGAAGGCGGCGGGCGTGCCGGTCAGCGCGAGCTACTATCCTGGCACCGACCACAGCTTCATGGGCGCAACCCCGGACGACACGCGCCGAACCTCGCTCAAGGCGATGAACGCTACCTTCGATTTCTTCCATGACAAGCTGGGAGTGCCGCGCAAGTGATCCGCAAGGCCCTTTCCGCGCTGCTGCTGACAGCTGCCACACCGGCCCTCGCCGAGCCGGTTGCCGTAGACGGTGGCGCGATCGAAGGCATCACGCTTCCCTCCGGCGTCAAGGCCTGGCTCGGCGTGCCCTTTGCCGCGCCGCCATTGCGGGAACTGCGCTGGAAAGCGCCCCAGCCGGTCCAGCCCTGGCAGGGCACGTTCCACGCCGATCGCCTTGCCCCGGAATGCCTCCAGCCCCTGCGCGGCTCACTGCAGAACCACTATTTCGGCAACGAGGCGACCAGCGAGGATTGCCTCTACCTCAACATCTGGGCGCCGAACGCCGCCGCCAAGGCCCCGGTCGTCGTGTGGATCTATGGCGGCGGGTTCAACATCGGCTCGGCCGCGATGGCGAACTATTCGGGCGAACCGCTGGCCAAGGACGGCGTGGTCCGCGTCAACATCGCCTATCGCGTCGGCGCGCTGGGCTTCCTCGCCCATCCCGGCCTTACGGAGGAGTCCGGCATTTCGGGCAACTATGGCCTGATGGACCAGATCGCCGCCTTGCAGTGGGTCCAGCGCAACATTGCACGGTTCGGCGGCGATCCTGCCAACGTTACCATCGTCGGACAATCGGCGGGCGCAATGGCGGTCTCGCTGCTGCAGACTTCGCCGCTTGCCAAAGGCCTGTTCGCCAAGGCCGTGGCGATGAGCGGCAGCGCATTCGGCGGCATGCTCGGGCCCATCCCGCTGGCGCGCGCCGAGGAGCAGGGCCTGGCCTTGCAGAAGGAACTGGGCGCCGCCTCGCTTGCCGAAATGCGCGCGCTGCCCGGTGACCGCATCGTGGCCGCCGTCACCCGGCGGGACCCGATCGTCCGCGATGGCAAGGTCGTCACCGGCGCGAACGAGGATGTCTTTGCCGCGCGCCAGCAGTCAGACGTGCCGATCCTGATCGGCTACACCCGCGATGAAAGCTTCCGCCCTTTCGCGCCTGCCACCGATGTCACGGCATCCGTCCGCGAACGCTATCCGGCGACCGCCGATGCCATCCTCAAGGCCTATGCACCGAGCGGAAACCGCATGGCCCCAGACATCGCCCGCGATGGCACGGTCGGTCTGCAGATGGCGCAATGGGCCCAGGCCCAGCGCAAGTTCGGCAGCGCGCCCGCCTATGGCTATCTCTTCACGCGCCGCCAGCCCTATGCGCCGGGCATCACCTTCAGCGATCACGATCCGGCCACGGTCGGAGCCTATCACACCGGCGACGTGCCGTACTGGCTGCGCACGCGCGACGCGCTGAACCTGTTCCGGCCCACCCGCATCTGGGAGCCAGCCGACGAATCGCTTGAAGCCGAGATGGCCGGCGCCCTGCTCTCCTTTGCGCGCACTGGCGTGCCGAGCAGCGCCACGCTGGGTCCATGGCCCGCCTTCAATCCCGCCCGGCCGCAGCTGATCTGGCTTGGCGAGAAACCTGCAGCCGTGGCGTGGCCCCATATGTCCGACTTCCCCCTGCTGCAGGGCGGCCCCGCGCTTGCCCGACCGGCACCTGCACGGCCGCGGGATTGATGCGTCCGCCCCTGCGAATGTTCTGCGCAGCCTTGGCGGGCTTGCTCATATCCGCCCCCGCCTTTGCACAATCCGCCGATTGTCAGGCGGACGCCGAGCTTACCTATATCTGTGGGGTGCAAAAGCCGGAGGACTTGCTGGCCTTGCCCGGCACGTCCTTGCTCGTCGCCAGTGGCTTTGCCAACGGTGCCGGGCTCAAGCTGGTAGACACCCACGCCCGCACGCTCCGCCAGTGGTACACCGCAGAACAGAGCCAGATTGGACCCGATGCCTCGGCCTTCCCAGATTGTCCCGGCCCGCCAGACGTCGCCCTGTTCAACACGCGTGGCCTCTCGCTCCGCCCCATCGCAGCCGACCGTTACCGGCTGCTCGTGGTGAACCATGGCGGGCGGGAATCGGTCGAGGCCTTCGACGTCTTTATGGCGCAAGGCGATGCGCCACGGCTGCTCTGGCGCGGCTGCGCGATTATGCCGCAGGGCCAGGTTGGCAACAGCGCCGCGCAATTTGCCGATGGCACCATGCTGGTCACGGTCCTGACGCGCCCCGGCACCACCATCGGCGATTTCATGCTCGGTCAAAGAACCGGCGCCGTCTGGCAACGCCGCCCCACCGACCGGCACTTTCAGCTTCTGCCCGGCACAGACCTTCCCGGCAACAATGGCATCGAAACAGATCCCGGCCAACGCCGCTTCTATGTCGTGGCGTTCGGATGGCACGCCGTCGTCGTGTTCGATCGCACCGACACGCGCCGACCTCTCGCCCGGATCGAGGCCCCGGATTTCATGCCAGATAACATCCACTGGACCGGCGGGCGTCTGCTGCTCGCCGGAATGCGGCTCGATGAACCTGCCTGCGGTGGCCTGCGCAAGGTCATCAACGGACAGGCCGACCCGATGCGGTGTCCGCGCGGTTGGGTGGTAGGTGAGCTGGACAGGGACGCCGGTCGCATCGCCACGTTCGCCTATGGCACCCCCCGGTCGCACTTCAACGGATTGTCAGCTGCCGCATTGGTTGGTGCGGATCTGTGGCTCGGGTCGTTTCAGGCGGATCGACTGGCTTCCAACGCGCACGATTGATCAAGGCGATGCCGGGCCGATCCTGGGAGCGATCAGGGCGTCTGCGGATATCGTGTTCCGCCTGATTTGCTGAGGCACGATCAACGCTGCCTCGATGTGGGATATCGTGTCGTCTATGAGTGCCCGATAGCGCTCCGCGGTCAGCCGGGGCTTCTGGTTTTCGGCATTGATGACCGCTGCAATGAACGCCAGCATGGCGTGGAGGATACGCCGGTCTGCCGTTTCGTAATCCAGATAACTTACCCGCGCGCGCAGCAGGCTTTGCGCACGGTTAAGTGCGGGTGACAGCGCACCCACTTCATCGGCAACGTGGCGCACGCCCTTTGGCCGATAATACAGCAGGTACTGCAGCATGAACCCCGGGTAGGAGAATGTGCCGTCCGGAGCGCGCAGGGTGAAGTACGGCAGCATGATCAGCTCCAGCAACGATCGGGCATCGGCCAGAAGCCCCTCGGCTTCAAGCTTGGCGAGCAAATGTGCCCGCACCGGCTCCATCTGGGCAACGCGGTAGCTGAAGATCGCCTGGATCAGGCCCAACTTCGAACCGAAGTGATAGCGGACGGCGTTATTATTGCCGTGGCCGGCGGCACTGGCGATTTCGCGCAAGGATGCTGCCTCGACGCCGCGCTCTGCAAAAAGCTTCTCACCCGCAAGGATCAGCTGGACCTTGCTGTCGGCGGTATCCGGCGCATCGGCGTGCTCGTTCTGATGGGCGGCGATCATGACTTTGCTTTAATGCGAATGCGTGAAACCTCAAACTGCCCGATCAATGTGATGACGCATCCGCGTTAGCATTAATCCGTTTTCCGCCATTTTTCTGGCTATCTTCTCGCAGGATCGCCGAATTCGGGGCTCATAAAAAAGTCAGGTGCGTTATATTACCGCGTGTGATCATATGCCTCTCGACGGTCACGCATGAGAATCGTGGCGACAGATTTGGGAAGAGGGGAGTTTTATGAAGCTACCGTATTTGCGTCGTTCGCACGCCGCCATTGTTGCCCTGATGTCGGGCACCATGCTTGTCACGGCCGCGCCGGCCATGGCGCAGGATCAGGCCCAGCCCGAAGATCAGGGCGGCATTCAGGACATCGTCGTGACGGCGCGCAAGCGCGTCGAGACGACGCAGAACGTACCGGTCGCGGTGCTTGCCATCTCTGCAGAAACCATTCAGAAGTACGACCTGACCAGCCTCGAGCGTGTCGCCGCGAGCACGCCGTCATTTGTGGTCGGTCGCGCTCCTTCCGGGTCCGGTGCGACCCTGGTGCTGCGCGGCATCGGTTCGAACACCACCTCGATCGGCCTGGAGCAGTCGGTGGCCGTGATCGTTGACGGCGCATACTATGGCCAGGGCCGCACCATCAACGAAGGGTTCTTCGATCTCGGCAGCATCGAGATTCTCAAGGGTCCGCAGGCGCTGTTCTTCGGCAAGAATGCGACCGCGGGCGTGGTTTCGATCACGACGGCAGATCCGGGCGACAAGCTCGAAGTGATTGCCCGTGCAGGTTACGAGTTCAAGGCCCGGCAGGTCGTCGGAGAGGCCATCGTTTCGACGCCGCTGACTGACACGCTTGGCCTGCGGGTTGCGGTTCGTGGCAGCAAGATGAACCGGGGCTATTTCAAGCAGATCGGCACCACCCAGCCCTACCCCACCCTGAACCGCACCTCGACCGCGCAAGTCGTGACGCCGACCACGCATGTCTCCGATCCCGCCGGTGATGGTCGCGGCGACGAGATCTACGTCCGAGCCACCTTGAAGTGGCAGCCCACCGACCGCTTGACGGCCACGTTGAAGGCAAACTTCGGCGAGAACAAGATGGACAACCCGTCGGGGACATCAGTCTATTACAACTGTCCGACCGGTGCAGCCGCGGGCAACCCTGCCATACCGTGCCAGCGCAAGTTCCAGACCTCGGCGAACCGCTTCCCGGCAGCCATTGCGGCGACCGTGCCCTACGCCAACAGCGATGGTCAGACCGGCAACCAGTACCGCAGCTGGGCGGTCAACGCCAATGTCTCCTACGAGATGGATGACGTGACGATCTCGTCGGTCACCAACTACAACTGGAACCGCAATATCTTCCAGTTTGACGGCGACAGCCTTTCGCGCGCAGGTGCGCCGGGCGTGTTTGCCACCGAGTGGTCGACTTTTGACGCCTTCTCCGAGGAACTGCGGGTTCTGAGTTCCTATGATGGCCCGGTCAACTTCATGGTTGGCGGCCTCTATCAGAAGACCAAACGCGATTATCTTGCGTGGACCGCCTCCGGTGGCCTGGAAAACAGCGGCGCTCCGCAACCTTTCCAGCGTTACCTAGCCAATTCCAAGGATTCCGAAACGGCAGGCGAAACCATCTCAGGTTTCGGCCAGGTCATCTACAATCCCATCGAGCAGGTCGAAGTGACGGGCGGCGTGCGTTACACACACGAAACCAAGGACAGCTACTTCCTGCAGCCCTATTCGCACCCCGTCCGTGTGGCACAGGGGATCTTCCAACCGGGAACGACCATCCGCTCGGCACAGGAGTTCAACGACTGGTCGCCTGAAGTGACGGTGAGCTACAAGCCCACGCCGGACATCAATATCTGGGGCGCGTACAAGACGGCCTACAAGTCAGGCGGATTTTCGAACTCGGGCATTCTCAGCCCCAATGCGAGCCTTGCCGATTTCGAGTTTGATCCTGAAAAGGCCCGCGGCTTTGAAGGCGGTATCAAGACCCTGCTGATGGATCGTCAGCTGCGCCTCAACCTCACCGGATATAGCTACAAGTACAACAACCTGCAGCTCGACTTCTTCCGCTCCGACATCTTCGCCTTCACGACGATCAATGCCGGGTCGGCGACGACGAAGGGTGTCGAACTGGACTTCCAGTTCGCCCCGCGCGCGCTGGATGGGTTCGATATCCACGGTTCGGCCAACTACAACCGCGCCCGTTATGGCGAGGCAATTGGTGCACCGTGCTATGCAGGTCAGACCCGGACCGACGGATGCAACCTCGTGTTCGTCAACAATGGCACCGCCAACGGTCTGGCAAGGCCGTTCAATCCGGCAACCGATACCGTCGCCAATCGACAGAACCTCAAGGGCAAGCAGACCGCCAACGCCCCTGCCTGGACCGGCACCCTGGGCATGAGCTACGAGACGCCAGTGTCCGATGGCTTTAAGTTCGGCACCTCGATCGATGCGCGTTACAGCTCGACGTACATCGCGACGTCCTTTGGCAATGAAGCGACACGCCAGAACGCTTACGTCAATCTCGACGCTGCTATCCGCTTCGGTGCCGAGAACGACCGCTGGCAGCTGGCCGTGATCGGCAAGAACCTGACCAATCGCTGGTATGCGACCGGCGGCAACGATGCGCCGAATTCAGGCGGCGGCACTGGCACGCTGTCGGGCGTGCTGGCGGATCAGGTGGGCTTTGCTAACCTGCCGCGCACGGTGATGGTGCAAGCCACCTTCAAATACTGAGATCCTCCCTTGTCCGGTCGCCTCCCCTTTTCGGAGGACGAGGCGACCGGATCTTTTTTTCAGATTTTCACGAAGAGGTCCTTGCGATGCGCGCTTCCGGTCTTGTCACCCGCTTCTCTGCTGCCAGATGTCGGCTGTGTGGGGCAGCTGCCATCGGCGCCCTGCTTGCCCCTTCGTTTGTTCTTGCGCAGACTGCCGCAGCGGATCCGCTGGCCGGCAAGGTCGGTCGTACGGTGCAGGAAACCCACGCGCCAACCTGGCCTTCGCAGCCGCAGGCACCCAAGGGCGCGCCCAACGTCCTGGTCATCCTGACCGACGATGTCGGCTTTGGCGTGACCAGCGCGTTCGGCGGCCCGGTCCCGACCGCGACCTTCGATGCCCTGGCACAGACCGGCCTGCGCTATAACCGGTTCAACACCACGGCCCTGTGCTCGCCCACGCGTGCGTCCCTGCTCACCGGGCGGCTGCCGCAGAACGTCAACATGGGCAATGTCACCAACATTCCCACGGGGTTTGACGGATATACCTCCGTGATCCCCGATTCCGCCGCGACGGTGGCCGAAGTGCTGAAGGAAAACGGCTTCAACACCGCGATGTTCGGCAAGAACCACCTGACGCCCGAATGGCAGACCAGCGCCGCCGGACCATTCAACCAGTGGCCCACCGGCCTTGGCTTTGAATACTTCTACGGCTTCCTCTCGGCCGACACCTCACAGTGGCAGCCGAGCATCATCGAGAACACTCTGCCGGTCGAACCTCCGCACGATGATCCGAACTACTTCTTCGAGAAGGACATGGCGGATCACGCGATCAAGTGGATGCGCACGCAGCAGGCCGCCGCGCCCGACAAGCCGTTCTTCATGTACTATGCGCCGGGCATTGCCCACACCCCGCACCATGCGCCCAAGGACTGGCTCGACAAGTTCAAGGGCAAGTTCGACCAGGGCTGGGACAAGCTGCGCGAAGAAACCTTCGTGCGCCAGAAGCGCATGGGCATCATCCCCGCCAATTCGCAGCTGTCACCGCGTCCCGCCTCGCTGCCCGCGTGGGATACACTCAATGCCGACCAGAAGGCGCTCTATGCCCGCCTGATGGAGGCTTATGCGGCCAGCGTTTCCTATTCCGATTTCCAGACCGGCCGCCTGATCGATGCCATTCGCGAAAGTGGCGAACTCGACAACACACTGATCATCTACATCCAGGGCGACAATGGCAGCAGTGCCGAAGGCGGACCCGAAGGCCTGCTCTACGAGCAATCGACGATCACTGGCCGCAAGGAAACGATGGCCGAAAAGATGGCGCACATCGACGACATCGGCGGGCCCAAGCTCTACAACCACTTCCCCGCAGCCTGGGCTTGGGCGACCAACTCGCCGTTCCCGTGGTGGAAGCAGGTCGCTTCGCAGGCCGGTGGCGTTCGCAACGGCATGGTCGTCTCGTGGCCCAAGCGCATTGCCGAAAAGGGCGTGATCCGCTCGCAGTATGCCCACGTCAGCGATATCGCGCCGACGGTGCTCGAGGCGGTCGGCATCAAGTCGCCCGAGGTAGTGAAGGGCGTGGCCCAGAAACCGGTCGATGGCATCAGCCTTGCCTATACCTTCCAGCAAGGCTCGGCGCCATCGGCGCGGCGCATGCAGATCTATGAAATGATGGAGAATTTCGGGATCTACAAGGACGGCTGGATGGCCGGGACCCAGCCCAAGCGCGCGGCATGGGAAGCAGGCGCCGCAGGCGATCGCAAGCTGAGCGTCGGACCCGACCAGCGCGAGTGGTCGCTGTTCAACCTCGACAGCGATTTCTCCACCGCCAAGGACCTGTCCCGGAAGAATCCTGCAAAACTCAAGGAAATGCAGGACCTGTTCTGGGCCGAGGCGGCCAAGAACAACATCCTGCCGATCCACGACTACAGCCAGGGCACCGAAGGGCGGCCGTCCGAAGGCGGATACCGCAACAGCTTCACCTATCGGCCCGGAAGCGCCACGATCGCCGAGGATGCGGCGCCCCACACCATCGGCAAGAGCTTCCGTATCGATGCCGACGTCACGGCGGGCAGCGGCACCAACGGCGTGATGATCGCACAAGGCGGACGCTTCGGTGGCTACAGCTTCTATCTGAAGGACGGCAAGCCGGCATTCCACTACAACGCGGTGGGCGCTGACAACTTCACCGTGAAGGCCGACCAAGCCGTGGCCGATGGCAAGCACACGCTGTCCGCAGAGTTCACCGCCGACAAGGCTTCGCCCGGTACGCCCGGCACCCTGACGCTCTACGTCGATGGCAAGCCGGTTGGCTCGGGCAGGGTCGGCAGAACGGTGGCGGGCTGGATGTCGCACACCGAGGGGCTCGACATCGGGCTCGATCGGATCAGCGCGGTCAGCCCCGACTATCGCGTGCAGGATAGCGCGTTCACCGGCGAGATCCGCGAAGTGCGCGTTTCGATCAAATGACGATCTGCCGCGCAAGGAAGGTCGTGCTTGCCGTCATGGCGATGGTCGCATGCCCTTCCCTGTGCAAAGTGCTGGTTCAACCATTTTCTCAGTTGGCGCAAGACATGTCCACAAAAGCAGAGGGTTGGGGATACCATTGAAGAGAGAGCCTTAACCAAGAGCGTGAAGGCGAACACTCTATGCGGCGGGGTGCAGGGTGGGCTGTCCCAGCGGCACAATCGGGCTCTCTGGCCAGCATGTTGGACAACAAAGGCCAAAGCCCCGCTACATCAGACCCGCGCTGTCCACCGGTTGAAACCCCCTGACTGGAGATGATGAGCATGGACCTTTCCGGTAAGATTGCACTGGTGACAGGGGCGGCTTCGTCCGCTGGTCTCGGGTTTGCCACGGCCCGCCTGCTGGCACAGCGGGGGGCGCAAGTGTGGCTGACAGACATTGACGGACAAGGCGCACAGGCCCGTGCTGCCGAGCTGACCGGAGAAGGTCTTGTCGCGCATGCTATGGGCCACGACGTGACCAGCGCCGAAGCGTGGCAGGCGGTGCTGGCGGCGATCACGGCACAGCATGGCTGCGGGCCGGATATCCTCGTCAACAATGCGGGGATCGCAGTGCTCCGCTGGACGCCTGATCTCGAGCCTGCCGAATGGCAGCGCCAGATCGATGTGAACCTGACCAGCGTCTATCTCGGCTGCCGCGCCGTTATTGCAGCCATGCGCGCCCGTGGGCAGGGCGGCGCGATCGTGAACATATCATCGATTGCCGGGCTGGTCGGCGTCCCCGGCGCTTCAGCCTACGCGGCAAGCAAGGGCGGCGTCAGGCTCTATACCAAGGCTTTGGCCCTGGAGTGCGCCAAGGAGGGCATCCGCGTGAACTCGGTGCACCCCGGGGTGATCTGGACCGACATGCAGCAAGTGGCGATCAGGGACAATCCCGAACAGTATGATGCGATCAACGCCTCGATCCCGGCCGGCAAGATGGGTGAACCGGTCGATATTGCCGAAGCCGTCGCCTTCCTCGCCTCGCCCGCGGCGCGCTATATCACCGGCACGGAGCTTGCCGTGGACGGCGGATTGACCGCGCAATGACCGCAGCGGTGACCGCCGGCGCTGCATCGCCGCTATCCCCGGCGTGGTTGCCAATCGTTGCGCTCGGCGTGGGCGCAGGGTGCATCTCGGGCTTGCAGCCGTTGTTGCTCGACCTGCTGCTCAAGGCGGGCAAGCTTGATGTCGCGGCGATGGGCCTTGCCGCCACGGCAGAGGCAGCCGGCATGGCCATCGCCGTCACCCTGGCCGCGCTGTGTCTTGCGCTGCAACGCTTGCGCAGATGGGCGTTGCTGGCGCTATGCGCGATGGGGCTGGCCAATGCGGTCACAATGCTGGGCAGCGGATCTGCGATCATCGGCTTGCGCTTTGTCAACGGCCTTGGTGCAGGCGTGCTGCTGTGGATACTGGTGGGAATGCTGTCGCAATCGCCTGCTCCGGCGCGCATCTTTGCCATCTATGTCACGGTTCAGTCGGTCCTGGGCCTGGCCCTCTCGCAAGCGATCAGCGGGCTGATCGCGCCCGATTTCGGCCATGCCGGAGCCTATGGCCTGCTTTTGGGACTCAATGTCGCCATGATGCTGGCGATCCCTGTCATGTCCGATGGCTTCGGCGCGGCGGAGCAGGCATCGCGCGGGTTTCCCAGCCTGCAGGCGAGCCTGGTGCTGCTGGCCATGACAGCATTCCTCGCCGGGATCATGGGACTGTGGGTCTATCTCCTGCCATTGCTGGCTGCAGGTGGCCATGCGCCGGACGTGGCGGCCATGGCCGTTTCGGCCGGCCTTGCCGCGCAGATCGCGGGCGGACTGCTCGCTGCGGTCCTTGGCGCGCGGATCGGGGCGCGTGTTGCCTGGATCGGCGGCATCGTTGTGGCGATCGGCGCGATAATGCTGATGAGCAGCGGCGGCAGCGCTGCCGTCATGCTGGCAGGTGCTGGCCTGTTCGGCTTCGTCTGGATCTTCGTCCCGCCCTTTCACATGCCTGCAGTGCT
>JAPLPG010000275.1 GCA_026400375.1 Novosphingobium sp. | reverse complement strand
TCAAAGGCGCTGAAGCTGTTCCTGGGATCGTTCCGCAATCATGCCGGATTCCATGAAGACGTCACGGTCGGCATCGGCCAGCGCCTGTTCGATGAAATGAAGCCGCAGTGGCTGCGCATCGGAGGCTACTGGTATCCGCGCGGCGGGATCCCGATCGACGTGTTCTGGCAAAGCGCAGCCCCACCGGCCGCGCTTTGGCTTCCCGATCAAGGGGTTGCATCCTACCGCGGACGGGGCTGAACGATCAGGACCGACCAGCGGCAGGCGGGTCGGTCACAGATTGATCGATAATGGATATGTTCAAAACGCCGCGCGCGCCGAAATTGAATTGGCGTCAAGGCGGCGCGTCAGGCGCGCTCGCGACTGCCAGTTCCGTCCTTCGACGTGTCAGCATCGCGATCGGGGTCTGACTTGTGGACGCGAAAATCCGGCAGCGGCGTTGGCTTTGTGGCGACCCACTTGCCCTTGGCCACGCGCCGCAAAGGTTTTCCGCAACCAGCACATACGGTCCCAACATGTTGAGGTTCACGCACGGAACTGGCTCGTCCGGGCTTGTGAAAGCCCAACAGGCATCTCAGCTTTGGCAAAGTTTGTTCCGAATTCGAGGTTGTTCAGCTTGCTAATAAGGGCAAAGAAAATCCGATTCGGATAGTTTACCGAAAGTTAGAAGCGCGCCTTTCTGGCCATGAATTTCGGAATTTTTCACAAATAATCTTGGATTTCGAGCGGCTTGCGACCGCCTGCCTCAGCGCAGGGCCAGAACGTCGTCGCGGCCGAGCCCGGCGATGGCCAGCGTGGCGGCGCGGCGGGAATCGATCCAGCGCCCGTCGGCAAGCTGCACATCGTACCGATCATCGCTGTGAGCCGCAGTACGATAGAGGCGGGCGGCTTCGTCCTTGCGGCCGACCATCTTGTAGGCGGTGCCCAGGTTGATCAGCGCAAGTGGATCGCCCGCGCGCGCGAGATCGCTGTTCTCGATGCGCGCGATCGCGGCAAGCGGCGCGATCATCACCGCGGCCGACGTCAGGAACGGTTGTGCGACAAGCGCGGCGGCAAGGAACAGGCTGGTCGACATCGAGTCTCTCCGTTTCTGATTGCGTTTTGTTGCGCCGAGTATGCGCCGATTCTCTGCATCTGCAACCAAACTGAAATATTGTCACAAAACTGCAACCATTGACCTCCGGCAAATCGGGGCCTTCGACCAACGATGGTCAATTAACCGTCAAACTCTGCCTTAAATCTGTCAGGAAACCGCAAACAGGCTGTCACTTTGCGCTCCTAGACGGTCCCTCGCGACGGCAGGAATTTGCTCCGGCCGCTACCCATGGGGGATTTCAAGTGAAGACCAACCACGGCCTGTTCCTCGTCGGCTGCAGCGTTCTTGCGCTCGCCGGTTGCGGCCCGACCGACATTGCCTCGCCCGGCACCGGCGGCAATGTCAGCATCATCAACAACCCGGCACCCACGCCCACGCCGACGCCCACGCCGACATCGAGCGCGGTCGTTGCCGCTGCGGGCTGTCCGACGATCGCCGATCCGCAGGGATTGACCAATTCGGGCACGGTTTCGTCATCGCAGGGCACATGGCGCGTCTGCACGCTGCCGGCGCGCATCAATACTTCGGTCACCCTGCCCAAGATCGCCGGCCTGCTCTATTCGATGAATGGCCGCGTTGACGTCGGCACCGATGCGGGCTTCAGCAGCACCAGCACGGGCGTGACGCTCACCATCGAGCCTGGCGTGATCCTGTTCGGCAACACCGGCACGTCGTGGCTGGCCGTCAATCGCGGCAACCGCATCAACGCCGTGGGCACCGCTGCCGCGCCGATCATCTTTACCAGCCGCGACAATGTGCTGGGTCTGAACGGTGAGACGTCGCAAGGCCAGTGGGGCGGCGTTGTGCTGATGGGCCGCGCGCCGATCACCGATTGCACCACCGGCGCGGTTGCCAGCGGCGGAACGGCCAGCACTTGCGAACGCCAGACCGAGGGTTCGGCGGATCCGGCGCTGTTTGGCGGCACCAATTCGGCCGACAACAGCGGCACGATGAAGTACGTGCAGATCCGCTATTCGGGCTTCGTGCTGGGTTCGAATTCCGAACTGCAGGCGCTGACGCTGGAAGGCGTTGGTTCGGGCACGCAGTTCGACTACATCCAGAGCTACAACAGCTCGGACGATGGCGCGGAATTCTTCGGCGGCACGGTCAACATGAAGCACTACATTTCGGTGGGTGCAGACGATGACAGCCTCGACATGGACACCGGCGTGCAGGCCAACCTGCAGTACCTGCTGCTGATCCAGCGCGCGGGCCGTGGCGATGCCCTGATGGAACTGGACAGCAACGGCAACGAAGCCCAGACGCCGCGCCAGGTTTCGAAGATTTCGAACTTCACCGCCGTTCAGCTGCAGACCAGCGCGGACAACGAAGCTGCCGACCAGGCCGCCCTGCTGTTCCGCGGCAACTCCGACATTTCGTTGTACAATGGCGTGGTGAACACGCCGAACAACGAATGTCTGCGCATGAACGGATCGGGCGGCACGGCGGCGGCAACGCTGCTGGCACGTTCGGTCGTGATGACCTGCAACAGCACCAAGTACCTTGGCACGGGCACCTATACCGCAACGCAGGTGGCAGGCTTCTTCGGTGCCGGTGCGAACGGCAACCGCGATGACTTCACCTCGACGCTGACGGGCGGCTTCATCAACGGTGCCAACGAAGCGGCGGTGACCGCGTTCGATGTGACCACGCTGTCGTCGTTCTTCTCGGCCGTGACCTACATCGGCGCGGTGAAGGACGCTTCGGACACCTGGTATGCCGGCTGGACCTGCAACAGCGGTGCGGCAAACTTCGGCACGACCAGCCAGCCCTGCACGGCACTGCCGACAACCTGATCGGCCGCCTTTTCGGAAGATGGGGGTGGCCGGCAACGGCTGCCCCCTTTTCCGCACGCCAGAACACACTTTCCCCAGGGGGGATCCAAGTCATGAATACCCCGCGGCTCGCGACCATGCTGCTGCTTTCCACCGCGCTTCTGGCGCCGTCCGTTGCGTTTGCGCAGAATGCGCAAGGCACGCCGGCAGACGCCGTGCCGCCTGCGGCTGACATGAGCGCCGATGCGCCCGCCGAACCGGGGGCCGAACCGGTTTCCGAACCTGTGGCCGATCAGGCGGCCGAAACGCCGCAGGAAGATACCGAAGTCTCGATCCCCGGCGGTCCGATCGTGGTGACCGGCCAGCGCGATCGCAACTTGCAGCGCGCCGCCCCGCAGGTTGTCTCGGTGCTCGGAACCGCGGAAATCGCCCGTACCGGCGAAGGCAACATTGCCGGCGCCCTTGGCCGCGTTACCGGGCTGAGCGTGGTCGGCAACGGCTATGTCTATGTGCGTGGCCTTGGTGATCGCTATTCGCTGGCGCTGCTGAATGGCATGCCGCTGCCGAGCCCCGAACCGCTCAAGCGCGTGGTTCCGCTCGACCTGTTTCCTTCCAGCATCATCGCCTCGTCGCTGGTGCAGAAATCCTATTCGGTGAACTATCCCGGCGAATTCGGCGGCGGCGTGGTGAACCTGACGACCAAGTCCAGCCCGAACGAGCCGTTCATCAACATCGGCGTTGGCGGATCGTGGGACAGCGAAACCACCAACCAGCTTGGCTATACCTATTACGGGTCGAGCACGGACTGGACCGGTTTCGACAACGGCCAGCGCGATCTGACCAAGGGGCTGCAGGACTTTTTCGCCAGTGGCGAGCGGCTGAGTTCGGGCAAGCTCGACAATGTCGAGATCGGCAAGGGCATCGTCAACACGCGCAACGGCCTGACGCAGCGCATTCCCAATATGCCGGGCAACGGATCGCTCTCGCTTTCGGCGGGCAAATCGTTCGAGATCGGCGCGGTAACGCTCGGCGTGATTGCCACGGCCGGGTACAACAACAAGTGGCAGACACGTGACGTGACCAGCCAGACGCCGCCGCGTGGTGACCGACAACCGTATCGTCGTGAACGGGATGCTTGGGCTGGGCATCGAATGGGATCGCAACAAGATCCGCTGGACCAACCTGTATATCCGCGACACGCTGAAGAACACGCGCATCGGCCTGGGCCAGCGAAACCAGACGACGGTGGATTACCAGCAGCAGGATACCGCCTGGTTCGAACGCCAACTGATCGACACGCAGATCGTGGCCGAACTCAAGCCTGTCGATGGCCTGAGCGTGGACTTGCGCGGCAGCTATGCCAATTCGCAGCGCGAGGCGCCCTATGAGCTGGGCTTCGAATATGTCCGCACGAACGTGACGTCGGACCCGCTGGGCCGATATTTCGTCAACAATCTGGACGGCAATGCGGGCCGGGCCACGGTCAGCTTTTCCGACCTGAACGAGGATCTGTGGTCCGGCGGGATCGACGTTGCCTACAAGGTTGCCCCGGCGATCACGGCGACCGTGGGCTATGCCTATGTCGATACGCGCCGCGCCAGTTCGCGCCGCGATTTTCAGTGGCGCGCCGTGGAACTGCCCGATGGCGTCAACCTGTTCCGTCCGGACTACCTGCTCAGCAATTCGGTGATCGAGGCGTTCGGCATCCAACTGATCGACACCAACGAAGGCAATCCGGCCTTCGTGGCAACGCTGCGCAACCACGCCGGCTATGCCAAGATCGACGCGCAGCTGACCGACACGCTGCAACTGGATGCAGGCGTGCGCTACGAGACGGCCAAGCTGGCGGTTTCACCGGTGCAGGTGTTCACCAGCGGCGGAACAACCGCCACGCCGACCGCGCTGAACAACGATTACTGGCTGCCTGCGGCAACGCTGACCTGGTCGTTCCGCGACGACATGCAGTTGCGCCTCAACGCATCCAAGACCATCGCCCGCCCGCAGTTCCGCGAGCTGATCTATCAGTTCTACTTTGACCCGGACAGCAACCGCCAGTATCGCGGCAATCCCAGCCTGCAGGACAGCCAGCTGACCAACGCCGAGGCCCGCTATGAGTGGTACTTCGACCGGGATCAGCGGTTTTCGTTGGCGGGCTTCTACAAGCAGATCAAGAATCCGATCGAAAGCTTCGTGGCGCTGGAAAGCGACAACTTCATCACCAGCTTTGCCAATGCGCCCAAGGCCGACCTTTATGGCGCGGAAATCGAACTGCAGAAGTATTTCGATCTGAGCGATTGGGGTGGCATGTGGGAAGGGCGCCGGTTTGCGGTAATTCCCAACTACACTTACACCAAATCGAAGCTGAAGGTGAAGGAAGGCGACCAGACCGCCTACTTCCTGGCCGCATCGACCCGCGCGCTGGATTACTTCCGCGATGGCGCGCCGCTGACCGGGCAGAGCGAGCATATCGCCAACGTGCAGTTCGGGCTGGAAGACACCGACGGCCTTTCGCAGCAGACGATCCTGTTCAACTATGCCAGCAAGCGCGTGTTCAGCCGCGGCCTGCTCAACACCGGGCAGCCCGATGTCGTGGAAGACCCCGGCCTGCGCATCGATTTCGTGGCGCGGCAGGGTTTCGATCTGTTCAAGAAGAAGGTCGAGCTCAAGTTCGAGGCGCGTAACATCACCGGGCGCCGCCACATCGAATACCAGAAGCTGGGCGACAACCGCGTCGAGGTGAACTCCTACGACGTTGGCCGCACCTTCGCGCTTTCGGCGTCGATGACGTTCTGAGGCGGGCTTTCAATCCATCAACCACCCTCGGGAGGCGGCCTTTCACCAGGCCGCCTCTTTTTTGCGCTCATTCTCCGGGGAAGATGACCGTGATCGGCGCATCGGGGGCAAGGCCGGGATAAGCCTTCTGTTCGAGGGCCCAGACGCGCAGGAATTCGGCTATGGTTTTCCGGGCTTCCGACCTGACAAAATCCTTGGTCCGGTCATTGTTGGCCAATTTCGCCAGTTCGGGAGAGATGGATTTCAGCGCTCGATCCTTTGCGCCCATCTCGGGAACGAACCAGCACTTTTCCGTGGCGCCGCGCTTGAGCCTGGCCGTGTCGATCGCGACGGGCAGGCTGGGTTCAAGTTCGGGAACCTTGGCGATGAGCCTGCCCTGGTAGATCGAGACGGTCCACCGCTCACCCACGCGAACGCGGTAGGTGATCTTGTATGGCACTGTGACGCTTGCCTTTTCCCGGCAATACTCGAGCGCGAACGCGGCAAATTGCGGATCGAGGGCCTTTGCGAAGGATCGCTCTCCGGTGACGCTGGCGACCTCGAGCAGAACAGGGAAGGCATGGACCCTTTGGCAACGAAAAAGCCTGCGGCGAGCAGGGCGAGAGCGGCCACGGCGAACATGATGTAGCGCTGTGGGCCGATGAGGGGTCTTTTCGTCATGATGGACGAATAGCCGATCAGTCCGGGCAGGCAAGTTCCCGCGTCGGTCGGCGAAGACCGGGCGGCTAGGGCCGGTCGAGCACGTAGCCCAGCGAGCGTACGGTGCGCAGGGGCGAGCCGGCGCCGACATCGCGCAGGGCGCGGCGCAGGCGGCTGACCCAGGCGTCAACGGTGCGTTCGTCGATGGGCTGATCGTGCTTGCCCAGTGCCGTGATCAGTTGCTGGCGGCTGAACACGTGGCCGGGCTGCTCCATCAGGTAGCGCAGCAGGCGCAGTTCGTTGGGCATCAGCAGCAGCGGGCGTTCGCGCCAGCGGGCCTGGAGCGCGGACAGATCGAGCGCGAGATCGCCCAGCTTGAGGACGCGGGCAGGGGCATCGTGATCGGGCAACTGGATCGACAGGACGCGATCGAGCAGCATGCTGCGATCGACCGGGCCGACGATGTAGTCATCGGCACCGGCGCGCAGGGCGCGGCGCTTGGCCTCGGCGTCGTCTTCCTCGAGGATCATGGTGATGTGCGCATCCTGGCCGAGGCTGTCGGCACAGCGCAGGCGGCGGCACAGTTCGAGGCCGGACATTTCGGGCAGGACCCAATCGACGAAGGCCCACGGCCGGCCTTCCATCAAGGGCAGCGGGCCGTCCGATTTCCAGCGGTGGAACACCACGCGCAAGTCGGAATGCTGGAACGCGTCACGCCCGCCCGCAAGGTCGTCCGTCAGCAGAATGTCGATACGCCGCATGTCGTGAAAGCCCCTGTGATAGGGAGCTTTGTGTCGCGGTTATGTGACGGGTGAATGACGATGTTACAGCAGGGGCGGCACTTTGGGTCGGGTGCGGTGCGTGCATCCTTAGACAAGCTCAGGATGAGCGGAGAGAGGAAGATCCCCGCTCATGCTGAGCCTGTCGAAGCATCGTCCTGAGCCTGTCGAGGTGGGTTTACACCGGCAGGCCGACGTAGTTCTCGGCGATGCTGGTCTGCGCGGCGACGCTGCTCGAGATGTAGTCGAGTTCGGCCACCTGCATCGCGCGTTCGAACGGGCCGTCTTCGGGGAAGCGGTGCATCAGCTTGGTCAGGACCCACGAGAAGCGCTCGGATTTCCACACGCGCGCCAGGGCCTTGGCCGAATAGCCTGCGACCGCTTCGTTGCTGGCCTGCTTGAAGTAGGCGGTGAGGGCGGCGGCGGCATAGTGGACGTCGCTGGCGGCAAGGTTCAGGCCCTTGGCGCCGGTGGGGGGCACGATGTGCGCGGCATCGCCGCAGAGCAGCAGGCTGCCGTGACGCATCGGTTCGAACACGTAGGACCGCAGCGGGGCGATGGACTTTTCGATCGAGGGTCCGCGCGTGATCCCCGCGGCCGCTTCGGGGCCAAGGCGCACGGCGAGTTCGTCCCATATGCGATCGTAGGACCAGTCCTCGATCTTTTCAGTCAGCGGCACGTCGACATAGTAGCGGCTGCGGGTGTGGCTGCGCATCGAAGCCAGCGCGAAACCGCGTTCGTGGTTGGCGTAGATCAGTTCGGGATTGCAGGGCGGCACATCGGCAAGAATGCCGAGCCAGCCGAACGGATAGACGCGTTCGTACTCACGCACCGCGCTGTGCGGAATGGCCTTGCGGCTGGGCCCGTGGAAGCCATCGCAGCCGACGATGAAGCGGGCGTCGACGCGCTGGGCCGCGCCGTTCAGCGTGTAGGTGACGGCGGGGGCATCGCTTTCGATGTCGTGCAGCGCCACGTCTTGCGCGCCGTAGATGACCTCGAGCCCGCGCGCGGGGGCGGCGTCCATCAGGTCGCGGGTGATCTCGGTCTGGCCGTAGACGACCACGGTCTTGCCGGTAAGGCCTGCCACGTCGATGCGGATCAGGCGTTCGCCATCGGCGAGGTTGAAGCCTTCCTCGACCAGCCCTTCGGCCTTGAGCCGGGCATCGAGACCGAGCCGCTCCATCAGGCTGACGGTGATCTGTTCAAGCACGCCGGCGCGGATGCGGCCGAGGATGTAATCGGGCTGCTGGCGCTCGATCACGACGCAATCGATGCCTTCGGCCTTGAGCAAGTGTCCGATCAGCAGGCCAGCGGGGCCTGCACCGATGATGGCGACCTGGGTCTTCATGACATTCTCCCATGTGCCCGCGCTGCTGTGGGGCCACTATGGGCAGGAAATTGACAGAGGCGGCGCAATCGCGGAAGGCAGGGACAGGACAAACATCTGGCACTTTCGGGACATGGCGCAAACGATACCCACTTACGCGCTCTATGGCGAAGGCCATAGTGGCGGCGGCGCGCGTGGTGCGGGCGGCTTTGCACATATCGAAACGATTGCCGAACGCAGCGCATTGCACGATTGGGAAATCGGTGTGCATCGGCACGATCATTTCGTGCAGGTTCTGCTGGTAGAAGAAGGACACGCCGCTGTCGTGCTGGATGGTGCCGAGGGCGCGCTGGAGGGGCCGGGGCGGGTGATCGTGCCGGCGGGCGCGGTGCATGGCTTCCGCTTCCGCCAGGGGACGCGCGGCTTTGTCCTCACCTTGTCCACCGACTTTTCCACAAGGGCGAGCGGTGGCGCGGACCCGTTGCTGGCGGCATTGGCGCGGGGCGGGGCCGCTGCGCTTTTGCCAGACGCAGCGCGGCGCGCGTTCTGGCTGGCGCGCGAGATGCTGGGCCTGCAGGCCGAATGGCAGGAGCAGGACCCGCTGTTCATGGCCCTGGCCGAAGCGCTGATCCGCTGCGTGTCGGCAGAAAGCCCGGCCGAGGCGGATGGCGGCGCAGATCGGCGGCTTGAGCGGTTTCGCCAGTTGGTGGAACTGCATTATCGCCAGCACCGCGATCTGGAATTCTATGCCGCCGCATTGGGCATGACCCGGCGCACGCTGTCGCGCATGACCGCGGCGGGGCTGGGGTGCAGCCCGATGGACGTGATCCACCGCCGTCTGGCGCTTGAGGCGCAACGGCTGTTGCGATTTACGAATGCCACTGCGGCGCAAGTGGCGGCGGAGTTGGGCTTTGACGATCCGAGCTACTTTTCGCGCTTCTATCAAAGGATGACCGGCAGAAGGCCTTCGGCAGACAAGATTGTGGGTTCCTGAATTTGCTTGTCTCTGCGCCCAAGTCCGCTATGAAATTTTCACAGATATGAACTAGCGGAGAGTTTGCGCAATGGCCCGGATCAAGACCACCCACGTCGGCAGCCTCCCGCGCGGGGATGAACTGACCCCGCTGCTGCTGGCCCGCGACAAGGGCGAGGCCTATGACGCGGCCGAGTTCGACCGCGTGGTCTCAGCCGCTGTCGATGCCGGGGTGAAGGCGCAAGTCGAGGCCGGGGTTTCGGTCGTTTCGGACGGCGAACTGGGCAAGGTCGGCTATTCGACCTACATGATCGAGCGCCTTTCCGGGTTCGGCGGGCACATCGATCGCAAGCCTGCGGCCGACCTTGCCGAAGTGCCCAACCTTGCCAAGAAGCTTTCGGCGATCATGGGCAGCCAGGAATTCGTGCGCGCATCGTGCATCGGCCCGGTGCGCAAGGTGACTCTGCAGCCGCTGCACGACGATATTCGCCGCTTCAAGGCGGCGCTTGAAAAGCATGCTGCGCCCGATACCGAAGCGTTCATGAATGCGGCCTCGCCCGGCCTGATTACCGCGTTCCAGGTGAACCGCCATTATCCCAGCCACGAGGCTTACCTGGCCGACCTTGCCGATGCCATGCGCGAAGAATACGAGACGATCGTGGACGCGGGCTTCTATCTGCAGCTCGATTGCCCCGATCTGGCGATGAGCCGCCACACCGGTTACCAGGACCTGAGCGACGAGGAATTCGTCAAGGTGGCCGCTGCCAATGTCGAGGCGCTGAACGCTGCCACCGCCAACATCCCGCCCGAAAAGATGCGCATGCACATCTGCTGGGGCAACTACGAAGGCCCGCACGATCACGACATTCCGCTGGAACGCGTGGTCGATATCATCGTCGGCGCGCGTCCGGCCACGATCCTCTTCGAAGCGGCCAATCCGCGCCACGAACACGAATGGAAGGTGTGGAAGGACGCCAGGCTGCCCGACCACAAGATCCTGGCACCCGGCCTGATCGACACCTGTTCGAACTATATCGAGCATCCCGAGCTGATCGCCCAACGGATCGAACGCTTCGCCGATTTCGTGGGCGCGGACCGCGTGATGGCCAGCACCGATTGCGGGTTCGGCACGTTCGCCGGCTACGGCAAGCTCGATCCCATCGTGACGTGGCGCAAGCTGAAGTCCCTGCGCGAAGGCGCAGACATCGCCGCGAGCCGCCTGTGACTGGCACACTCGACCTGACGGCGGACGAGCGGCGCGCAGCCGAGGCCGATTGCGCGCGGCTGGTCGCACTTTACGCCAATCTCAACGACGCGGCGCGGTGGGACGAGGTGGCTGCGCTCTATGCCGAAGATGGCGTGATGTTCCGGCCGACCGCGCCCGATGCGGGCGTGGCCGGGCGCGAGGCGATCCTTGCGGCCTTCAAGAGCCGCCCGGCGCGCACCACCCGCCACGTCTGTTCGAACGTGGTGATCGACGTTGAAACCCCCACCACGGCGCGCGGCACCAGCGCGATGCTGCTGTTCACCGGCGATCCTGCGCCGCTGGTGGGTTCGTTCCACGACCGCTTCGTGCTGACCGCCGAAGGTTGGCGATTTGCCGAACGGCGGGGCAGCCTGACGTTCAAGTGAACTCCGCCGCCGCCACCAACCCCGTCAAATCGGCGATGCGCACGCTCGACGTGATCGAGTATGTCGTTGCTCACCGGCAAGGTGCGGTGGCGCAGGAGATTGCCGCCGCGCTGGCAATTCCCGTCAGCAGCCTGTCCTATCTGCTGGGGACGCTGACCGAGCGCGGCTATCTGGCGCGGGAAGGGCGGCGCTATGTGCCGGGGCCGGGGCTGCAAAGGTTGCGGGCGACCGATGCTGCGCTGACACTGGAAGACCGGGTGACCCCGCTGGTCCGCGCATTGCGCAGCGAATTGAACGAGACTTCCTCGTTCATGGTGCAGCGCGATTGGGAAGTGGAAGCGCTGGTCACCGAAGCCAGCGACCAGGCGTTGCGATATGCGGTCGATCCCGGCACGCGGCGGCCGCTGCACGCGCTGGCGGCGGGCAAGGTGATGCTTGCGTGGCTGGCCGACGACGAACTGGCACGCTATTTCGCGCAGGCAGAACGCGCCCAGCTTACGCCCTACACCCGCACCAGCGAAGCGGATCTGCGCGCCGATCTTGCCGCGATCAGGGACAGCGGCATCTGCATCGCGCGCGAAGAGGCGACGATCGGCATCTGTGGCATGGCGGTTCCGGCCTTTGTCGATGGCAAGGTGGCCGGCGCCTTCAGCATGGCGGTGCCCGCGGTACGGTTCGACAGTGCGATCGAAGCGCGGATTGCCGCCCTGCTGCTGCGAACGGCAGGGGCGATTCACGGCGGACAAGAATGATCGGGATGGGATACGGGGAAATGGCAGTTGCCGATCGTCGGGCGATGTTGCGCATGATGACGGCGGTGCCGGCAATCCTCGCATGGCCGGGCGGCCTGAGAGCCGCTCCGGACTTGCGCCGCTACCGCGTGATTGCCGACAACGATTACGCCGGCGATCCCGATGGACTGGTGCAACTGGCCCATCATCTGAAGTCGCCTTCGATTGAAGTGCGCATGATCATCGGGTCGCACATGCACGCCAATGAGCCGTGGGCGAAATCCGATCACCAGGCGACCGATTCTGCCAATCGCGCGCGCGAACTGCTTGATGTGATGAAGCTGGCGGGCAAGGTGCCGGTGATCGCGGGGGCGGAACTTGCCATGCCATCGGCCAGGGCGGCGGCGCGGAGCGCAGCGACCGATGCGATCATTGCCGAGGCCATGCGGGACGATCCGCTGCCGCTGTTTTATTGTGCCGGTGCCGGGCTGACCGATCTGGCCATGGCGTGGCTGATCGAGCCGCGCATTGCACGGCGGCTCACGCTCGTGTGGATTGGCGGCCCTGAGTATCCAGGGGTGGGCATTCCCGTGCCCAAGGCAAGTCCCGGGGAATACAACCTGACGATCGATATCCTGGCTGCGCAGGCCGTGTTCAACCGTTCCGATATTCCGATCTGGCAGGTGCCACGCAACACCTATCGGCGCATGCTGTTTTCGATGGCGGAACTGCGCCAGATGAAGAGCAACGGTGGGACAGGGGCTTGGCTGGCTGGCAAGATCGATGGCGTTTCTGCCGAAGCTGCACGCTTCGGGCTGAAGGTGGGCGAGGCCTACGCGCTGGGTGACAGCCCGCTGGTAACGCTTACCGCGCTGCAATCGGCGTTCGAGGCCGATCCCTCGTCGAGCGACTATGTGATGATGCCGGCACCCACGGTGCGCGATGATGGCACGTGCGAGGCAAATCCGCAGGGCAGGCCGATCAGGGTCTATACGGTGATCGACACGCGCCTGACATTTGGCGACATGCTGGCCAAGTTCGCGGAATAGAGGCCGGATCGCTCCGGCCTCGAAACGGCGTCAGGCTTTCATCCCTTCCGTGATCCGCTGGGTTTCGGCGCGGGTGGATTCCGGGCCGGTGTTGCGCTTGTAGATGCCGCCTTGCCCGGCCGCGCGGTTGAACAGGTCGGGGTCGCCCTCGCGCTGTTCGAGGCCGAACAGGGGGAACAGGCCGGGGTGGCGGCCAAGTCCGCCGTAAAGATCGAGGCAGCGTTCGATCCAGTCGCGCAGCGGATCGTCGTTGGCCAGCACCGGCGTCTTGCACACCGACGCGGTGAACAGGATGCCGCCCATGATGCGGTAATCGGCGTAGTTGGGTGATGATCCGCCCAGCCACTGGTGCTGGGCCAGAGCGGCACGCAGCGGTTCGAGCGCGGCGCTGATGCCGGGCAGGCGATCTTCGCGGCCGGCCTGAACCTCTTCCAGCTTGCGGCCCAGCATCTTTTCGCGGCTGTGGGTGACGTATTCGTGGTCCTGCGGCACCGACAGATCGCGGTAATCCTGGCAGAAGCAGAACATCCACGGGCCGACGGCCGCCTTCCAGTACCAGTTGTCCAGCGCCTTGACCGTGGCGGCAACGCTTTCGTGCGGGATCAGGGCGGGGCGATCGGGATACTTGGCGTCAAGATATTCGACGATGCCCCAGCTATCGAGGATGAATTCGCCATCATCGACGATGGCGGGCAGGCGCTCGGTCTTGCCGCCGGTGCGCTCGAGAATGCCGGTGAAGCCGCCGGGCACGACATCGAGATCGAAGCCCTTGTGCTTCAGCGCATATTTCGTGGCCCAGACGAACGGGCTGATCGTGGCGCCGGTGGACAGGGCAAGGTCATAGAAGGTGATGGTGTTGTTGGCGGCCATGGCATCCTCGGTTTATCGTTGGGTGCATTGTGCCAGATATTGTTAGTAACACAAACTATTTTTATGATTGTGATGGAGATGGTTGGCATCCTTCGACAGGCTCAGGATGAGCGGGCGTAGGGGGGATTCTTTCGCCATCCCCGCTCAGCCTGAGCCTGTCGAAGGCCACGCACAAGATTCCGCAAAACGCAAAGAGCGCCGGGCCCGTCGGGAGAGGGGACCGGCGCTCTCGCTGTCAGGCTAGCGCCTGCAAGCTTACTTTGCCCATCACGACTTTCTGGTGCGCCAGCCCTCGGCATAGTTGTCGCGCGCGGCGGCGACGTAAGGGACGGCCGAGACGGTGGCCTTGATTTCAGTCTGGACGTGCGGTTCGACCGTGGGCTTGGTGGTGCCGCCGTTCGGCTCGCCCCACAGCAGGCTGACTTCGGTGCCCGGCACTTCGAAGCCCGGCTCCATCATCGCCAGGGTCAGGAACTTGCCTTCGTTGGCGGTGTAGCCGATCCAGGTGGACAGGCCGACCATCTTGCCGTCAGCCAGGACCTGATCGAACGGGTGCATCGAATAGACCGCGCTCGGGTATTCCATGAACTTGGCGCGATCGCCGGTGCTGAGCGCCGAGGACTGGACGCGCATCACGTCTTCGTTGTCGAGCGCCAGCGTCACCTTGGTGCGGTGCTTGCCTTCGGCGGCCATCTTTTCCAGCGCGGCGCGGCCGATGAAGTCATGGTCGAACTTGACGAACGGCCCGTAACCCAGATCCCACGGCGTGGTGTAGTAGCCCTCGATGGTTTCCGGCACGTAGCTGCCGCCTACGGAGCACTTGGCTTCATAGGAATTGGCCGAGAGCCAGGCGCGATAGGGAGCCAGCGCCTCGCCGGTGTAGATCGCGGGGAAGGGCGAGGGGATCCAGCCCGATTCCAGCGTGTTCGACGAGTAGGCACGGCCACCGACCAGCGCCATGCCAAAGCCCTTGCCAGCCTCGACCAGCGCGGCGTGGACCGCGCCATAGTCTTCCCACGGGCCCATCAGTTCGAAGCCCGGCTGGCCGGCCATGCCATGACGCAGCGCGCGCACCTCCTTGCCGCCGATGGTCAGGCGGGTCATGTGGAAGAACTTGAGGTCGGGCGGGGTCGTGCCGGTGGCCTTCTCGATGATCTTCATCGCGTTCGGGCCCTGGATCTGGAAGCGGTACGAGTTGCGCTTGCCATCGCTGCGCATCGCCCAGCGCTCGTCGCGTTCGACGGTGACGTTCCAGTTGCCGCTGGCGGCGTGATATTCGACCCATTCGATGGTGGGGGCACGGCCGACGAGGTTGAAGTGGTTCTCGTCGAGATAGAACAGGATCACGTCACCGATGACGTAGCCATCGGGGGTGACGGGCACGAACTGCTTGGCGCGGTCCGGCTGGAAGTTCTTGAACGAGTTGATGCCGAGATGCTCGAGCATCTTGAAGGCATCCGGCCCCTTCACCGCCAGATCGACCATGTGGTACGACTGGTTGTAGAGCACGGCGGTGTGGCCCCAGGCCCACTGCTCTGCGCGCCAGTTCGAGAATTCCGAAGGAACGCCGGGATAGACGTTCGGACCGACCTGCTGGTTGCGGACGAAGTTTACGAGATCACCAGCGTTCTGGATGACCTGTTCGAGGGTCTGGGACATGGTTTCTTGGCTCTCCCGATGCGATTTCACGGCTGTGGCGAGGCTATGCCCTATTTTCGCGTGCTTGAAAAGTTCGGAATGCTGAATTGGGCGAAAAATTGTATGTGTTGCTTACGGTCGGCTCGGCGAAGCATCCTTCGACAGGCTCAGGACGAGCGGAGTCGGGTAGGGCTGCTGTGACCCCCACCCCCGCTCAGCCTGAGCCTGTCGAAGGCCCTCGTGCCAAC
>JAPLPG010000230.1 GCA_026400375.1 Novosphingobium sp. | reverse complement strand
GCCTCGCCCACCGGGACCATGCCGGGGCGGCCTTCGGGCCGCACCTTGGCGCCGGGGCGCAGCAGCACGGGATCGCCCAGCAGCATCATGAGCGTGCGCCCGTTGCGAAAGCCGATGGTTTCGGCGGTCAGCGAACCTGCGCCATGGGCGATGCGGCATTGCGTGCCGATGGGTACGGAAAGCCCTGAAACTTCAAGCATTCCGCCATCGCAAGCGGCGAGCAGGCCATAGCGCGGCGGGGTGAAATCGGGCTCGCACAAGGCCATGCCGCCCAGCAGCGGCTCGATGAAATTCAACATTGCCGCAGCGCTTCCTCGATCGAGCGGCGCCACTGCTCCGGCCCGTTCTCGACCCCGCCGACCGCGCCTTCCACGCGCACCGCGCCGCGTTCCAGCGCGGCATCGGGTTCGAAGTGCCAGTCTTCGGGCAGGCGCGCGGCGATCAGCGCCAGATCTTCGGGGTGGAGCCGGATCACGCGGGCATCCTCGGCGCGGGCGAGCATCGCGGCGGCGACTTCGACGCGGCGGGTCAGGCCGGCGGGATCGAGCGCGGCGGGCGCGATGGCGGATTCGCACAGCGCGATCACGGTTTCGCGCAGGCGATCCTGCAATTCGGCCTGCATTGCGGCATCGAGGCGCGAGAGGGCGAGTTCGATTCTGGAGGTTGCGGCTTCGCGTTCAGCGATGATCTGGGCGGCGGCCTCCTGCGCATCGGCCATGCCGCGCGCATAGCCATCGGCCCATGATTCTGCCAGTGGATCAGAGGCTTCCACGGCGGTTTCGGTGTCGTCCGGTGCATCCAGGTGCGCGCTAGGTGCATCCAGGTGCACTTCAGGAATGGCCATTTCGCGGAAGAACCGGCGGTCGTGGGCAAAGCCTGCGGACGCCTGTCCCAGATCTGCCAGCGACAGCGCCCGCAAGGGTTCAGACGCCCTTGAGCCGTCAAACATAGTCGTCATCGCCCGCGCCGAACACGATCACGCCTTCTGCGGCGAGGCGGCGGGCGGCGGCGATCATGGCTTTCTGGGCCTCGATCACTTCGGCCATCTTCATCCGGCCGCGCGCGGCAATCTCGTCGCGGATGCCATCGGCGGCACGCGCGGACATCGAGCGGAAGAACGGTTCGCGCAAGTCTTCGGCAATGCCCTTCAGCGCGGCGATCAGCGCATCGCTATCGACTTCGCGCAGCAGCGCACCCATCGACTTTTCATCGAGCGCATAGAGGTGTTCGAACTTGAACATCTCGTTCTCGATGGCCTTGGCCAGCTGGCGGTCCTGCTTGGCGATTTCGGGCATGACGCGCTTTTCGACCGTGCGCGCCGAGGCGTTGATGATATCGGCCGCTTCGCGCGGGCCGCCCAGTGCAAGGGCTGCGGTGCCATGGCATTCGGCGATCCGCCGGTTGAGCATTTCCTCAAGCATGCCAATCGCTTCGGGCGCGACCGGGCCGAGCGAGGCGATGCGGTGGACGACCTGCGATTGCATCTCGTCGGCCAGGCCGTGCAGCACGGCGGCGGCGACTTCGGGATCGAGGTGGACCAGCAGCACGGCGATGGCCTGCGGATGTTCATCGCGGATCAGCGGCACGATCACCTGCGGCGTGAGCCATCGCGCCAGTTCGATGGTCGGCATGTTCGACCGGTCATCGGGCAGGATGCGCTGCATCAGGCTTTCGGCCTTCACCTCGCCCACCGCGCGGGTCATCAGCGAGCGGACCTGGCCGACGCGGTCATGCGCGATCAGGCCGAGGCGTTCGGTCTTCTCGACAAAACCGGCGATGGCCTGGGCAATGGCGACCGGGCCGATTTCGCCCAGCGCGCACATCTTTTCGCCCAGCAGGCGCAGTTCGGCAGGTTCAAGCTGCGCGAGGATCTGCGCGGCCTGATCGTCATCGAGCAGCATGACCATGACGGCGGCGCGTTCCGGATCGGAGATCTGCACTTCGTCGGCGGCGACGATCTCGGTCATCTCGCTCATGCGGCACCTTCTTCTTCAGGCACTTTCAGCATCTGCTTGAGCGCGACCAGCGCGCTGTCGGGCTTTTCCTCGACCAGCCGCTGGGCAAGGCCGACCTGCCGGGCCAGCGCTTCGGCATCGACGACGCCGGTTTGCGGGTCCTGCGCGGGCTGGATGGCGGCGGCCACTTCCTCGGCCGTGACGGGTGGCGTTTCGGCCTGCGCCTCATCGCCGTCTGCGGCTTCGTCGTCCTCGCCGGCTTCGCCCTTCTTGCCCTTCTTCTTCCTGGCCTTGGCATCGTCTTCGGCCTTGGCCGGATCGCGTTTCAAAGCCTTGATCAGCGGGCGCACGCCCAGCAGCAGCACGAGCAGCACCGCGATCAGTGCCACGGCCTGCCGCAGGATCGTGGCGAACCACGGGGTTTCCCAGAACGGCGCGGGTTCGACCACGGCAGGCTTGAAGGCGCGCACCGCCACGGCCACCTGATCGCCGCGCGCGGTATCGGCGCCGACGGCGGCGCTGACCAGCTGCTTGATCTGTTCGATGTCCGCCGGCTTGGCCTTGGCCATGACCTCCTGGCTGAGCGCCACGGCGACCGAGAGACGGCGGACCTTGCCCGGGGTCTGGTTGGACACGGCGACTTCGCGGCCCAGTTCATAGGTGCGGGTCGAACTGGTTTCGCTGTTCGGCGTTGCCGCAGCGGGGGTTGCAGGCGGCGTTCCGGCAGGCGCGCCGGGCTGGGCCACGGTGGCAGGCGGCGGGGTGTTGGCGGTGACACCGGGCACGCCCTGCGCCGGGGCGGCGGTGGCCGATTGCGAGGCGTTCTGGCTCTCCTGCCGGACCACGCCTTCCTTGTCATAGCTTTCGCGCGCCGAGGTGACCTGGTCCATATCGAGATCGACCTGGATTTCGGACGAGAAGTTGCCATCGCCAAGCATCGGCGTGAGCAGTTGCGAGACCTGCAGCCGCAGCTTTTCTTCCATGCGCTGTTGCAATTCCAGCCGATCGCCATCGACGCCGCCCGGTTCGGACAGCAGGCGGCCATGCTGATCGACGACGCGCACGGCATCGAGCGACAGGCCCGGCACCGATCCTGCGACAAGGTTGACGATGGCGCGCACTTGGCTTTCGGACAGCTGCCGTCCGCTTTTGAGGCGGACCATGACCGAGGCCGTGGGGGCGAAATTGTCGCGCACGAAGACGGACTTTTCCGGCTCGGCCAGATGGACGCGGACGGTTTCGACGCCGTCGATTTCCATCATCGTCAGTTCCAGCTCGCGCTCGCGCGCGGCTTTCAGGCGCTGACCTTCAAGCCCGCGACTGGCGCCCATCGGCAACTTGTCGAGCATTTGCGTGCCGGTTTCGGGCGTGGCGATGGCGCCATCGGAGGCGGCGGCCATGCGCGCCTTGTAGAGATCGTCCTCGCCCACGGTGACCGCGCCGGTGGCGCTGTCGATCTGATAGGGGATCGCGGCCTTCTCGAGGCTGGCGATGACTTCGGCGCGCTCGCCATCGGAAAGCTGGCTGTAGAGCATGCGCTGCGGTGCCGGCGACATGGCCAGCCACAGCACGGCGGAAAGACCGGCGGCAGACGCCCCGGCAAACCATGGCAGCATGCGGCGCACCGGCGGTTGCGCCAGAAAGGCCTTGGCCCGCGCGGCGGGGCCAGAATCGAGGGCGGATACATCGGACTGTTCGGTCAGATCGGCCATTTACTCACACTCCCATCCGCATGATGTCCTGATAGGCATTGAGCAGCTTGTTGCGGACCTGCAGCGTGGCTTCGAAGGCGACGCCCGATTCCTGCCGTGCCAGCATGACCTTGGCGATATCGGTCACTTCGCCCTTTTCGTAGGCGGCGCTGATCTCGGTGGATTTCTGCTGGGTGGCGTTGACGGTATCGAGCGCGCCCTTGAGCGTATCGGTGAAGCTGCCGGCCGGGCCGGAGCTGGCCACAGGAGCCTGGGTGGCGTCCGGGGCCTTGACCTGCTGGAGCAGCTGCGAGCGCTCCATGATCTGCTGGCGCAGGGCCATGATGTCCTGGATGCCCGACGCGCGCCCGCCGATGCCGCCGATGCCGCTCATCGCCGGCCACCCACGGCCCGGGCGCTGACATCGATGCCGGCTTCACGGAAGCTGGCGAGGCGATAGCGCAAGGTGCGTTCGGAGATGCCGAGCTGGCGCGCGGCGGCAACGCGGCTGCCGTTGCAAGCCTCGAGCGTGGAGATGATAGCGCGCGCTTCGGACATCTGCACGATGTTCGAAAGCTTGGCGTCGGACGTTTCGGGCACGGCCGTGGGCGCGATGACTAGGCGTGTGGTCCGGTCAAACGCGATATGTTCCGGCCCGATCATCGGCGCATTGCCGGCAAGCACCAGCGCGCGGCGGACGACGTTTTCCAGTTCGCGCACGTTGCCGGGCCAGGCATGGGCGGCGAGCATGGCCAGCGCCTGGTCCGAAATCCACAGGCCGGTGGTGGCGTGGCGCAGCATCATGGCAAAGGCGAGCGGGGCAATATCGTCGGGCCGTTCGCACAAGGGGCGCAGCGCGAGCGGGAAGACATTGAGGCGGTAGTAGAGGTCGGCGCGGAACCGGCCTTCTTCCACTTCGAGCGGAAGATCGCGGTTGGCACAGGCAATGACGCGCACGTCCACCTTGATCGGCTGGGTTGCGCCCAAAGGCACCACTTCGCTTTCCTGCAGCGCGCGCAACAGCTTTGCCTGGAGCGGCAGCGGCATTTCGGCGATTTCATCGAGCAGCAGCGTGCCGCCATCAGCCGCGCGGAAAAAGCCTTCGCTGGCGGCATTGGCGCCGGTGAAGGCGCCTTTCTGGTGGCCGAACAGCAGCGCTTCGAGCATGGCTTCGGGCATGGCGGCGCAATTGATCGCGATGAATGGCTTGTCCTTGCGCGCCGAGCGTTCGTGGATGAAGCGGCTGAGCACTTCCTTGCCGGTGCCGGTGGGGCCGTTGATCAGGACCGGGATGTCGGTGGCGGCAATGCGTTCGGCAAGGGCGAGGACGGACAGGCTTTCAGGATCGGCCGCGATCGGCGCGCCGGGGCGGGCAGCGCAGGCGAGCAGGGCAGCAAGGGCAGCCTCACCCGCGCCATCGGCATAGCGCAGGGTGGACATGCGGCTGCCGGGCTGGCGTTCGATGGACGGGACTCCGGCGCGTTCGAGCAGGACGGCCTGGGTGCGGGGAGGCACCGGGGCGTTCTCGAAAGCGTCGGCCAGCAGGGCATCGCCGGGCGTGCCATAGGCCGAAAGCACCGACGCCGCGCGCTGAACCAGCGCGGGGTGGGCCTTGCTTGCCGCTTCGGTGAACTGAAGTGCCCCGAAATCGCGAATCATTTTGAAACCCCTGTTAACCATCCTGTGTGGCCCCATCTTTCGCGCGTAACCGGCAAACAGGTTGAAACTTTAAGGGGCCGGGAATCCCGTAGGGCCAATACCTAGTGTCGGCAGGCTTTTGCCGGGGGGTGGCTTAAAACCGGCGGGTCCTTGCCGGTCTTTGTCTCGACAGCCGCGTCGGTCCCTCTGGCCCGGCAGTCCATCCGGGACGACACTTCCCCCATTACTGGAGACTGGAACAATGGCCGTTATCAATACCAACATCAGCGCCCTCAAGGCGACCAATTCATCCAACAGCGCCAACAAGATGCTGGGCCAGGCGATGGAGCGCCTGTCCACCGGCAAGCGCATCAACAGCGCCAAGGACGACGCCGCAGGCCTGGCCATTGCCACGAGCATGACCGGCCAGATCAAGGGCATGAGCCAGGCCGTGCGCAACTCGAACGACGGCATCAGCCTTGCCCAGACGGCAGAAGGCGCGCTGAACGAAGTTTCGAACATGCTGCTGAACTGACCGCCCAGATCGGCCAGATCGTTTCGGAAACAAAGTTCAACGGCGTGCAGCTGTTCGACGGGTCGCAGGCCACCGTGACGGTGCAGACCGGTGCGAACGGTGCTGATACCGTGGATCTGACGATGGCGGATCTTACCGCTCTTGCCGGTGGTGCTGGTGCGGCAGGATCGTACGACGTATCGGACGCAACGGCGGCCAACGGCGTTCTTGCAACGCTCGACACCGACCTTGACACCATCTCCAGCTCACGCGCTACGCTGGGTGCCGGCATGAACCGCCTGGAATCGGTGGTAAACAACCTGAACGACAACATCACCAACCTGTCGGATGCCCGTTCGCGCATTCAGGACACCGACTATTCGACCGAAACCACGGCGATGGCCAAGGCCCAGATCCTGAGCCAGGCATCGACCGCGATGATCGCACAGGCCAACCAGAGCCAGCAGAACGTGCTGTCGCTGCTGCGTTAAGCGATTGATACAGCCAGGCGCCCGTCTCCACCGGGCGCATGGCAAAACAGCCCGGCGGCCCTTTTCCCAGGCCGCCGGGTTATTTGTGCGTGCGCGATATAAGTTGGGCGCTTCAGGCCGCGCGGGGCGTGTCGAGCCAGAAGGTGCCGCGGGCCTGCGCCTTGGCGCGGTAGAGCGCGCGGTCGGCGCGTTGCAGCAGATTGTGGCGGGTATCGCCGGTGCCGGTCAGTTCGGAACAGCCGATCGTGGCGGAAACGACGAAGTTTCCGGCAGGCGACGTGCGGGCAAAGCGCAGTTCCTGGGTCAGGCGCGCGGCCACTTCGGGCAGCCGGGCGACCAGATCGCCGTCGGTGATGACCAGCGCGAATTCGTCACCGCCAAGCCGCGCCGCCAGCGAACCCTTGAGCCAGGGCGAGCGCAGCACCATGGCGACGGCGCGCAGCACATCATCACCGGCGGCGTGGCCCAGCGTATCGTTGACCTGCTTGAAATGATCGAGATCGACCAGCATCAGCGCTAGCCTCTCGCGCGAGATCTTGGCGAGATCGACGCGGGCATCGATATAGGACACGAACTTGTGCCGGCTGGCGATAAGGGTGACCTCGTCGGTATTGGCGCGCTTGGCCAGCTCGCTGATCGAGCGGTGGCTTTCGGTCACGTCCTGCAGCACGCCGATCAGGCCGGCGATGCGGCCATTGATGAGTTCCGGCTCGCCAATGACCCGCACCCGCTTCTTGCCGCCACCGGCAGGGAGCAGATCGAGTTCGAGATCGAACGGCGATCCGGTGCGCGATGCGGTGTCCAGCGCCGCTTCGAGCCGGGTGCGATCTTCGGGCCGGTAATAGGACAGGGCATCGGACAGCGTTTGCGACCCGCCGAACGGGATGCGGTAGATATCGTAGACGCCTTCGGACCAGTTGACGTGGCCCGTGACTATATCCAGCCGCCAGCTGCCGATCGAGGTCAGCCGTTCGGCCTGGCGGAACTGGCGTTCGGCGCGCTCCTTTTCGGCAAGCATGGCCTTCAGCAGCATTGCGTCCTCGCTGAGGGCAAGGCTGGACAGGCGGGCTTGCAGCATCGCCTCGACGCCGCGCGCGAACGAGATCATGCGGGCACTGTCGGCGGGCGAGAACGTGCGCGGGGTCTGGTCGATCAGGCAGAAGGCGCCGATGCCGATGGCCGCGGCATCGGGATGCTGGCGCACGCGGATCGGCGCGCCGGCATAGAAGCGGATGCGCGGGTCCTGCGTGACGAGCGGGTTTTGCCGGAAGCGCGCATCGAGATGCGTATCGGGCACTACCAGCAGGCTGTCCTGCGCCACGGCAACGCGGCAGAAGGAGTGTTCCAGCGGAGTCTGATCGGCGGCGATCCCGCGCCGGGCGATGAAGCGCTGGTAATCGGTATCAAGCACGCTGACAATGCCCATCGGGCAATCGAACAGTGCCGTGCCTGCATCGACCAGATCGTTCAGACCCTGATCGCGGGAGGCGAGCAGCTTTTCGATAAAGGTCAATGGGCGACTCCGTTCTTGCGGCTGTCGACCAATAGCGCGCGAAGCCGTTAAGGCAATCTAAAGCACGACATGAAGCGTTTGTAAAACTTGAGTAAATGCCGTGTTAAGACTTATCCGATCAGCAGGATCGACATGCGACGATTGCGCGGATCGGCGGGGTTGGCCTGGACCAGTGGCTCGCGATCGGCCACGCCTTCGATGCGGCGGAAGCGCGGTTCGGCAATGCCCTGGCGCATGAGCGCCTGCCGGGTCGATTCCGCACGGCCCGCCGAGAGCGACCAGTTGTTGGCCACGCCGTTCTTCCACGGCAGCGAATCCGTATGGCCGCGCACGGTGATCTGGCTGGGATCGGGGGCGATGGCCTGGCCGATGGCGCGCAGCAGCTCTGCCGCATCGGGCGTGAGCACGGTGGTGCCGAGCAGGAACATCGAGAAATCGGCGTCATCGACCAGATCGAGGCGGATGCCCTCGGGCGTTTCGGTCATGCGCACCTGCCGTGCCAGCTTGCGCAGCTTTTCGGACTGGGCGAGCTTTTGCGCGAGGCGTTCCTTCATCGCCTCGGTGCGCTTGGACTTGCCCGCGCCTTCCTTGGCGCCGCCCGAAGCATCGCGCGGGATGGTGAGCGACTTGTTGCCGGTTTGCCCGGCGCGATTGGGGTACTTGTCGGCATCGGTAAGCGACGATCCGCCAAGCACGCCCTGTCCGCCCGCGCTGCCCTGCTTCACCTTGACCAGAGTCGGCGTGAAGTAATCGGCAATGCCCTTGCGCTGCTTTTCGGTGGTGGCCCCGAGCAGCCACATCAGCAGGAAGAAGGCCATCATCGCGGTCACGAAATCGGCATAGGCGACCTTCCATGCGCCGCCGTGATGGCCGCCGGCGACGATCGTGATCTTCTTGACGATGATCGGCTTGAGAGGCTCGTTCTTGCCCTTCGCCGGTGCCTTGGCCATTGCTCAGGTGTCCTCAGCGGCCCCGGAGGGCGTCCAGCAATTCCGAGAGGCCGGGGCGATAGGCGTGGCCGAGGCCCGACCGCGCGCTTTCGACGACGAGCGGCTGCGGCCAGCCGTGCAAGCTGGCGATGATCACCTGCTTGACCGCCTGATAGATCATCTCGTCTTGTTCCAGCACCTGCTTGAGGCGGCCCGCAATCGGCCCGACGATGCCATAGGCCAGCAGAATGCCGAGGAACGTGCCAACCAGTGCCGAGCCGATCATGCCGCCCAGGATCGATGGCGGCTTGTCGATCGAGCCCATGGTCTTGACCACGCCGAGCACGGCGGCGACGATGCCCAGCGCAGGAAGCGCATCGGCAAGGCCCTGGATGGCGTGCTGTGCCTCGTGCTCTTCGTGGAAATGCGTCTTCATGGCGTGGTCCATCACGTCTTCGACCGCGTGGACTTCAAGCGTGCCCGAGGAGACGACGATCAGGGTCAGCGTATCGCAGATCAGCGAGGTCAGCGCGTGATTGGCGACGAGGCGCGGATACTCGGCGAAGATCGGGGAGTTCTTGGGGTCGGTGACATGGCTCTCCAGCGCCACCGGTCCATCGCTGCGCAGGATCTTCATCAGCTTGGTGCACAGCACGATCGCATCGACGTGATCCTGCTTGTTGTGCCTTGGCCCCTTGAACGCCTTGCCGAAGCCGCCGCCAAGGCCCTTCAGTTCGTGCATCGAATTGCCGGTGACGATCGCGCCCACGGCAGCCCCGCCGATGATCAGCATTTCGTGCGGCAGCGCATGCAGCACGGGCCCAAGATCGCCGCCAGTGAAGGCAAACCCGCCAAACACCATGGCGAGCAGAATGACGATGCCGATACCTACGAACATGAATTGCTATCCCGGTCTGTGGCGCGTGCGGTCAACGCAGCACGCTGAACAGTGAAAGGTTGGCGAGCTTGGAAAAGCTGGCCTGGCTGGCTTCGAGCACCAGCATGGTGTTCTGCAGCCGCGCGATGGATTCGGTAAGATCGGTGCCGCCGACCGAGGTCTGTTCGGTCAGCCGCATTTCGGACAGGTTGGTGCGACGTTCGGTGTTGAGGTCGATCCAGTTGAGCCGCGATCCGACCACGGTCTGTGCGGTGGTAATCGCGGTCAGGCTGTCATCGAGCAGGCCAAGCGCGGTATTGGCCGCCGTGGCCCCGCCGCTGCCCGAAGCCAGCGCATCGGCCAGGTCCTTGGTCACGGCGAAGAGATCGCGCGTGGCGCCGCCGGACTGGAATTGCAGGAATTCCGGTCCGGTCAGCCCGCGCGAGACGACCTGCCCGCCGCCCAGCGAGATCGTGCCTGCCTGCGGCGTGCCATCGTATTGGGCAGCTCCTGTCGGATCGAGCGAATAGGCAGCACCTGCGCTTTCGCCGCCGAACAGCGCGTTGCCGGTGCCATCGCGGGTATTGGCCAGCGACAAGAGGTTATCGCGGATCTGCGCGACTTCGGCGCCGATGCCGATGCGCTGGCTGTCGTTGTAGGTGGTGGATGCCGCCTGGGTGGCCAGTTCCTTGAGCCGGATGACCATGTCGGCGAATTGCGACAGCGCATTGTCGGTCAGCGTCAGGTCGGTGGTGGCGCGGTTGGTGGCGGCTTCATCGATCTGGTCGAAGGCATCGGCGCGCGCCAGCTGGCGCAGGCGCGATGCGGCAACCGGATCGTCCGACGAACGCTGCAGGCGCTGCCCGCTCGACATTTCGGCCTGCGTTTCCTCGGCCTGGCTGCGCAAGGCGGACAAGTTCATCAAGGAGCGCTCATAGAACGCCGCCGTAGAGGTGCCGAAGATCGTGCTCATGGCCTGTTTCCTGCCGCCTATCTGATTGCCAGAAGGGTATCGAAAATATCGGATGCTACCTGCATGACCTTACCGGATGCCTGAAAGGCCTGCTGGTATCGTACGAGGTTGACGGCTTCCTGATCGAGATCGACGCCCGATTGCGCCGACAGCGCGACCTTGGCCGTATCGGCGATGGTCTTGAGCGCGCCGAGCGTGACGTTGCGCCCCGCCAGCGTGCCCGACACATCGAACAGGATGGCGTCCATCCTTCCGGCCGGATCGACGCCTGCCAGGGCAGTGCGGATCGCGGTCAGGTTGCCGGCGTTGCGGCTGCCGGGATCGCTGTTCAAGGGCGCGGTGGCCAGCTTGCGGCCGTCCTCCACCAGCAGGGCCATCGAACTGGCGCTATCACCTGCGAAAATGGCAATGCCCTGGTCGCCGTTGAGGTCTGCCCCGGCGGTCTGGGCAGCGTTGAACTTTTCGACGATGTCGGCGGCCAGCGCGTCCACATCGGTGGCCAGTTGCGCATTCTTGGCGAGCGCCAGTTGCTGGCCGGCGAGCGAGCCGCCCGACAGGGCGAGCGCATCGGGCCCGACGCTGAAGCTGATCGTGCCATCGGCGGCGGCGGTCATGGCCAGCGTGGCGGCGCTGTTGCCGGTGACGAGATCGCTGCCGCCACTGCCGCCGATCTTGACCTGGACCTGTCCATCAGCCCCGAAAGTGGTGGCGATATCGGCATACTGGCTGAGATCTTCGAGCAGCTTGTCGCGCTGGTCGAGCAGCGCGGTCTGATCGCTGCTGGCATCGGAGGCCCGGGCGAGGCGCGTGTTGGTGCGCGCGAAGCTCGGGTGCGTCGCGAACTGACGCACCTTGTCGATGCTCAAGGCGCCCTCGGGGACGCTGCCGTCCTCGGACAGCTCGTGCGAGGCCGCCGCGAGATCCTCA
>JAPLPG010000146.1 GCA_026400375.1 Novosphingobium sp. | reverse complement strand
TCTGCGCTTTCCCTACAACTGGTTTGCCGATCCGGCAGCAGGCGTTTCGGCGCTGCGCAATCATGGCAGCCACCTGCTGCACGTTCTCCTGCCGATGCTGGGTGCGGTGTCGGGTCCGGTGGTCCGCGTCTCGGGGCAGGAGCGCCGCCTGCTCGATGTCTGGCAGTTCCCCGATGGCAGCACGGTAACGCCCGGCAACACCGACCATGCCGATGCCTTGCTTGAATTCGCCAGCGGGCTCGTCCTGCCGCTTCAGGTCAGCTGGTCCAGCCCCGCGCCTGCGGGCTGGTCGATCGACCTCTTCGGCACCGAGGGCCGCCTGGTGGCAGAGTCGCCAAGCTTTCCCACGGCGCGCGATTGCACGCTGCGTGCGGCAAAGACCGGCGGAACGCTGGAACCGGTCGATCTGCCGGCGGAATACTTTGCGGCGCCCGGCCTTGGCATCACGGCCGATGCCTTTCCGCCGCCCAGCTACCCGATGGCGCTGACGATGCAGGCAATGCTCGCCGCGATCCGGGGCGAGGGGGTGGCCGCGCCCGATTTTGCCGCCGCGCTCGAAGTGGAAAGGGTGCTCGAAGCGATCCGGCGATCGAGCCGGGACAGCCGCTGGATCGCCACGGCCGATATCACCGCAGGAGAGCAGGGATGAACATCAGGCTGGTCGCGCTGGGCATGGCCCTGACCATCATGGCCGTGCCTCACGGAGTTCTGGCCCAAGACGCAAAGGTCGGCGCGAAGCCGTCTGCAACCGGAGAGACCCGCAAGATGCCTTTCATCCGTCCCGACGCCCAAGCCTATCTCGATGCGCTGGCCAAACAGCCGCGCCCGCCGATGAACGCGCAGACCATCGCCATGATCCGCCAGATCCCGCCCGAACAGTTGGCCGTGATGATGACGCATGCCGAATTTCCGGTGGGCGAAATCGCGGTTGACCGGCAGCTGACGATGGACGGCCCCGGCGGCAAGATCGACCTGCGCCTGTTCGATCCGCGCAAGGACCGCGCGGCAGGCCCGGCCGTCGTCTTCTATCACGGCGGCGGCTTCGTCGTCGGCAGCATTGCCACCCACGCGGGCCTTGCCGCCGAAATGGCGCGGCAGCTGGATATGCCGGTGATCTCGGTGGAATATCGCCTCGCCCCCGAACACAAATGGCCCGCCGCGCCCGACGATGCCGAAGCCGCCGCCCGTTGGGTCGCCGCCAATGGCAAGCAACTCGGCTTTGACGTCACCGGCCTGATCCTGTCGGGCGACAGCGCCGGCGGCACGCTCACGCTCACTACCGCGCTCGCCCTGCGCGACAAGCCCGCGGCCGTCCCGGTAAAGCTCGCGCTTGCGTTCTATCCGATGGCCGACGGGTCGAAAGCCTATCCCTCGCTGAAGGAATTCGCCAACGGGTACGGCCTCGATTCCAAGGATACCGGCTTCTACAACGAAGCCTATGCGCCCGATCTGAACAGCCCGCGCCATTCCGCCATGCTTGCAGACCTCAAGGGCTTCCCGCCGACGGTGCTGGCCACTGCGTCGCTCGATCCGCTGCGCGATGGCGGGCGGGCGTTTGCCGGCAAGCTGGCCGAGGCAGGCGTGCCGGTCAGCTTCTATGAGGCCGAGGGGACGATCCACGGCTTTGCCACCTTCCGCAAGGCGATCCCTTCGGCGCAACAGGATCTTGCCCGGATTGTGCATATGGCAAAGGCAATGCTGGCCGATTGATGGCCCTTGAGGTGCATCTACGTGCGCTTAGGTGCGTCTAGGTGCACTTCAGGATTTGCCGAAAACCGGGGGGCGTTTTTCGATGAGCGCCCTGACCGCCTCGGCATGGTCGGCGCTGCGCACGGTCTCAGCCTCCCAGGCAAGACCTTGATCCAGAACCATTTCTGCGATCCGCTTCAGCTCCATGTTGGTGAGCATCTTGGTATAGCGGATGGCCTTCTGCGCGCCGGATAGCAGTTTTGCGCAAAATGCATCGACCGCTGCATCCAGATCGGCAGCTGGCAGCGCATGGTTTATCAGGCCGATCTCCGCCGCTTTCGTCGCGGTAAGCAGTTCGCCGCCCAGCAGGTATTCCTTGGCGCGGGCAAGGCCGATGCGCTGGGCCCAGACGATTGCCCCGCCATCGCCCGCAACCAACCCGACATGGACGTGCGGATCGCCGATCTTTGCGCGTTCGTCGGCAAAGATCACGTCGCACAACAGCGCGATCGATGCACCCAGTCCCACCGCGTGGCCGTTCATCCGGCACACCACCGGCTTGGCGATATCGAGCATGGTCAGCACGATCTGTCGCGCGATCTGTACTTCGTGATCGAACTTTTCCGGGTTTGCGGCATTGTGCGCGATGTGATCCAGATCGCCGCCCGCGCTGAACGCCCGCCCCGCGCCGGTCAGCAGCACCACGTCCGATCCGGCATCGTCCTTGGCAAAACCAAGCGCTGCGGCCATTTCATCGTGCAGCGCGAGGTTGAAGGCGTTGAGGCTGTCCGGGCGGTTCAGTGTGACCACCAGCAGGCGGCCGCGCCGCTCCAGCAGGATCGTTTCGAAAGCGGGAAGGTTTGTCATGGCCCCTTCATATCACGCAGATCCGCGCTGCCCACCCCGCCCCGGCGATAAGCGCGCGTCCGTGCCGGGCCGACGCTTGCCTGCCCGCGCGCAGGGCGGTCTAACCACCGGATTGGGAGAAGTGCGATGGCCGGTTTTGACGAGACGTACGATTGGGTCGTAGTGGGCAGCGGTGCCGGGTCGATGACCTCGGCCATGGTCATGCGGCAGGCCGGCAAGAGCGTGCTAGTCCTTGAAAAGACGCCCTATGTCGGCGGCACCACGGCCAAGTCCGGCGGCGTGATCTGGGTGCCTGACAACGCGGTGATGCGCGCCGCCGGTGAACAGGACAGCGTCGAGGCAGGCATCACTTATCTTGAGGCGCTGGCCGAAGACCTGCCCGGTTCCAACCCGGCAAAGCGTCGCGCCTATGTGATCGAAGCGCGCAAGATGATCGATTTCCTGATCGCACAAGGGATCGAGCTGGCGCGCGGAGCGGACTTCTGGCCCGATTACTATGACGATGCACCCGGCGGCTGCAAGACCAGCCGCACGATAACCGCGCGCTATTTCAACAAGGCCGAACTCGGGCCGGAATGGGCGGCCAAGCTCCGCCCAGGCTTCGTCAGCCAGCCTGCCATGCTGTCCGAAGGGCTCCAGCTGCCCTGGGTCAAGAAAAGCTGGAAGATCAAGGCGCTGTTCGCGCGTATCGCGCTGCGCGTGATCGCGGGCAAGCTGACCGGCAAGCAGTGGGTTTCAGCAGGCGCCTCGCTGCAGGGGCGGCTGCTCAAGGCCGTGCTTGATGCAGGCGCGCAAGTGCGGACCGACAGCGCGGTGCGCGAACTGGTGGTGGAAGGTGGCAAGGTCACGGGCGTTATCGCCGAGATCGACGGCAAGGCCCGGCGCATCGGCGCAACGCTGGGCGTGTTGGTCAACGCAGGCGGCTTTGCGCAGAATCAGGCGATGCGCGATCGGTTCATGCCCGGCACGCAGGCGGCATGGTCGAACACGCCCGAAGGCGACACCGGCGACATGCACGCAGAGTTCGAGCGCATCGGCGCGGCACTGGGCCAGATGGACCAGATGGTCGGTTACCAGATGACACGGATGCCGGGCTGGGAGCAGGCCTTCGTCAAACCGCCGGCGCAAAGCCTGACCGGCAAGCCCGGGGCAATCCTCGTCGATCAATCGGGCGTGCGTTACATGAACGAGGGCGGCAGCTACGAACTGTACTGCCAGACCATGTTCGAACGGAACCGGACGGTGCCGGCGATCCCCAGCTGGGCGATCTTCGATGCCCGCTTTGCCGAGAGCTACCCTATCGCGGGGGCGCGCATGAGCAAGTACCACCAGATGTGGAAGGACAGCGGGTACCTCAAGGAATCCGACACCCTGGCGGGCCTTGCCGAACAGATCGGCGTGCCCGCCGATGCGCTGGAGGCGACCGTCAAGCGCTGGAACAGCTTTGTCGATGCAGGGCGCGACGAAGATTTCGGGCGCGGCAACCGCGAATATGACAAGTGGCTGGGCGATCCGTTCCTCAAGCCCAACCCGGCGCTGGCGCGAATCGACAAGGGGCCGTTCCACGCGGTCGACGTGGTGCCGGGCGACGTATCGACTTATGGCGGTGCGGTTACCGATGAGCGCGCGCGCGTGCTGCGCGATGACGGCTCGGTGATCGACGGGCTTTATGCCTGTGGCGTATCCAGCGCGAGCGTCATGGGCGGGGTCTATGTTGGCGCAGGCGCCAGCATCGGCCCGTCGCTGGCTTTCGGTTATGTGGCGGCAAAGCACGCAGCCGGACTGGACAACGCGCTCTGACGACAGGCGGGGAGGGCAGGCTCCCTCCCTTGCCGTCCGGGGCGCTCAATCCTTCGGTGCGAACATTACCGGCCGTGTGAGCAGATAAGGCAGTTCGGGCGAGGCGATCTTCGTCTGGCTGCCGTTGACGTGGATCAGCGTGACGCGGCCAACGCCGGGCGAGGCCACCGCACCGACCACGCTGTCCACCCATTCGTGCAGCGCGGCCCGGACGAACTCCAGATCGGAACCGCCGGTAGTGGCGTTGCCTGCCGATTCCAGCTCGGCTTCCAGCGAGACGATGCGTTCTGCTGCTTCCTCGATAGTGTTCCTGTCGGTCATCTCGCGCCTGCCTGCATGGTGGTGTCCTGCGTGTTGTTGTATCTGACAAGTCTATAGTCACACGGCGCCGCAAGGGTCCCGCCAATTTCCAAATATCGCCGTGGCGCGGTTGACCTTGGCGGTGCCTGACCCGACAAACGGTTCCACACAAAACAGCCATCAGGGGATACCATGGCAGAGCTCAGCAATGCCGCGAAACCGGACGGAAAGGCGCTGGTCGATATCTATCGGCGCATGCTCCGGGTAGAGCGGAACGACGATGCAATCCGCGCCACGCTGCGGCGCGGACGCTTGCAGATGCCGTATTATTCGGCGCGCGGGCAGGAAGTGATTCCGGCCGCGATCTCGCACCTGCTCAACCGCGATGATCAGATCTGCACGATCTATCGCGGCATTCAGGACATGGTCGCCAAGGACATGCCGCTGAAGCCCCTCTGGGCCGAAATCGCCGGGCGAGTCGATGGCACCTGCAAGGGCAAGGGCGGGCCGATGCACCTGACCTACCCCGACATGGGCATCATGGTGACGACCGGCATCGTCGGATCGTCGATGCCCATTGCCAACGGCCTTGCCTGGGCGGCACAGCTCGATGGTTCGAAGAAGGTCGTGGTTGCCTATTTCGGCGATGGCGCGGCCAATATCGGCGCGTTCCACGAAGCGCTGAACATGGCGGCGGCATGGAAACTGCCGGTGCTGTTCGTCTGCGCCAATAACGGCTTTGCCGAACATACCCGCTTTGAAGATGGCACCGCGGTGGACTTCATCTCCAAGCGCGCAGCAGGCTATGGCATGCCCGGCTACACTGTCGACGGCAACGATGCCGACGACATGTATGCCCACGCCTCGGCCGCGATCGATCGCGCGCGCAGCGGCGAAGGGCCGACCCTGCTTGAGTGCAAGACCTTCCGTTTCCTCGGCCACGTGCTGGGCGACGATGATTTCTACATGGACAAGGCGGTGAAGGCCGCCGCGATGGAAGCCGATCCGCTGCCCGCCCTGCGCGCACGCCTGATCGCCGAAGGCCATGCCACCGAGGAAGAGCTTGCCGCGCTGCAGGCCTCGCTCGAGGCGGAGATCGCCGAAGCGCAGGAATTCGGCCTCAACAGCCCGCCGCCCTCGCTCGACGAGCTGCGGCGCGACGTATTTGCCGAGGAGATGCCGGCGTGACCGAAATGATCAAGATGAACGGCATCCAGGCGATCAACGCTGCGATGATGCAGGCAATGGAAGCCGATCCCAAGGTTCTGGTGCTGGGCGAGGACGTGGGCGATCGCGAAGGTGGCGGCGTGACCGGCACGATGAAGGGCCTGTCCACGAAGTTCGGCACCGAGCGCGTCAAGTCCACTCCGATTTCCGAACAGGCGATCATGGGCGCGGCAATCGGGGCGGCCATGGCCGGGTACAAGCCTGTCGCCGAAATCATGATGATGAACTTCACCACCGTGTGCATGGACATGATCGTGAACCACGCGGCCAAGCTGCGCTTCATGTCGGGCGGGCAGACCAGCGTGCCGTTGACCATCCGCACGCTGACCGGCGCAGGCTGGCAGACGGCGGGGCAGCATTCGGACTTCTTCGAAGGCTGGTTCGCGCACACGGCCGGCATCAAGGTCGTTGCCGGATCGAACCCGGCGGACCTCAAGGGGCTGCTGCTTTCGTGCATCGACGATCCCGATCCGTGCATCTTCATCGAAGGCGGCATGACCCTGTTCGCCCCCGGTGAGGTTGCCGCCGATCAGGGGCCGATCCCGCTGGGCAAGGCCAAGGTTGTGGTTCCGGGCACGGACGTGACCATCGTTTCATGGTCGGCGCAGGTGCTGCGCTGCCAGATGGCGCTGCAGGGTCTGGCCGAAGCGGGCATTTCCGCCGAACTGATCGATCTGCGCACGATTTCCCCGTGGGACCGCGAATGCGTGCTGGAATCGGTTGCCAAGACCGGCCGCGCGATGATCGTGCACGAGGCTGTCCGCTCGTTCGGCCCCGGCGCGGAAATTGCCGCAACGATCAACGAGGAACTGTTCGGCCAGCTCAAGAAGCCGGTCAAGCGCCTGGGCGCGCCCGAATGCCCGGTGCCTTTCGCAAAGGTGCTGGAAGATGCCTACATCGTCCAGCCGGCGGATATCGTGGCCGCAGCTGTTGAAATGATGGGCTGAGGTTGGGGAAGGGGTGCCTTAGCGCCCCTTCCACACCGGCTTGCGCTTTTCGGCAAAGGCGCGCGGCCCTTCCTGCGCGTCTTCGCTGTGATAGGCGCGTTCGTGCACGGCATAGGCCATGTCTAGCGCGGCAGAGCGGCCCATCTCGGTCGAGAGCATCACCGTTTCGCGCGCGGCGGCAAGGGAAAGGGGTGCGCCGGCCAGCACTTCGCGCGCCAGTTCGGTGGCGCATGCCAATGCCTCGCCCGGTTCGCACAGGCGGTTGACGAGCCCGATCTCATAGGCACGCGCGGCGCTGATCGGCTTTCCGGTCAGCACGATTTCCATGTAGATCCGCTGCGGGATCATGTGGATCAGCGGCGCCGACCACGGCGATCCCCGGCCAACGCGCACTTCGGTGATGCCGAACTGGGCATTGCTGCTGGCCACGCACAGATCGCAGCCTTGCGCGATCATCCAGCCACCGGCAAAGGCGGCGCCATTGACCGCGGCAATGGTCGGCTTGGTCAGGCGCAGGTTCTCGTAAGGCACTGGAATCATGTCTCGTGGCGGGGTCTTGAGGCCGGTTTCGACCATTTCCTTGAGATCGCCGCCTGCGCAGAAGGCTTTCTCGCCCTTGCCGGTGAGTATGGCGATGCGCGCATCCGCATCGGCCTCGAACCTTGCCCATGCCGCGCGCAAGCCCTCGCGCACCTCACGGCTGAGGCAGTTGCGCTGATCGGGGCGGTTGATGGCGATGACGGCGATGCCCTCGGCGGTGCAATCATAGGTTACGGCATCGGTAACGGACGTGGTCATGGTCAGAACCCTCGCTGAGCGATGGCATGCGCCTCGCGGTCAAGCGTTTCGCGGAAATCGGGATGGGCAATGGCGATCAGCGCCCGGGCGCGTTCGGCCAGGCTGCGCCCCTTGAGTTGCGCCGCGCCGAATTCCGTGACGATAACGTCCGCTTCGCTGCGTGCGGTGGTGACCGGGCCGGACAGCGCAGGCACGATCTTGCTGATGGTGCCGCCCATGGCCGTGGCCGACAGCACGATCAGCGCGTGGCCGCCGGGAGACCGCCCGCCGGCCCGCACAAAATCCACCTGACCGCCGGTGCCGCCGAGATAGGCGCTGCCCGATGCTTCGGCATTGACCTGACCGGTCAGGTCCACCTCGATGGCCGAATTGATCGAGACGAGGCGCGAGAGCTGGCCGAGCACGGCGGCATTGTGTGTATAGCTGGCGGCGCACATGCGGATCGCCGGGTTGCGGTGGGCAAAGTCATAGAGCCGCCTGGTGCCGACCAGCGCCCCGTTGATGGAAATGCCTGCGTCGATTTCCTTGCGCGCGTTGGTGATCACGCCCGCTTCCACCAGATCGGCCAGGCCATCGCCCAGCATGCCCGAATGAACGCCCAGATCCTTGCGATCGTGGAGCAGCCGCAGGATGGCATCGGGAATTGCGCCTACGCCGGTCTGGATGACCGAACCATCGCCGATGAACTGGGCACAATGGCGGGCGATGGCTTCGTCGGTTTCGCTGATGGGGGCAGGGGGCACTTCCACCGGGGTGCGGTTTACATGGACGGCGAGATCGATTTCCGTGGTGTGGATCAACTCGCCGAACGTGAAGGGCACGGCGGCGTTCACTTCGGCGATCACAACGCGGGCCCTGGTGACTGCGGCGCGCACGTGGTCCGAGATCAGGCCGCAGCTGTGATTGCCGTCTTCGTCTGCCGGACTGACCTGAATCATCGCCACATCGCAGCCGATCACGCCAGCTTCGATCAGCGGGCCTACTTGGCCGACGTGGCAGGGGATGACCTGAAGGTGGCCGCCCCTGGTCATGCTGCGCAACTGCCCGATCGCACCCATGCTCGAAAGCGCGAAGGCGGCGGCGGTATCGGGCTTGAACGCGCCCGAAAAACTGGTGGCGATGAACAGGGCAAGACCAGGAATGCCTGCCCCTTGCGCGATCAGCGCATCGACCAGCGTGGACGGCTCGCCCCCGGCCTGCCCCATGACGATGCGGTCACCGGGCTTGAGCCATGCCGCAAGGTCGAGCGTTTCCGGCGTCGCCTGCGCCCGCTTCATTCGCCCGCCTGCGCCAGCAAGGCCTGCGCGCGCGAGAGATAGGGCCGGTCGAGCATGCCGCCCTTCCAGCCGATTGCGCCCACGCCGGGGTTGGCCTCGAACACGGCGACGATTTCGCGCGCCTGTGCCAGTTCCTCCTCGCTTGGCGTGAAGGCGGCGTTGATCACGTCAACTTGCGCCGGGTGGATCGCGAGCATGCCGCGGAAACCATCGCGGCGGACCTTTTCGGCGCGCAGGCGCAGGCCTTCAAGATCGCGGAAATCGCCCTGGATGGTCTCGATTGCCGCCACGCTGGCAGTGGCTGCGCCAAGCACGGTCAGGCTGCGGGCGAGTTCATAGGTGAAGC
>JAPLPG010000131.1 GCA_026400375.1 Novosphingobium sp. | reverse complement strand
GGCTCCCAGATCGCGGTCATCGCAGGGCGGGCGTAACGGGGGACCATGTTCGACTCCAGTCAATGAATGCGCTGAGTTTGTGCCCGCGCCGCTAGGGAACGGGGCGCGCGATGGCAAGGGGCAAGCAATCACTGCTCGGCGGAAGACCGCTGCACTTCGGGCAGGATCAACTCTACCACCTTGTCCGCTCCAAACGCTGTAAGGTGCGTCCAATCGACGTAGATGGATTTCCCTTCCTGCACCAGCGCGCAGGCATCTGCATTGCAAAGCGCCTGCGCCGAATCGACATAGCGCGTTCCGGGAAGCTGGCTTGCCACGCCTGCCAGCATCGGGTTGATATGATGTCCCTCTGCCATGTGGCGGGGGAAAGTTTCTGCGCAATCGGCATTGGCAAAGGAGCGGCAGCGCACATAGCCGCTTTCCAGCGCTCCACCTGCCGCTCGCGCAGTCGGCACATTGCCGACGATGACCAGGCGGGTGGCTGCCGGCAGCGCCGCGCGCAATTTCACGATACCTTCCCGCAAGGCGGGCCAGCCCTTGTCCAAGGACCTGCCAAGGGGCTGCAGCGAGTCCTTGGCAAACAAGTCACGGTCCCAGCGCTGCGACCAGATCACCGTGCCGATCCGTCGTTCCGCAACCAGCCTGACCAGCGCGTCCGGTTGTTCGGCACAGGCTGCGGCCATGTCCGATCGTTCATCCCGGCTCGTCGATTGCGGCAGGGACAGACACCCCGGCACCGTCAGCAATGCTCCTGAACCAAGGCGCTGCTGGAGTGCTGGAAAGTACTGCCGGGCATGGCTGTCCCCGAACACCACGAAATCGATGGCCCGCCCTTGGGGAGGGATCAGCGCGGTGTCATGCTCTCCCGGTGGTGCGTGATTGGCCAGCGCTTCGTTGGTCACGAAACTGCGCGGCCGGATCTTGTACAGATGCCCGCCAGCGCCGATTCCCAGCGCCAACAGCAGGCCAGCCCCGCAAACCACGATCAGGCTGCGCCGGGTTCGCAGCAGACGTCCCGCCCGCACCGGTCGTTCGATCAGGATCAAGGAGACAAAGCCCAGCAGCACTGACAGCGCCACGAGTGCGCCGGTCAGCCACACCGGGGGACGGCCGAACCATGTATAATGAAGCGTTGCCAGCAGCGGATTGTGCCACAGGTAAATGCCATAGGATGCCGCGCCAAGCGCGGGCAGGGGAGCAAGTGCCAGCAGTTTTCCCGCGAGATTCCTTGGGTCGGCATGACGCAGCGCCAATGCCGTGCCTGCAACCGGCAGGAGCATGGTCCAGCCCGGCGTTGCCATCGGATCGACCAGCACGAACCCTGCCGCAATCAGACCGAGCCCTGCCAGCGCCCACAGTGCGTTGCCCTGCCGGTGCGGAAGAACCGCGCAGATCGCTCCTGCCAGCAGCTCCCAGGCCCGCGTCGGCAGAGAGAAGAACGCCAGCGGCTGATTGGTTCGCATCAGGGCAAGCGAAAGGGCAAACGAAGCGGTTGCCAACACGGCAAATGCAGCCGCAACCAACCATTCCGGCCCGCATCTGCGCCTGAGCGCCATCAAGCCGATGACCAGCACCGGGAAGACGATGTAGAACTGTTCTTCAACCGACAGGCTCCACAAGTGTAATAACGGAGCATAACCTTCGTCATTATCGAAGTAGCCGGTTCGGCGTGCAAACAGCATGTTTGCGGCAAAGACTGCGCTGGTGCCAAGAGACTGCGAGAACCAGCGGAAATCAGGCGGGATCATCACCAGCCACGCCAGCGCGAAACTTGCCGCGAGCACCGGGAAAAGCGCCGGAAGAAGCCGCCGCGCGCGCCTCTCGTAGAAGTGCGCGAAGGTGAAAGTGCCTGCAGCCTGCGCTTCGGTAATGGTGAGGGTGATCAGATATCCGCTGATCACGAAAAACACGTCAACGCCGGCAAATCCGCCACCAAAGCCCGGTACACCGGCGTGAAACAACACCACCGGCATCACCGCCAGCGCGCGCAGCCCCTCAATTTCCCGCCTGAAATGCAATACCGCCCGCCAACTTCAGAGAGCGCGTCTATTGGCCGATTGTTATCTGTCAGGCAACTGGCGTTAGGGATTTCAGCTTATCCGATGGGCAGGAATTGTCAGTGCCGCATCCACGCGATAATCGCTGACAAGGCAATTTTCAGGAGCAGTCAGATGGTTCGCAAGGTTCTGGTTATCGCCGTGCTTGGTCTTTCGGTAGCACTTGCCGGATGCAACACGGTGAAGGGACTGGGCCGCGACATCGAATCGGTGGGCAAGGCTGGCGAAAAGGCGATCTGAGCCTTTCCGTAAAAATTACGGTCAGATCAGCCCCTTGGCCTTCAGCGAGGTATGCCCCTCGCGCCCGATGATGATGTGATCGTGGACGGTCATCCCCATCAGCCGCGCCGCTTCGCTGATCCGGTTCGTCACCTGAATGTCTGCCCGGCTGGGCTGGGGCGAACCTGACGGGTGGTTGTGAACCAGGATCATGGCCGCCGCGCCCACGTCCAGCCCCTTCTTTATCACCTCGCGGGTATAGATCGGGCTTTCGTCCAGCGTGCCGTCGCCGACCAGATGATCGAGGATCAGCATGTTCTGGGTGTTCAGGTAGAGTACGCGCACCCGCTCCACGGTAAGATGCGCCATGTCGATGTGCAGGTAATCGAGCAGCGCCTGCCAGTTTGACAGGACCGGCTGTTCCCGCACGGTGTTGCGCGCCATGCGCCGCGCCGCCAGACCCACGATGTGCAGTGCCGCAGCGCTCGTCTCGCCCATGTTGGGGTGCAGCGCCAGCGCCTGCCGGTCGGCGTTGAGCACCCCCACGAGATTGCCGAAGCGCTGGATCAGCGATCGTGCGATCGGCTTGGTGTCGATGCGCGGGCGCGCCACCATCAGCAGGTATTCGATCACCTCGTGGTCGGCCAGGGCATCGTCGCCGCCTTCCAGCAGCCGCTTGCGCAAACGCGCGCGGTGGCCGCTCGCGTCGGCGCTGTCGAACGCGGTCCTTCCGCCTGCGGCAGGATCCCGTTCAGGAAAGAGTCGGGTCTGATCGGCCATGCATCCCCTCGCAGGCACTGAAAAGGCGCCGGCGCGTTCTACGCCGTGCATTGCCCAAGCCGCGGGAGTGCGCAAGAAGGGGGCAGATGGCAGATCGTTTCGAAATGGCGGAATCCGGCGCTGCAGACGGTGCCGATCCGGCGCCTGATCTTGCGCAAGACCCGCAACCCGTGCGGTCGCGCAAGTGGCGGCGGGCAGGGGTTTCGGCGCTCGCGCTGGTCGCGCTGGCAGGCGGGGGCCTGTGGCTGTCGAAGGAGCGGCTGGCCGACCGAATCATCGTCGGCCAACTTGCCGCTTACGGCTTGCCAGCGACCTACCAGATCGAAAGCATCGGCCCCGGCCAGCAGATCCTGAAAAACCTCGTCGTCGGCGATCCGGCGCGTCCTGACCTCACCGTTGACCGCGTGTTGGTCGCCATCCGCTATCGCCTGGGAACGCCGACGATTTCGGGCATAACGCTGGTCCGGCCCCGGCTCTACGGCCAGTTCCGCGATGGCCGCGCGAGCTTTGGCGCGCTCGACAAGGTGCTGTTCGCCCAAAGGACGGACGATGCGCCGTTCGCCCTGCCCAGGCTGGACCTGACCATCGAGGACGGCCGCGGCCTGATGCTGACCGATTTCGGCAGGATCGGCCTGTCCGTGCAGGGTCGCGGCAACGTGCAGGACGGTTTTGCCGGCACGCTCGCCGCCAGCGCGCCCGACCTGTCAGGTGCAGGGTGCAAGGCCACGGGCGCAACGCTGTTCGGCACGATCGCCATCCGCCAGCAACGCCCCGCATTCAACGGCCCGCTGCGGTTCGCCGGGGTCGCCTGCGCCGGCACCTTCAGCACCGGCCCGCTCACCGCCCGGATCGATGCGCTTGCCGACAAGGACTTTGCCGGACTGTCCGGCAACGCCGCGATCCGCGGGCAGCAGCTGGCATTGCCCGGCGTCACGGCCGAATCGCTCGCGCTCGACACGCGGCTTGCCTGGCGGGACGGCGCGTTGAGCGGGCGGATCGCGGCCAATGCCGGCAGCGTGGCCGGCACCGGGGTGCGCGTTGGCCTGCTCGGCGTAGACGGCGCCATCCGCGCGCGCGACGGGATGAACCGCGCCGAGTTCCGTGGGACGCTGCAAGGCGAAGGGCTGCGGCAGGGGACCGCGATGGTCGGCGCGCTCGATGCGGCTCAACGCAGCGCCAGCGGCACCTTGCTCGCCCCGATGCTGGCACAGATGCGTCGCAGCCTGTCGCGCGAAGAGCGCGGCAGCCGGTTGACCGGCGAAGTCACGCTGCGCCGCAATGGCCACGCGCTGTCGCTTGTCGTGCCGCAGGCCAGGGTGACCGGCGGCAGCGGGCAGACGCTGGTCGATTTGTCCCGCTTTCAGCTTGCCAGCGCCGGCGCGGATGGGCCGCCGCTGCTGGCGGGCAATATCGTAACCGGGGGCGCTGGCCTGCCGCGCCTTTCCGGCCGGATGGAGCGTGGCCGTGCCGGGCAGGCCCTGTTCCGCCTCACCCTTGCGCCGTGGCGTGCCGAAGGTGGCTCGCTCGCGATACCCGAAATGATGATCGCCCAGGTTGCTGATGGCGCATTCGGCTTTTCCGGCACGGCGCAGGTTTCCGGTGCGATTCCCGGTGGTTCGGTGCAGAACCTCGTGTTGCCTGTCAGCGGCAGCTATGGTGCGCGCGGCACTCTCGCCCTGTGGAAGCGGTGCGTCAGCGCGCGGTTTGATCGACTGGTCGTGGGCAGCGTTTCGCTAGATGGCAACACCCTCGCGCTGTGCCCGCCGGGCGGTTCGGCGATCGTCCGCAACGATGCTGGCGGCCTGCGCCTCGCCGCGGGAACCCCGTCGCTCGACCTCGCCGGGAAGCTTGGCGGCACGCCGGTCACGGTAACGACCGGCGCGGTCGGATTCGCCTGGCCCGGTGCGCTTGCGGCCAAGGCGGTCGACGTCGCTCTCGGCCCGCCCGACAGCGCCGCGCGCTTTCGCCTGGCCGCCATCGATGCCCGGCTGGGCAAGGACTTCACCGGCAATTTCAGCGGGGTAGAGGCCCGCCTTGCTGCCGTTCCGCTCGATGTCGCCAATGCCTCGGGCCAGTGGCGCTTTGCCGATGGCGGGCTCACGCTGACCGGCGCATCCTTCGACCTGACCGATCGCCTGGATCCCGCCCGCTTCGTAAGGCTGCACGGCGATGGCGCGACGCTGACTCTGGCCGACAATCGCATCACCGCCAATGTCTTGCTGCGCGAAGCGAAGACATCGCGTGAGGTCGGCTCTGCGGCGATCCGTCACGATCTGGCCAGCGGCACCGGCCACGCCGATCTTTCGGTGCCGGGGCTCGTGTTCGACAAGGGGTTCCAGCCCGCACAGTTGACCCGCCTCGCGCTCGGCGTCGTCGCCAATGTCGATGGCACCGTCACCGGCACCGGCCGCATCGACTGGAACCCGCGCGCCGTCACCAGCACCGGGACATTCGGCACCGACGCGATGGACCTTGCCGCCGCCTTCGGCCCGGCCAAGGGCCTCAAGGGACGCATCGTGTTCACCGATCTGCTCGGCATGGTCAGCGCGCCGCACCAGAAGGTCACGGTCGCCTCGATCAACCCCGGCATCGAAGTCAACGATGGCGTGATCGACCTGACGCTCCTGCCCGATCAGGTGCTGCGCCTGCACGATGCGCGCTGGCCGTTCCTTGATGGCACGCTGGTCCTCGAACCCACCGACCTGCGCCTGGGCGTGGCCGAAGCGCGCCGCTACACGATGACCGTGATCGGCATCGACGCCGCCAAGTTCGTGGAGAAGATGGAGCTGGGCAACCTTTCGGCCACCGGCATCTTCGACGGGCAATTCCCGCTGGTGTTCGATGCCAACGGCGGCCGGATCGAGGAAGGCACGCTGCTGTCCCGCGCGCCGGGCGGCAATGTCTCCTATGTCGGCGCGCTGACCTACAAGAACATGGGCGCGATGGCCAATTTCGCGTTCGATGCGCTCAAATCGCTGGACTACAGGACCATGGCCATCGCCATGCGCGGCGATCTGGAAGGCGATATCGTGACGAATGTGAAGTTCGACGGGGTCAAGCAAGGCACCGGCACGAAACGCAATTTCATCACCCGGCAGGTCGCCAACCTGCCGATCCAGTTCAACGTCAACATCCGCGCGCCGTTCTACCAGCTCATCACCTCGTTCAAGGCGATGTACGATCCCGCCTTCGTCAAGGACCCGCGCACCCTGGGCCTGGTCGATGCGCAGGGGCGCAAGCTGGGGCGCTTCGGAAACGGAGTGCGCCCGGGCGGCACGCCAGTCATCGTCCTGCCCGGAACGTTGCCCGCCACGCCACGCACCACGCCACAAGACATTCAGCCTGCAGAAAGCGGAACACTGCCATGAGGAACCCGGAATTGACCCGATCCGCGAACCCTGCAACGAGATGCACGATGGGGATCGGATCACTTTTCGGGCATCGCGCCCTGCTCGCGCTGCCGCTGATGGGGGCCTTGCTCTTGATCGGGGCAACGACCGGCTGCATTTCGGTGAATGCGCCGGACAAGCCGATCGTGATCGAGCTCAACATCAATATCAAGCAGGAGGTCGTGTACCGGCTCGCGCAGGATGCGAACGCCACGATCGAAAGCAACCCGGACATCTTCTGATGTGCGGCAATCGTTTGAGGATGGACAGATGACCATGGTTTCAATGCGCAAGAGCATCGCCGCACTGGCTGGCGCAGGCCTTGTCCTGAGTGTTCTTGCCGCTCCCGCTCCCGCTGCCGCGCAGAACCGCGATCCCGCCTATGCTGCGGCGCGCGCGTCGGGGCAGGTGGGCGAAAAGATGGACGGCTATCTCGGCTATGTCACGCCCGCCGCGCCTGCGCTGCGCGCCGTGGTCGAGGACATCAACATCAAGCGCAAGGCCGTCTACGCCGAAAAGGCGCAAGCCAACAAGGCCACGGTCGAAGAGTACGCCCTGACGTCGGGGTGCCTGCTGATCGCCCATACGAAGCCGGGCGAAAAGTACCAGGCACCCGATGGCTCGTGGCAGACGCGCGGCGATGGTCCGCCGCTGCGTGATTCGCGCTGCCCGTAAGCGCGTTTGCGCATACGAATCGCCAGCCTGAATTGCTGGATTCTGCGCCCTTTCCCGCATCAGCGGGGAAGGGCGTTCGCATTTGCACACATCGCCGGGGCCAGACACGGTTTGTGACGGTTGACTCATACTTACCCCCCGCCTAAGGGGGCGGCGCTCTAGGCGGTCATCCGTCGTTTATGTCGCATTTTCGGTCGGGCAAACTGGCTTAGGTTGGTTGGGAAGGCTGGGGATTGGCATGAATGATGAACCGTCCGGGACTGAGCCTATCGGTGAGGATGCGCGGATCGACGCGCTCGACAAGCGGCTGAAAGCCCTTCGAGAGCGGGAAGAAGAGCGTAACCGGCCAAAGGCAGGCGGGGAAACCGATGCGAATTATCGCTTGGGGTCCCGCGTGCTGGCGGAACTGGTGGGGGGTCTTGCAGGCGGCGCGTTCATCGGCTGGGTCATCGACCAGTTTGCCGGAACCGCTCCTTGGGGGTTGATGGTGATGCTGTTCATGGGGGTCGTCGTGGCCTTCCGCAACATCATCCGAATTTCGAGCCGGCGCCCCGAATAGGGCGCTGTTGTTGTATTCGACTGATACGGGGTTTTGCGCGTGGCCGAAGGCAAGGTCGATCCGGTACACCAGTTCACGATCCAGACCCTTTTCGGGACGGAGAACTGGTCGATCGGTGGTTACAACATCGCGTTCACCAATTCGGCGCTGTGGATGGCGATCACCACGGTCGCGATCCTGGTTTTCGTCGCGGGCGGTGCCAAGCGTGAACTGGTGCCGGGCCGCTGGCAGATGGCCGTCGAAGGGCTGACCGGCTTTGTCGACAACCTGCTGATGGCCAACATCGGCAAGGCCGGACGCAAGTACCTGCCTTACGTGTTCTCGCTGTTCGGCTTCATCCTGTTCGCCAACATGCTCGGCTTGCTGCCGCTGGCGCTGGTCGGCGTGCATCCGTTCACGGCCACCAGCCACTTCACCGTCACCGGCGTGCTCGCGATCATGAGCTTTGCCATCGTGCTCGGCGTCGGCTTTGCCAAGCACGTCTTCCACTTCCTCTCCCTGTTCCTGCCGCACGGCACGCCCGTTCCGATGATCCCGATCATTTTC
>JAPLPG010000217.1 GCA_026400375.1 Novosphingobium sp. | reverse complement strand
CGCCGCCGATGGCCTGGTCGATGCCCGCATGGCAGAGCGCAAGGCCCTGCTGGCGCGGATCGGCACCGAACAGACGCTGCGGCTGCGGCTTTACGATGATGGCGGCCAGCTGCTCGCCGACAGCTTCCTGCTGGCGCCGCCATCGTTCCGGCTGATCGATCCCGAGAGCGAGCCGTGGTATCAGCAGGCGGCGCGGCTGCTGGACCGGGGGGTGGACTTCATCGTCAATGCCCCGGCCATCGAACCCTACAGCGATACCGCCGAACGCCCGGCGGGAAGCTGGCCGGAAATACAGGCCGCGCGCCTATCGGGCCGCACCGAGGTGTTCCTGCGCTATGCCCCCGATCGCACGCCGGTGATCACCGCGGCAACGCCGGTGGGCGATAGCGGCGAGGTGCTGCTGTCGCTGCGCAATGCGCTGGATATCACGCAATCGGTGCGCGATGCGCGGCAGACGCTGGTGATCATCATCGGGCTGGCGTTGCTGCTGTCGGTGCAGCTGTCGCTCTATCTGGCGCGCACCATCGTGCAGCCGCTGCGTGCGCTGGTGCGGGCGGCGGTGCGGGTGCGGCTGGGGCGCGAGCGTGAAGTGGTGGTGCCGCGCCTGCCCGATCGTGGCGACGAGATCGGGCTGCTGGCCCGCGCCGTGTCCGACATGACCACGGCGCTGCGCCAGCGGATCGATGCTGTAGAGACTTTCGCTGCCGATGTGGCGCACGAATTGAAGAACCCGCTGGCGTCGCTATCGAGCGCGCTGGAAACGATGGAGCGGGTCGAAGATGCGGGGCTGCGCCGCCAGCTTGCCGATATCGCCGCCCATGACGTCCAGCGGATCGACCGACTGATCACCGAGATCGCCGACGCCAGCCGCATCGACGCCGAATTGAGCCGCGCAACCTTCGTGGCGGTGGACCTTGCGGCGCTGGCATCGCAGATCGTCGGCGCGCGCGATGTGCGGACGCGCGGTGCCGTGCCCATCCGGCTGCGCAACGAGGGCGGCGAAACGGTGGTCTGCGGCGATGCTGCGCGGCTGGAGCGGGTGCTGGAAAACCTGCTGGACAATGCGGTTTCATTCTCCCCGGCGGGCGGCGTGGTGGACGTGGTGGTGTGGGGCGATGGCGATGCCGCCCACGTTGCCGTGGCCGATGACGGTCCGGGCATTCCGGCCGAGGAGCGCGAGAAGGTGTTCGAACGCTTCCATTCGGTCCGCCCCGATGGCGAGGCGTTCGGCGCGCACAGCGGGCTTGGGCTGGCCATCGCGCGCACCATCGCGCAGGCACATGATGGCACGCTTGCCATCGCCGACCGGCCCGACGGCAAGCCCGGTGCCTGGCTGGTGCTGAGCGTGCCGCTCGACGCCGAGGGCGATGAATGACCGAGGCGCGGCAGTATGGCTGTGTTGCCATCGGCGGGCGCGGGATCCTGATCGAGGGACCGCCGGGGGCTGGCAAATCAAGCCTGGCGCTGGCGCTGATCGATCGCGGGGCGCTGCTGGTGGGCGATGATGGCGTGATGCTGGAAGTGCGCGCGGGGCGCCTGATCGCCGCGCCACATCCGCAGATCTCCGGCAAGCTGGAAGTGCGCAACGTGGGGCTGGTGGACTTTGCGGTATCGCCACCCGTACCCGTGGCGCTGG
>JAPLPG010000024.1 GCA_026400375.1 Novosphingobium sp. | reverse complement strand
TCTTGCGATGCTGGCAGCACAGCGCGGCGCAGCGGCAAATACCCTTGCCGCCTATCGCCGCGATCTTGCGGGTGCGGCCCAGGTCCTTGGCCCGCTGGCTGCGGCATCGCGGGAGGACATTTCCCGGCTTGGCACAAGCTGGGCCATGCTTGCTCCCGCGTCCTTGGCCCGCAAGGCATCGGCCTTGCGGCAGTTCTACGGTTTTCTTGTGGATGAATCGTTGCGGCCGGACGATCCGTCATCGGCCTTGCCACGCCCGAGCATACGCCGTCCGCTGCCCCGGCTCCTGACTCACGATGAAGTGGGGGCGCTGTTTCGGACGGCCGAAGATGAAGCGGCACTGGGTGCTTCGGATGCATTGCGCATGCTGGCCCTGCTGGAATTGCTGTACGGATCGGGCCTTCGTGCAACCGAGCTTGTATCGTTGCCGCTGGTGGCCGTGCCGCGCGACGCGCCTTTTCTGACCATTGTTGGCAAAGGCGGCGTGCAGCGCATGGTGCCGGTATCGGCGCGCGCGACAAAGGCCTTGGCGGAATGGCTCAAGGTGCGAAAGTCAGTCGACAAGACCAGCGGGAAGGCTGGGGAAAGACAGGGGCGCTTCGTGTTTCCATCGCCACGCGGGGGCCACCTCTCTCGCGTACGACTTTTCCAGCTTCTGCGCGCACTCGCCTTGCGGGCGGGGCTTGATCCCGAGAAGGTCAGCCCGCATGTGCTCCGTCATGCATTCGCTACGCATCTACTGGAAGGAGGCGCGGATCTGCGCGTGCTTCAGACGCTGCTGGGCCATGCCGACATCGCAACCACGCAGATCTATACGCACGTCGATGCCGCCCGGTTGGTGCAATTGGTCAACCAGCGCCATCCTCTCGCCCAAGGTTGACCAAATCGCTGCTCGCGCCTAGCGGAAGGCCCATGATTTCCTATCTCGAGTTCGAAAAGCCGGTCGCCGCGCTCGAAGCCCGCATTGCCGAACTGCGCGAAACCGCGCGCGGCGGCGATATCGACATCTCGTCTGAAATACGCCGCCTTGAAGGCAAGTCTGCCGACTTGCTCGCAAGCACCTACAAGGCGCTGACGCCGTGGCAGAAGACGCAAGTGGCACGTCACCCGTCGCGCCCGCACTTCAAGGACTATGTCGAACGGATATTTGCCGACTTCCTGCCACTTGGCGGGGATCGCCGGTTTGGCGAAGACCAGGCCATCGTGGGCGGTTTTGCGCGGCTTGCTCCGCAGTTCGGCGGCGGCCGCGTGATGCTGATCGGCCATGAAAAGGGCAACGATACGCAAAGCCGCATTCGCCACAATTTCGGCATGGGCAAGCCCGAGGGGTATCGCAAGGCCATCCGCCTGATGGAAATGGCCGACCGATTTGGCCTGCCGGTCGTGACGCTGGTGGACACCTCCGGCGCATTCCCCGGCGTCGAGGCCGAGGAGCGCGGACAAGCCGAAGCAATTGCGCGCTCGACCGAGGCCTGCCTTGCGCTGGGCGTGCCGATGGTCGCCACGATCGTCGGCGAAGGCGGATCGGGCGGGGCGGTTGCCCTGGCAAGTGCAGAGCGCGTGCTGATGTTCGAACATGCGATCTATTCCGTGATCTCGCCCGAAGGATGCGCCTCGATCCTGTGGCGCACGGCCGAAAAGGCAGCAGATGCCGCCGAGGCGATGAAGGTGACGGCGCAGGACCTTCTTTCGCTTGGCGTGATCGACCGCATCGTCAAGGAACCGGTCGGCGGTGCACATCGCGATCCGGCAACGGCCTGCGACACCCTGGGCAGGGCGATTGCCGATGAACTGGCAGCGCTTTCCGGCAGGTCGGCCGACGAACTGCGCAACTTGCGGGCGGAGCGTTTCCTCAAGATTGGAGCCTGATCGGATCAGTCCGCTGGCAATCGGGAACCGGATTTGCGACAAGGTGGTTAATGTTTCTGCTTTCTGGGGGTGTTGCTCCCGGGGGCTGACCATCAATCAAACGTCCATCCGGGAGAACAGGATGTCATTTGCCCGCCGCTCGCGCGCCACGATACTGACTGCGGCCGTAGTTGCCGTGTCTGCCCTGCCTTTGAGCATGATCAAGAGCGGCGGACGTGCCAATGCGCAAGGGGCCGTGCAATCGATCAGCGCCGCTGACAAGAAGCAGGGCGCTGACGCTCATCCCCAGCTTCTGCAGGAATTCGGCGGTCCGATGACCGGCCCGCAGGCGACCTATGTCGAAAACATCGGCAAGACGATCGCGGTGCAATCGGGCCTCAGCAATGCCAAGGGCGATTTCACCGTCACGCTGTTGAATTCGCCGGTAAACAACGCCTTCGCGATCCCCGGCGGGTACATCTACGTCACGCGCCAGCTTACCGCGCTGATGAACAACGAGGCGGAACTGGCCGGCGTTCTTGGCCACGAGGTTGGCCACGTGGCCGCCAGGCACGCTGCCAAGCGCGAAAGTGCGGCCCAGCGTAACGCCATCCTTGGCGCGCTCGGATCGATCATATCCGGGGCGCTTCTTGGCAACAACGCCCTAGGCCAGATCGGACAGGAGCTGTTTTCCACCGGCAGCCAGTTGCTCACGTTGAAGTATTCGCGTGGTCAGGAAACCGAATCGGACAATCTGGGAATAACCTATCTGCAACGCGCCGGTTACGATCCGCGCGCGATGTCGACCGTGCTGCAAAGTCTGGCGAACCAGAATGCGCTGGATGCGGCAATCAAGGGCACGGCGAATCAGGTGCCGCAATGGGCCAGCACGCACCCCGATCCCGCATCCCGCGTCCGCGCCGCGCTGAACCGGGCCGGTGCAAACGCGACAGGTCGCACGAATCGGGACTCGTTCCTGTCAAGCATTGCTGGCCTGACGTACGGAGATGATCCGGCACAGGGCATTGTCGATGGTTCGAAGTTCACCCATCCCACCCTGCGGCTGTCGTTTCAAGCGCCAAACGGGTTCTATCTGGTCAATGGGACGCGTGCCGTCGCCATATCCGGTCAGTCGGGCAAGGGTGAGTTTTCGACCGCCAGCTACAACGGCAATCTGGACGCGTACATTCGCGCCGCATTCGCCGGCCTTTCGAGCCAGCAGCAGCTGGCGCCACAGACCATAGAGACGACAACGGTCAACGGATTGCGTGCAGCCTATGGCACCGCGCGCGCGACATCGGGCAACAGCCAGGTGGATATCG
>JAPLPG010000014.1 GCA_026400375.1 Novosphingobium sp. | reverse complement strand
TGGCACCATGGCGCCCGTGCTGGTGTTCATGAGCCCGTCCACATCGGCCGCGGCCTGTCGCTCCATGAGCGGCCCGCGAAGGCCTTGCTGGAGCTTGGCCCAGTCGTCCGCAGTAAAATCGGCCTTGTGCATATCATGTACGCACCGGCACCAACGGGATCGGACGTGGCACGTGCTGCCGCCGCGTCGGTGCGCACACTGGATCGAAACTCCTGCTTCTTCAGCGCCACCATGTCAGCGCCCCAGCCGCTCAGCCGGCCTTCCGCCTCGATCTCCGACTCGCCTGTCGCGAGGAAGCTGCTGAACATCTTCGGATCATCGACATTCAGCAGCGCGTTGTTGCGCGCGCTATCCCGACGGGACTGTGCCTGCTGCGTGCCGTAGGTCGTGATTTCTTTTTGCTCGTGCTGCGCGACCCGGACCAATTCGGTTCGCATCCGGCTATCGAAAGCCTCTCCGAACATCTTCTTGGCGAGCGGGTCTTTCAGACCGACCAGTGCCTCCGCGCGGATCTTGTTCAAGCGCTCGACAACCTTGCCCTTGGCATCGATCGCAGCGGCGCCCTTGAGATTGTAGTAGGCCCCCTCACCCTCATACAGCGTGGCACGAACCTGCGTGTCGGCCATCACGTCCGCCTGCTTGGCGGTGGATTCGGCGAACAGATCCTGATTGCGCTTCAGCTGAGCGGCATAGTCGGCGCCGGCATTAGCGAGGTTCTGCATCCCAGCGCCAATGGCACCGCCAAGACCTCCACCGTTGTCGGCAGCCTGAAACTTCGCGTCGGTCGCCCTCGCGAGCGGGACGACGTTCTCTGCTATCTGGACGCGCGGCATGATCCGAGCGTAGGGTCAGCGGGTTAGAGCTTGAATCGAAGGGTTGGCCCGAGTGCTGAAACTGGCTGCTATAGCTTTATCGGTCGCGAACACCGCCTACGAACCATGCGACACTGACCGCGCTTTAAACTTAGATCGCCTTGGCACCAGCATACGGCTTTGCATGGTGAAAAAGACCTTAGAACTCGAACGAAGTAGAGAACCTGCGCAGGACGTCGCGACAGCGGCACTGGCCGGGTGCCAAGATCGCATCGCTGCCGCGCGGACGTTTATTCAGAATTGCTCCGGCTTTGAGACAGCCGCGATAGCAGAAAAAGATCTGCTCAGGAGATTGCGAGAGAAGTCTGTTACGCAGGTTATTGAGATTCGTGCAAAGCGCCGAAAACCTTAGCGCCGTTTATATTTGTCGTACTGCTTCGCCCCACCCAAGACGCTCGATCCCACGTCGAACACGCCCTTGACGATGGCCGCACTTGCCGCCTGCCGCGCACCCTGCGCCTTGGCGCGATAGTTCCCGGCGTTGATGTCGAAGCCGCGGACCTCCTCCGCGCCGCTCTTGTAAATCTGGCCGGCATCCTCAGCGGTGATCATCGCCGTGTCTTGCTGAACCTGAAGCGCGGAACCGAAGCCGAGATCGAGACCGTTCGCTGCCATGGCCGCGCGCTGCTGCCCGCCAGTCTGGCCGGCCTTGCGATACAGCCTGGCGGCTTCAAGGCGAGTACGGTCTTGCGCATCCCGTGCCTGCTGCGTGGTCAGCTCGGCGTTGCGATCAGCGACCTTGCCTTCATACCGTGACATGGCAGCGGACTGCATAGCAGTAACGC
>JAPLPG010000193.1 GCA_026400375.1 Novosphingobium sp. | reverse complement strand
CGGCCTGGGCCACGCCCGATGGCAGCGCTGTCGAAAAATCGCGACGAATGCCCATGACGTAGGACACGCCAAGGCTGGCGTCGGTTTCCTTCAGCGCCGGAATGCCCAGACGCGCGATGCCCGGAATGTAGCCTGCACCGGCAATCGCATCGGCCGGGATCGGCGGCGTGGGGCCGCCCAGCGGCAGCGGCATGATGCCGTGGGTGAGCACGACCTTCTCGTCCGCGCTCATCTGCGTGACCGTCGCCGCAGCGCGGACATCGGCGGCCTTCAGGTCAACCGCCGGAGCCTGCTGGGCATGGGCGCCGGACACCGTGACCGACATGGCCAGTGCCGATGCCGCGACGGCAGCCAATGCAGAGGAAGGCTTTGTCATCGATGCGGCTCCTGGGCTTATCGCTTGGTATCGGTTGGCAGGCTCTTTGCGCCATGCTCGACGCTGTTGGTGCCCTGGCCGACGATCGGTGATGGCACGAACTTTTCGCCCCGATCGTGCACGGCCTGCTTGGCGAGGCTGTCATTGACGATCGGGTCGAGCCGGTCCTCGCGGTTGGGTTCGACCAGCCATTCGTCGGGGAAAGGTGCAGCGCCGGTGCCAGTGCGGTTGCGCCGCACCGCGCCGATCGACTGGCGCTGGGTATAGGGAATGACGTGCTTTCCATCGCGGTTGGCAAGCTGCTCGTAGAGCGCCTTGCGCAGTTCGATCTTGGTCTCGAGGTACTTGGGGTCCTCGGCAAGGTTGTGCATCTCGTCTGGGTCGGCGGCGACATCGTAAAGCTCGTCGATATCATAGACGCCGTAATACTGGATGTACTTCAGGTTGCCGCGCTGGATCGCAAAGGTGCCGGGCGTGGTCGGGAAGGTCCATTCCCAGTAATACTCGTACGTGAAGTCGGGCGCCTTCCAGTCCTTGGCGGCAACCTTGCCGGTGATCAGCGGCCAGGCACTCTTGCCTTCGAACTGCGCCGGCTTCTGCGCGCCGGCGAGATCGAGGAAGGTTGGCGCGAAATCGAGGTTGCGGATGGCGCCGGTGTTGACCACGCCTGCCGGCACGGTGCCCGGCTCGTACATCACCAGCGGCACCTTGACCGAAGCCTCGTAGGCGTTGCGCTTGTCGATCAGGCCGTGTTCGCCCACCTGGAAGCCGTTGTCCGAGGTGAACACGACGAGCGTGTCCTTCTCCAGCCCGGCCTTCTTCAGGTACTGCATGATCCGGCCGACGCTGTCATCCACAGCCGAAAGCGTCGCGTAGTAGTACTTGAGGTAGTCCGTCATCGGCATGTCGGAGTTGTAATAGAAATCAATGCCATGCCAGGTATTGCGCTGGTCATAGACCCAGCGCGGCTTGCCCTTGTAGTTTTCCGGCGTGTTGGCAGCGCTGGCCGGCAGCTTGAACTGGAAGTTGTCGTACTGGTGGGCGTAGCGCGGCGGCGGCAGCGGATCGGAATGGACCGCCTTGTGGCTGAGATAGAGGAAGAACGGCTTCTTCGGATCGCGCTCCCTGGTCAGCCAGTTCACGGCATAGTCGGTCAGTTCGTCAGTGATGTAGCCCTTCTGCGGCACGTCCTTGCCATCGACATTGAGCGTGTGGCCCATGCCCTTGGCAAACTGCGCATCGGTCAATCCGGTGTTGGGATAGTAGTTGCCCTGCCCCTTGAAGCTCAGCCACTTGTCAAAGCCCGGGCGCGGGTTGGCGGTATCGTTGCCCATGTGCCACTTGCCGAAGAAGGCGGTCTGGTAGCCTTGACCTTGCAGATACTTCGGAAAGAAGGTCAGGCCTTCCTCGGACGAATTGTTGTTGTCGACCACGCCGTGGTTGCGCGCGGTCATGCCGGTCAGGATCGTCGCGCGGCTCGGGCTGCACAGCGACGAGGTGACGCGGGTGTTGGGAAAATAGCTGCCCCCTGCCGCGAGACGATCGATGTTGGGCGTCTTGATGCCCGGCTGCAGGAAGCCCAGGCCATCGAAGCGCAGGTCATCGACCAGGATGAAGATCACGTTGCGCGGGCGCTGCTGCGATTGCTGCGCGGCAGACGCGGCCACTGCTGCTTTTGTTGCAGGCGCAGGATCGGCCCACGCAACCGGACAGGTGGACGACATGGCGACGATCGTCGCAGCCGCACCCAGAATGCGCTTCTGAAATTGCCTTGCGCGACCCATGTTCTTTTTCCTCTACCGATGATCATTCATAGCATGCAAGATGAGGGGAGCACAGGCAGCGCTCCCCTCACATTCGTCAGAACCTGGTGCCGAAGTTCACGCCAAAGAAGCGGTTGGACTCCTTCGAAATGAACGCAGCCAGATCGAATGGCAGTGCCGCCGTGGAGATCGGCGATGAATGTGCCATCGAAGTGACGAAGCGCTTGTCAAACAGATTGCGGACATAACCGGTGACGTACCAGCGCCCTTCCGGTCCCTTCAGGCCGATCGAGGCATCGACCAGAGCATAGGCCTTCTGCACCAGCAGCGGGTCCTGTTCGAGCGCGAACTGCTGCTTCGACTGGTAGTTCAGGCCAGCCTGGAACACCGCCGACATGCCGCTTCCACCCAGCGGCATCTCGTAACGCGGCGAGAGGTTGAGACGCAGCTTCGGCGAGAACGGCAATTCGCCGCCGCGCACGTCCTGCAGTGCGCCGGACGTCGCCAGGATGGTGCCGTTGGCACCAAGCGTGCGCTTGCGATAGCAGGTGTTGACCGGGAAGTTGCTGGTCTGGATGTTGGTGGCTGCAGCCGCCTGGAACTGCAGAGGACAGCTGAGGCCATCGGCGTCGAGCCTGGTCTTGGCATAAGTCATGCCGAAGTTGACCGAGAAGCCTTCCGCCGGGTTCAGCGTTGCCTCAAGCTCGATACCCTTGGTTTGCGAGCTGCCGGCATTGGTCTGCACAAACGCGATCTGGCCGGTCGATGGGTCGGAACGGTTGGCGAGCACCTGCAGGTCGGTATAATCGGCAATGAAGCCAGCGACAGCAACGCTGAGCAGACCATCGGCGGTGCGGCCCTTGAAGCCGACTTCGTAAGCGTTCACGTGTTCGGGCTGAACAGGGTCCTGCGTGGCGAAGTTGGTCGCCAGTTCGGTGTTGAAGCCAAGCCCCTTGTAACCACGGGTATAGCTTGCATAGACCTGCGCGTTGCGGCTGAATTCGTACTGCACGCCAGCCTTGCCGGTGACAGCAGTATCGCTGGCCGACCGCTTTCCGGTGTTGGGCGCGTTGCCCGGGTATGGGCTCGTGCCGGCGATGGCGGGTGCGGTGCGGGTGCCTTCGACCGAGGTGCTCTCATGCTGCACACGCAAGCCACCGATCAGCTTGAGACCGCCGGCAACGCGCCATTCGATCTGGCCGAAGCCTGCTATGCTCTCGGTCTTGTTGTGCGCTGCAAGCGAGGACGAGAACTTCACCGGGCTGGCGCAAACAGTGCCGATCGCGCCGCCGCCGGTGGGGCAAGCCGAAGCAGCGCGCAGGAAGGCGCGGTCGACGGTCACGTCGGAATAGAACACACCAAAGACATAACCGAGATCATGGTTGCCGTTCGAGGCGACACGCAATTCCTGCGAGAACTGGTCAAGGTCGATATTGCCGCCGTTCTGATCGAACTTGCCGATGGTCAGCCCGGTGGCCAGCACGCCGTTTCCGGGTACGAAGATAGCAGCCGGGTTATTCAGCTTGTCGACCGGGTTGTTGGCGACATTCTTGTACTTCTGGTACGCGGTGATGGACGTTACGGTTGCAGGTCCAAGGTCCCAGTTGGCTTCCAGTGAGGCCTGGAACTGCCGGTCGTTGTTATTGGCAACCTGATCTTCCTTGATCTGGCGATTGTCGATCGAAGGCTTGACCGGCGCGATCAGCGTCAAGGTGTTCGGGTTCTGCACGCTGACGAGAACGGTGTTGCAGCAATCGGTGTCGCTCTTGCGATAATCAGCCGTAAGCAGGAAGTTGAGATCCGGCGTCGCCTGCCAATCGAGCTTTCCGCGCAGGCCCCAGCCTTCGGATTCGTTCACATCCTTGCCGTTGGCAAGATTGCGAATGTAGCCACCGACATTGTTGTAGTAGCCGCTGACGCGAGCCTTGAGCGTATCGGTGATCGGACCGGTGACCGTGCCCTTGATACGATACTCGTCCTGCTCGGCCACAGTTGCGTCAATCGAGCCGCCGAAAGTGTCCTTCGGCCGTGCCGTGACGATATTGATCACGCCGCCGGTTGCGTTCTTGCCGAACAGTGTGCCCTGCGGGCCGCGGAGAACTTCGATGCGTTCGATGTCGGCAAAGTCTGCGAAGCTCTGTGCCTGACGTGCGGCAACGACGCCATCGACCACGACCGATACGGAAGCCTCGACACCGAGGCTGAAAAGCTGCGTGCCGATGCCGCGAATGCGGAAGCCGGAGCCATTCGAGGTGGCACCGGGCTGGAACTGCAACGAGGGCACCGCACGCGTGAGCGAGCTGGTGTCATTGATGTTCTGCTGCGCAAGGGCTTCCGATGTCACTGCCGTCACCGCGAGCGGCACATCTTGCAGGCGCTCGGTGCGCTTCTGGGCGGTAACCACAATCTCGCCCGGTGCGATAGCATCGTCCGCCTGATCGCTCGCTTGCTGTGCAGCCACTGGCATGGCGGCCAGAATTGAACCGGCCAGCAGCATGATCCTGCTGGCGGATGTGAACCTGACACTGGTGCTCATGATTCTTCTCTCCCTGTAAAGCTTTGCAGGGTTGATGTTCGCCGGTGACGGCGCTGTCAAACGCAAAAAGGGTAGCGCTAGTATTTTTTACAGGTTCCGCACGGCATGCGCGTCCGGCGGCGCCGGGGTGGTCGGCTCTTTGCGGTCATTTACCGGAGATGTTCGGCGAACATTCTTTCCGCCGGGTCATCCAGGCAGATGCGCTCGCCGCCGCCCGTCGAACCCCGGACCACGATCCGGTAGGGGAACGGACTGTCCATGATCGCTCGGCCCAGCGCTGCATCGACAGCAGACGATACGATTTCCTCGACCGGCTGATGAACGGTTGTCAACGCCGGATAAGAAATTCTGCTGTCAGCGGAATTGTCATATCCCGCGATCGCGAGGTCCTGCGGAATGCGAAAGCCCAGTTCCTGGGCCTTGGCCATCGCGCCCAGCGCTGTCAGGTCATTGCCGGCGAAGATGGCGGTCGGCCGATCAGCAAGAGCGAGCAGTCCCTGGGTCGCCATGGCGCCAGAGGGAAAGCCGAATTTCGTCCGGACAACCAGTCGTGGATCGACCATAATGCCAGCGTTGGAAAGTGCATCGAGATAGCCCAGCCGCCGGTCATCGGCGGGAAGGCTTTCGTGGGGCGGCGCAAGCATCGCGATGCGCGTGTGGCCTTGCGCGATCAGGTGCGCTGTCATCTCGCATGCAGCAGTCCTGCCGGGCACGGGGATGCGAATGCCAGGTCCTTCCGTGTTTGCCGCAATGCGGGCAAAGGGCACCTGAAGATTTTGCAGCTTTTCCAGCAGCAAGGAATTGTTGGAGAACGGCGGGGCAACAACGATCGCATCGGGATTGCAGGACAATCGCAAGACCGCTTCGGTTGCCAGATCACTGTCGAAGTCGAGCGTCTCGATGATGGCGTGGTAGCCGCGTCTGGCGCAGGCCTGGCTCATCGCGAGGATCGTGCGCGCATAATAGCTGCCCTCGGCATAAGGCATAAGCAGCGCAACGATATAGGATCGTCCGCTCGCCAGCTGCCGCGCCGCCAGGGCCGGTCGGTAGTCCAGTTCGCGCATCGCCTCGACAATGCGTTGCTTCAAACGCGGGCGCACCGTGTCGGCGCCGTTCAGCACCTTGGACACGGTCTTGATGGAAACACCCGCTTTGGCGGCAACATCGGCGATGGTGGACATGCTGCCTAGTGGCGTTACATTTCTGCGGCCTGTCAAGCTCTGCCATGTGGCAAGCCGAGGCTGACCAGCTTGCAGATAGGGAAAAGCGGACAGTGATCACGGACCGGGACACGCTCAAGGACTGATGGCGTTTGGGCGAACGGGGTGGCTCATTGACGAGACGCGTTTGAATATCCGTGTGCGTCTTGGAAGCCTTGGCCAGGCTATTGGGCACCAAGGTAGATCAGTTCACTCCCCGTACTGGCAGCCGGCGTTCTCTCCTATGCAGTCCACGAGTTCCAAGAGCTTGGATATCTGCCAGGCCCTGATGCCTTCGTCTGGGATGTGACATCTTTTATAGCTAAGGACTCGATCTTGGG
>JAPLPG010000139.1 GCA_026400375.1 Novosphingobium sp. | reverse complement strand
CTTCCTATCCTTCAAAATTTTCGAGCAGCGCTGCAGGGACCGTGACCGGGATTTCCAGCAGGTGCTGCGCCATGCTCTTGGCCGCGGCATCGAAGCGGGGCGACAGGTTGATGCCGCCGCCCTGCGCATCGTGGGCGACGAAATTGATCGCGTGAATGCCGGGGACATCGAACACTTCGACGCGGGCCCTGGCGGGATCATCGAACAGGTGGCGGTACCAGTCGGTGACGACGGCTTCGGTCAGGCTGGCGCGGATCCATGGCAGGTAGGCTGGATTGCGGGCGATGACGGCGGTGTTGAACAGGCGGCCCTTGTCGCCGCTGCGCGCCCAGGCGAGGCGGATCAGCGGGACTTCCACGAGGTCTGGAGCCGTGTCCGGCGTGGGCACGGGGTACTGCGGCAGGGCGGCGGGATCGAAGCCGGGTCGGACGGGATCGGTGAAGGCCAGCGCCGCACCATCGAGGTGGACTTGCGGGGTTACCCGATCACGCGCGATCAGGCCGAAGACCATGCCCGTCAGCGGGAAGGCGCGCGGGGCGGCGATGATCGGGGCGATCGAGGTGCCCTGCGCCATGTTCATGATCGCGGTGGTCTGTTCGCGCCCGAACAGCAGGCACGGCGCAGAATCGGCGTGATCGACCACGATCTTCAGCAGCACTTCGCGAGGGAGCAGAGCGCCGGCGCGCGGGCCATAGGCGGTTTCGGTGCCGATGACCTCGACGTGGGTGGCGCGGAACGGGGGCGTGCCCTGCTTTGCCAGCATGGCGCCGACGCGTTCGAGCAGGGCATCGGCGGTGCGTTGCGCCTTGGCCACGGCATCGATGCCGGTGATCGGGATCAGCGCGACCGAGCGCCAGCCATCGTCATGGGTGCCGCACAGCTTCAGCGTTTCGGGCGCGGGATGGCCCTTTGCGCCGGTGACGCGCACCCGGTCCGGGCCGACCTGTTCGAGCGTGATGGCGGTGAAATCGCAGGTGACATCGGGCACCATGTAGGCGCGCGGATCGCTCACTTCATAAAGCAACTGTTCGGCGATGGTGCCGACCGAGACGAGGCCGCCGGTGCCTGCGGGCTTGGTGATGACCATCGAGCCATCGGCGCGGCATTCGCCCACCGGGAAGCCGATGTTCGCCCAATCGGGCACGTCCTGCCAATCGGTGAACGTGCCCCCGGTGGCCTGTGCGCCACATTCCAGCAGATGACCCGCAACGGTGCCGGCGGCGAGCAGATCGAGATCATCAGGCCCCCACCCGAATTCGTGGATCAGTGGCCCCAGGATCAGCGCGGAATCGACCACGCGGCCGGTGATGACCACATCGGCCCCGGCGTCCAGCGCGCGGGCAATGGGGAAGGCGCCGAGATAGGCGTGGAGGCCGATGTCCGCGGGCGGCAGCGGTGCGCCGCTGTACATGTCGGTCAGGCCCTCTGCCCGCAATTGCGGCACGAGGTGTTCGACATCGTCGCCGGTGACGGTGGCGACGCGCAGGGTGAGGCCCTGTTCGGCGGCGCGCTGGCGGATCAGTGCGGCGAGCCCTTCGGGATTCATGCCGCCGGCGTTGGCGACCACGCGGATGCCGCGCTCTTTCAGTTCGGCAAGGTAGGGGCCGATGTGGATATCGACGAAATCGGGGAGAAAGCCCGAAGCCGGGTTGGCCTGCTTCATCCGGCGGAACAGGCCCATGGCCCCTTCGCCCAGATAATCGAAGGCGAGGTAGTTCAGATCGGGCACGGTGAGCAGGCCGGGGACGGCAATCGCGCTGTCGTTCAGCGCGCCGCTGGCCCCGCCGATGCGGACGACTTTATCCGGATCAGACATTGGCGCCGGTCAAGTCACGTGCCGCGATATAGCCGAAGGTCATGGCCGGGCCGATGGTAACACCTGCGCCGGGATAGCTTTCGCCCATGGCCGAGGCGGCATTGTTGCCCACGGCGTAGAGGCCGGGGATCGGCTGGCCATCATCGTTCACCACTTGCGCGCGGGCATTGGTGCGCAGGCCGCCATTGGTGCCGATATCGCCGGGGTAGATCGGCATGGCATAGAACGGACCCTCGGTCAGCGGGCGCAGGCAGGGGTTGGGCTGGTGGCGATAATCGCCGTACATCTTGTCATAGGCCGCCTCGCCCCGGTGGAATTCGGGGTCTTCGCCCTTGACGGCACCTTCGTTGAAACGGGCGATCTGGGCTTCGAGCGTGGCAGGATCGACGCCCATGTCCTGCGCCAGTTCGGCGATGGTGCGGCCCTTCTTCATGATGCTTTTCACCGCGCCTGCCTGAAGCCAGTCGGGCACCATCGGCAGCAGCGGCCCCATCGGGAATTGCTGGCGGTAGCGGTTGTCGAACACCATCCAGCTGGGCGAGGCATCACGGTGTTCGCGTTCGCGCCGGGCCATCTGTTGGCCGACGATGTGATAGGACGCCGCCTCGTTCAGATAGCGCTGGCCCTTCTGGTTGACCATGATGCACCCCGGCAGCGCACGCTCGATCGTGCAGAGCCGCCCGCGATCCTCGCCCGGAACGTAGAAGACCGGCGCGGCCCAGGCGGACTGCATGTTCATGGTGCCGGCGCCGATGGCCTTTCCGGCGCGGATGGCATCGCCGGTGTTGCTGGTGACGCCGCCCGAAAGGTAGGCCTTGCTGTAGAGCGGGGCGTTATCCTCGCGCATCTGCTGGTTCTTGTCGAACCCGCCTGCGGCCAGCACCACGCCCTTGCGCGTGCGGATGCGGAAGGGCTTGCCGTCCTTTTCCACGACGATGCCGGTGACCTTGCCATTCTCGGTCACGATCTCCTGCATGGGCGTTTTCAGCCAGAGCGGGACGCCCGCCCTGTTCAGCGCCACGCGCAAGCCGCCGGTCAGGGCATTGCCCAGCGTAAGGCGGCGGTCCTTTTGCGAGGTGAAGCGCAGCGGCCAGTCGAACCAGTACTTGGCCATGTTGCGCATCAGGCCCGTCAGCCAGCCCGGCCCGCGATAGAGCAACTGGTAGGTCTCGGCGAACGTCCAGTTGAGATAGCCGAACAGGCTGGCGGCGGGCGATGGCAGGCGCTGGGTCTTCAGGTCATCGCCCAGCAGCGTGCCATCGAGCATTTCGGGCAGGTGCGTGCGATAGCCGGTGACCGAACCGCCGGGATTTTCAGCGTGGTAATCGGGATAGGGTTGCGAGGTATAGACCACCGGCGTATTCGCCGTGACCCAGCGCAGCATGATCGCGGCATTATCGACATAGGCGCGGATATTGGCATCGGGCACGTTATCAGCCGACAGCGCGCGGACATAAGTGAAGGCATCATCGAGATTGTCTTCGAACCCGGCGGCACGGGCCTGATCGCTGCCGGGAATCCAGATGCCCCCGCCCGAGGTGGCGCTGGTGCCGCCCCAAAGCTTGTCCTTTTCGACCACCAGCACCTCTGCATGGTTCGTGGCCGCCACCAGCGCCGAGAGCATCCCGCCCGCGCCCGATCCGACGACGACGATGTCGACTTCCTTGTTCCAGTTTACCGGCTTGTTTCCGCTCATTGCCTTGCGATCCTGCCCGTCAGCACCCGTTAATGGGATTGCTCGTGTTTGACGGAAAGGTCTGCGACGAGCACCGCTTTGTCAACACCTTGCGTATTATTGTATCACGAAAATTACGTAAAACTGCAATACTTCGCGATCAGGAGCGCTGATGGCGATGCTGCAACGCCAGCTGAAAGCGCAGGAGCAACGACGTGTGGATCGGGCCCCTTGGCTTCGCTTGGGGTCCGCCTCAATCCGCAGCAATCTGGCGGGCGAGGTCGGGCATGATCGGGGGGATTTGCTCCTGCAGGAAGCGGATGCGGCCGACGATGATCTGTTCGCTCATGTCGGGGTGGCTGTGCGCCCAGAACTTTCCTTCGGCCATCTGTTCGAGGAACAGGCGGCAGCCTTCGTCGATGTCCATGCCGTGATCGCGCATCATTTCGAACATGGCGCGGCGATGACCGGAGGCGTTGTCCGGTTCGCCCGCGCTGCTTTCGGCATTGAAGATGTTTGTGCGCATCAGGCCCGGCACGATGGCCGAAACGTGGATCGGCAGGGCCTTCAGTTCCATCTCGAGATAAAGGCATTCGCTGAACGCCTGCACGGCGTGCTTGGTGACGGTATAGGCGGTCTGCCCCGGCATCTGCCCGAAGGCGCCGACCGAGGAGAGATTGCCGATCCACGCTTCCTTGCCGCTGGCGATGATGCGCGGGACAAAGGCGCGCACGCCGTGGATCACCCCGTGGATATTGATGTCGAGCGTTGCCTCCCAGCGCTCTGCCGAAAGTTCCCAGGTATTGCCGATGGTTTCGATCCCGGCATTGTTGATCAGCAGGCGCACTTCGCCGTGACGGTTGAACACCTGTTCGGCGAGGCGGTCCAGTTCTGCAGGGATCGACACATCGACGCGTTCCGCCTCGGCACTGCCGCCCGCGGCGACGATTTCGGCAACCGTGCGGGCGGCAGCGGCGGCATCGATGTCTGTCACCACCACGTGCATGCCAAGCGCCCCGGCGCGGCGGGCGAGCCCCGCCCCGATGCCCGATCCAGCGCCGGTGATGACGGCCGTTCCAGCGTTGAAGACTTCGGCATCGCGCGCCATGACATCATGCTCCCGAATGGGGTGCGGTTTCGCAATAAATGCAAGAAACCCGGCACACACCCTTGATTATCGTATTTCAATCGCGCATTGATTACGCAATGGCAAGCCCAAACGGCGTTTCGGCGATGTCATGCAGTTTCTCATCCTTATGGAAAGACCCGCCCTGTGTCCTCCAATCTCTATCCGCACCTGCTTTCGCCCGGCCGCATCGGCACGATGGAACTGAAGAACCGCATTGCGGTGACGGCGATGGGGGTCAGCCTTTCGGAAGACGATGGCACGGTGGGCGAACGCATCATGGCCTATCACGAGGAGCAGGCCAAGGGCGGCGCGGCGCTGATCCGGTGGGTGCGGTGGCGATGCAGCAGACCGCGATTTCGGATGATCGCTTCATCCCGGCGCTGAAAGAGATGACCGACCGGGTCCACGCGCATGGTGCAAAGATCGCCGCGCAACTGCATCACGGCGGGTTCGTGGCCGGATATAGCCATGCGCGCTGGGGCCACCCGCTGTGGGGGCCTGCGGTGCCGCCAGCGCCCAAGGGCAACTTCACCGACTACTTCCTGATGGAAGAACTGGCCAGGCTGGCAGGCATGAAGGCGCCCGAGCTGAAGATTCTGGAGAAAGAGGATATCGCCGTTGCGGTGCGCCAGTTCGCCGATGGCGCGCGGCGGGCGAAGGAGGCGGGCTTCGATGGCGTGGAGATCCACGGCGGGCATGGCTACCTGCTGTCATCGTTCACATCGCCCTGTACCAACAACCGCACCGACGAATACGGTGGTTCGCGCGAGAACCGGTTGCGGCTGACGCTGGAAGTAATCGCCGCGATCAGGGCCGAGGTGGGCCGCGATTACCCGGTGTGGATCAAGATCGATTCGCGCGAGATCGGCAAGGCGGGCGGCATCACCATCGAGGACGCGATTGCCAACGCCAGGATGGTCGAGGCCGCAGGCGTCGATGCGATCACCATCACATCGTACCACGATACCAGCGTGGGCAAGCTTCATTCGGAATCGAACATCCCGCATGTGGAGGACTGGAACCTTCCGGCCACGGCGGAAATCCGCAAGGCAGTGTCCATTCCGGTGATCGGTTCGGGGCGGATCGAAGTGGCCACGGCCGACAGCACCATCGGCAAGGGCGAGGCCGATTTCATCGCGATGGGCCGCAAGCTGCTGGCCGACCCGCACCTGCCGCGCAAGCTGACCGAGGGCCAGACCGAGAAGGTCCGCCCTTGCATCTACTGCTATACCTGCGTTTCGGCGATCTACATGGGCGAGCCGACACGCTGTGCGGTGAACGCCGGGCTGGGGCTGGAGTTCGAAGGTGAACCGGCACCGGCGGCGCAGACCGGGGCAAGGCACGTGGCCGTGATCGGCGGCGGCCCCGGCGGCATGGAATCGGCGCGCCGCCTGGCAGCGCTGGGCCACAAGGTGACGCTGATCGAGAAGTCCGACCGGCTTGGCGGCACGCTGCGCTTTGCCAGCCTTGCCTATGAACCCAACGAGCGCATTCTGGAGTGGCTGCGGCGCGAGGTGAAGGAGGCCGGCATCGACGTGCGGCTTTCGACCGAGGCGACGCCAGAGCTGCTGCGGTCCCTGAACGTCAGCGACGTGATCGTGGCGACCG